>JAHKKM010000184.1 GCA_020027645.1 Pseudomonadota bacterium
TAGGACTCGATCGCGTGAATGGCAACGACAAGGCCGATTGCGGCGAGCGACAGAGACAGTCCGCCGGCGTTAAGCGCGACCAGAAGGATCGGCGTCGTTGAAATGAATACGCCGAGCACCGGAATGAAGCTGCAGACAAATACAATGACCGACAACATCGCGATCAGCGGTATGTCGAGCAGCAGCAGGCCAATCAATGTCAGCACGGTATTGACGACTGCTATGGAGGCCTGGGCTTCTATGGCTCGACCAACCAGCATTCCGAACCGCACGACCGGCTGGGCAGTTTCTTCGTAAAAATCACCGACCCGGGAATTTTTCAATCGGCCGACACCGCTCTTGATGCGGCTCAGATCGCTGAGGATGAGGAAGCTGAACAGGAGCGCCAGCAAGGTCGTTGCAGTTGCTCGATACAGCATGTTGATGACTGCCGGCGCGTATTCCCGCACGCGCTGAAATTGTTCGGTCATCAATGCGTTGAGGTAAAGCTGATCCTGGCGGTTGAAATACACGGCCAGCGCGCCGGCAGGGACGGCATCAGTTTCGACGGCCGTGGCAATATCCGCCTCGCTGATCTCCAGCCGCATCCGCTCATTGTCGAGCTCCCGCTCGACGCCTGCAGCGAGATCGTCCGCCAGTGCACTGCGCAGGAAACCTGTCAACGGTTGGCGCAGCGATGGATACCGGTCGACGAAGCGGTTCTTCGTTTCAATCAGGCGCAACTCGGTGGTCGGCAGGTTGCCTATCATGCGATTGATTTCGGACGCGACACTGGGCACGACGAAGCGCACGAACGACGCAAGCACGACGAGAAACAGCAGATACACCAGCGCCAGCGACAGCCAGTGCGGCAGCTTCGCCCGGTGACTGCCAAAATCGGCGATGGGAGCAGCGATGATCGCGAGCACGAACGAGAGGAACACCAGTCCGAAGAAGTCCCGCAGCAGCCAGAGCAGCCCAAAAAGGATAGCCCAGATGACGACGCGCCTGTTGCGCTGGTAGAACTCGTTGAGGCTGAACGCGGACACCGGCACAGTATACGGAATCGGACCGCGGCAGCATCGCATGCGGATGAGGCACCGCTGGATCCAACCCCGCCGGCCCGGCAATGGCTGTGAAAACGGGCGCGAAAATGGGCGCGAATCGGTCGCTTTTCCCCGGGCCGTTCGCTAGAGTCGCAGCCTACCGAACAAGAACGGTCCCCGTAACATCAGGAGGACCGCCCTGCCGGACGAGGCTAGACCCAATGAATCTGTTCCTTACCAAGCATATTGCACCTTCCCCGCACGTCGATGCCGGCGAGCCGGTCGAGGGCAGCCTCGAAGGCGAAGCCACGCTGCGGCGAGTGCTGACAGCGCGGCATCTCGTGCTGCTCGGCATCGGTGGAGTTATCGGCGCCGGTATTTTCGTGCTCACCGGACAGGCCGCCGCCAACCACGCCGGGCCCGGCATCATGTTGAGCTTCGTCATGGCCGGCTTCGCCTGCGCACTGGCAGGTCTGTGCTATGCGGAATTCGCCGCGATGATGCCGGTCTCCGGCAGTGCGTACTCGTATTCTTACGCTACGCTCGGCGAGGGCGTCGCGTGGTTTATCGGCTGGAACCTCGTTCTCGAATACCTGTTCGCGGCCTCGACCGTGGCCGTTGGCTGGTCTGGTTACATGAACAGCCTGCTCGGCTCGATCGGTGCGTGGGCCGGCATTCCGCTTGCCCTGCCGGACGCGCTCTCGTCCGCGCCGCTGACTGTTGCACAAGGACGCATCGTAACCACCGGCGCCATCATCAACCTGCCGGCGATCCTGATTGTGGTCGCCATAGCTGCACTGTGCTACCGCGGTATCCGCCAGTCCGCGACCGCAAATGCTGTCATCGTGTCGATCAAGCTCACAGTGATTCTGCTGTTCGTCGTTTTCTCATTGAAGTACGTCGATCCCGCTAACTGGCAGCCCTTCATTCCGGCCGAGGAAGACGGACGGTTCGGCTTCCAGGGAGTCGCGCGGGCGGCGGCAATCGTGTTTTTCGCATACATCGGCTTCGACGCGGTCTCAACCGCCGCGCAGGAGACGAAAAACCCGCAACGCAACATGCCGATCGGCATTCTTGGTTCGCTTGCGATCTGCACCGTGGTCTATATCGTGGTATGCGCCGTGCTCACCGGCATGGTGCCCTACTACGAGCTCGGCACGGCGAAGCCGGTCGCCACGGCGCTAGGGTTCTATCCGCAACTCCTCTGGCTCAAGACGGTGGTCGAGATCGGCGCCGTTGCGGGCCTGACGTCGGTAATCCTCGTGATGATCATGGCGCAGGCACGCATTTTTTATGCGATGGCGAAAGACGGGCTGATCCCGCCTGCGTTCGGCCGCGTACACCCGAAGTACCGCACACCTGGATTCGGTACCATCTTCGTCGGTGTGATTGCCACGGTCCTCGCGGGCCTGTTGCCGATCGGCGTACTGGGTGACCTGGTGTCCATGGGCACGCTGCTCGCGTTTGCTACCGTCTGTATCGGTGTGCTGGTGCTCCGCTATACGCGCCCCGACCTGCCGAGAGCGTTCCGCGTGCCGATTGCCATCGTCATCTGCCCGGTGGGCGCCGCTGCTTGCCTTTACTTATTCGCCCAGACATTCGCCGACAACTGGCACTGGATGAGCGTATGGATCGTGATCGGCATCCTCATCTATCTTTTCTATGGCTCGAAACGAAGCGTTTTACAGAAGGCGCACGCAGCGCGCTGATCTGCGGCCATAACCGTAAGTAGACGGGTACCGTCATGATCTATATCAGCGTCGTTACGATTTACGTACTTGCGCTGCTCGGCATCAGCGTCTACAAGACCAGGTCCGTCAAGTCCGCGGACGATTTCATGATCGCCGGGCGCCAGGTGCCGGTCTACATGCTCGTTGCCACCCTGATCTGCACATGGATCGGGTCCGGCAGCCTTTTCGGCACTGCGGGACTTACCTTCCGCACCGGTATTTCGGAGCTTTGGTTTTCGGCCGGCGCATGGGTCGGCATTCTCGTCGTATACCTGATCGCCGCGCGCGTTCGCCGTATCGCCCAGTACACCCTCACCGACCTTCTCGAGAAGCGTTACAGCCAGCTCGCAAAGGTACTTGGCACAATCACCATCATTATTGCCTACATGGTCATTGCCGGGTACCAGTTCAAAGGCGGCGGCCGATTCATTTCGATCCTGTCCGAAGGATCGGTCACGCCCGAGACCGGAATGATCATCGCAGCGATTCTGATCATCGGTTTCACGGTTTTCGCCGGCATGGTGTCGATCGTGGCAATCGATATTTTCAATGGATCCATAATGTTGCTCGGCATGGCACTCACGCTGCCGTTTGCGATTGCAGCGCACGGTGGTCTTGGCGAGGTTCTTGCCACCATCCAGCAGACCAAACCCAGTCACCTGTCGGTAATGGGCGGTCACGATTTCTTCTGGGTCATCGGCATAATCCTCCCGACATTCCTGTTGTTGATGAGCGAAAGCAGCATGTACCAGAAATTCTCATCGGCCAAAGACGAGAAAAGCGCACGAAGAGCGGTGATGGGTATGTTCATCGGTGTGGTACTGATCGAGACGCTGATGATGTTGATCGCATTGGTCGGATTTGCCATTTACGCAGATGATCCACGTTTCTTTTTTGCCGACGGCAGTATCAATCGCGCCATGGCCGAGGAAATCATACTGCGCATCGGTTACGAACAGCTGCCGGTCATCGTCGGTTCGCTGCTGCTCGCCGCCGGCGCTGCAATCATCCTTTCAACCGGCAACACCTTCCTGATGGTGACCTCGACGAACATCACCCGGGACATTCTGCAGGCTTTCTTTTTCAAGAACGCCACCCAGTCGCAGATCGTCTGGATGCAGCGCATCTGTATTGTTGTTATCGGAGTGCTTGCGTACCTGATGATGAGCCAGTTCGAAACGATCCTGGAGATGGCGTTCATTTCCTATACGATGATTGGCGCCGCACTCGCACCGGCATTGCTCGCCGCATTTTTCTGGAAGCGTGTCACGCGCGCCGCTGGCGTGGCATCGATTGCATCCGGCATGCTGACCGTTCTCAGCATTGCGTTCCTGAACGCATTGTTCAAAGACAGCGCCGAGCCACTGAACGTGCTGGGCGTCGTTTTCCCGATGGATACCGATTACATCGCCATTCCTGCTGTCATAGTGTCTGTTGCGACCCTGATCATCGTCAGTCTCGCGTCACCGCCACCGAAAGACAGCGACTGGCAGGAGTTCATCGAAGCCTGAGGCCGACCGGCGATTATTCTCCGACAGGCCAGAGTCGGACCGCGGTTCTCTGGTGCTCCGGCAATTACTCGACAGTAACCGATTTGGCAAGGTTTCTCGGCTGGTCGACGTCGGTGCCTTTTAGCACGGCGACGTGATAGGCCAGAAGTTGCAACGGGATGGTGTACAGAATCGGCGCCTGAAAGTCCTGGATCTGCGCCGGCATACGGGTCGTGTGAATGCCGATGCGATCGCCGAATTGCACGCGCGGATCGGCAAACACGTAAAGCTGGCCGCCGCGCGCTCGAACTTCCTGCAGATTGCTCTTCAGTTTCTCCAGCAATTCGTCATCGGGTGCAACTGCCACGACTGGCATGTCCTCATCGACCAGCGCAAGCGGTCCGTGCTTCAGTTCTCCGGCCGCATAGGCCTCGGCATGTATGTAGGAGATTTCCTTGAGCTTCAGCGCCCCTTCCATCGCAACAGGGTTCTGCACACCGCGCCCGAGAAACAGCGCATGGTGTTTATCGACGAAATGCTGGGCCAGGGATTCGATCGCCGAGTCCAGGGTCAGAACCTGTTCGATAAGACCAGGAATCTCGGCGAGCTGCGTTACCAGATCCCGTTCCTGCTCGGCTTTGAGCCCGTTGCGCTTTGCAAGCGCAATC
>JAHKKM010000185.1 GCA_020027645.1 Pseudomonadota bacterium
GTGGGCAACCGGCTGCCCGATCCGGCGATGCTGTTCGTCGCGCTGCTTGTGATCGTGTGGTTCCTTTCCTGGGCCCTGTCCGGCATAGACTTTGGTCTGACCGATCCGCGCAATGGCCAGCCGCTGATGGTCATAAATCAGCTTTCTGGCCGGTCGTTCGCCGGGTTCATGGCCGCGATGGTCACCAACTTCACCCATTTTCATCCGGTGGGGGTGGTGCTGGTGGCCATGCTGGGTATCGGTGTCGCCGAGCACACCGGGTTCATCAATGCCGGATTGCGCGCCATGATGGCGGTGACCGCGCGCTGGCTGCTTACGCCGATGGTCATCGCGGTGGGCATCATGAGCCATGTGGCTGCCGATGCCGGGTACGTGCTGGTGATTCCGCTGGGCGGGGTTATTTTCTACGCCGCGGGCAGGCACCCGTTGGCAGGAATTGCGGCCGCGTTTGCCGGCGTGTCCGGGGGCTTTTCAGCCAACTTCATTCCCTCGTCGCTCGATCCCCTGTTGCAAGGCATTTCGCAGGCCGGTGCGCAGATCCTTGACCCATCCATTACGCTGAATCCGCTCAACAACTATTTCTTCACCATGTCGTCATCGCTGTTGATCATCGGTCTCGGCTGGTACCTGACTGATCGCGTGGTCGAGCCCCGCTTGAAAGAAAGCAAACTCGATGGTGACCTTCACGACCTGCCCACGATGCAGGGCCTGATGCCTTCGGAGCGCAAGGGACTGCGCATGTCGCTGGTGGCGATGCTCATCGGTGTCCTGCTGCTCATACTGAGCTCGCTGCCGGACACATCGGCCTGGCGATCGCCGGAAGGCGCATTGACAGCCGGCACGGCTCCCCTCATGCAGTCCATCGTGCCGCTGATTTTCATCCTGTTCCTGTTACCGGGCGTGGTCTACGGCATTGCTGCAGGCACCGTGAAGAGCTCGAAGGATGTCATCGCGGGTATGACCAAGGCCATGACCAGCATGGCGTATTACCTCGTTATCATGTTCGTCATAGCGCAATTCATCTACGCCTTCGGCCAGTCCAACCTGGGCGTGCTGCTGGCAATGGAGGGGGCCGCCGTTTTGAAAGCCATGGCCATGCCGACGGCGATTACGATTATCGCCGTCATCATCCTGACCACCTTCATCAACCTGTTTATCGGCTCAGCTTCCGCGAAATGGGCGCTGCTTGCGCCGATACTCGTGCCGATGTTGATGCAACTCGGCATCTCGCCGGACTTTGCGCAGGCTGCGTACCGCGTCGGTGACTCGAGCACCAATATCATCACGCCGCTGATGCCCTACTTTCCGCTGGTCGTGGTCTATTGCCAGCGCTACGTCAAGTCCACCGGCATCGGCACCGTGACCGCGATGATGCTGCCGTACTCGGTAACTTTTCTTGTCGTCTGGACCGCTTTCCTCTTATTGTATTGGGCGGTCGGCTTGCCGCTGGGGCTGCAGGCAAGCTACGAATATCTACCTGGCTGATCAGCAGAGGAGCGCTACGCCATGGCAGGCGCGAAAACACAGACTCATGACCATCGTTTTCCCGGCGAGTCGCAGGAGTACCGCAAGGCGCGTAACGAGCTGCTCTTAAAGGAGCAGGAACTTCGCGACAGGATAGAAGAAGTGGCGGCACTGCGACGCAGGCTGCCGCCCGGGGGCCTGCTTCTGGAAGATTATGAGTTCGAGGAAATCGATTACGCGGACGGCAGCACTACCACCATGCTGCTGTCGGAGCTGTTCGGCGACAAAGATCACCTGATCGTCTACAGCTACATGTACGGCCCGGATTGGAAAAACCCCTGCCCGTCGTGCACTTCCGTCATCGACGGCCTGAGTGTCAGCAGCCGCCACGTGCGCGAGCAGGTGGAGCTGGTCGTCGTCGGCAAGGCCAGCCCAAAGCAATTGCATGCCATTGCCGTCGAACGGACCTGGCGCGACCTTCGGCTGCTGTCATCGCAGGAAAACGATTACATGCGCGACTACCGGTCGCAGCCCGGCGAATCCACCGAAACGCTGATGCCGTTGATGAATGTGTTCGAGAGAAAAGGCGACGAAATCCGGCACTTCTGGGCATCAGAGATCCTGTGGACACCGTTGCCCGGGGGCAACCCCCGCCATGTCGACCTGGTGTGGCCCATGTGGGGCCTGCTCGACATGACGCGCGCGGGCCGGCACCCGACCATGCAGCCAAAGCTCAGGTACGGACCGGTCGTCTGAGCGGCGATCGACCGGAATTACAGTGACAGTAACCTTAATTAGTTGCGTTGAATTACAGTGACAGTAACCTTAATTGGACCTGACCACGGCTACTCTCGCTCAAGCGCATCCAATTAAGGTTACTGTCACTGTAATTCTGTCACTGTAATTCCTTGCGGCACGCGCGGATGGCGCGTTCTTTTTCGGTGGCGAGGATTTCGCGTTGTACGTCCGGGTTGTCGATAGTAGAGAAAGTCCTTTTGTGAATTTCCCTGTCTCGCGCAGCGACACATTCCCTGAATAAAGCGTCCTGTCGGGAATCGGCGGCTTCTATGGGCGGTAAACCTGGATCGCCGCGGTCGAGCGTATTCTGCTGCAACAGGTACGCGGCAATGATGACCAGAAGTGCAATCAGGAACAGCGGGACCACTCTTTTCATGATGGACATTCTACCGAATACGACGCAATGTTCATGTCCACGCGGATTGATTACCTGACCGGAGCCTGAACCTATGATGCTGCCACCCGTGACGCGCCGACAGTGTTTGAAAACGATTGCTGCGACTTCCATTGCCGCGACGTTGAGTGCCTGCACGGCGAGTATCAGCCGCACGCACGAATACGAACGGCCCTTGTCGCGGAAGCCATTCCTGGCGCCGCGGATATCCGAAGACCGTGTGATTCGCGAAGTGGTCGGGCTACGTCCCTATCGACCGTCCGGGTTTGTGGTCAAGGCCGAGCAAATGGGCGAGAAGACGGTCATTCACAACTACGGCCATGGCGGTGGCGGAATCACCCTCTCCTGGGGCTCATCGGCGCTGGCAGTACGCGAGACCCAAGGGATGGAGTATCGGCAGGCAGCCGTGGTCGGTGGCGGCGTCATGGGCCTGACCACCGCGCGCCTGCTGCAGGACGCGGGCTGGAAGGTGAGCATTTACACGCGAAACGTGGCCCGGCACAGCACCTCGAACGTTGCGGCCGGCCAGTGGGCGCCGACCAGCGTCTTCGAGGAAGGCGTGGCGACCCCGGCTTTCGAGTCGCAGTTCAAATGGGCGGCACGTATCTCGCACCACGCGTTTACCAATCTCGGCGGTCCCGATTACGGCGTACGATGGATCGAGAACTACTATCTCGAACATAAGCCTTTCGAATTCAGCTATTACCTGCGCGAACTACCGGAGTTGTTTGCATCGGTTGCCGATCTGAGCCCCGATGAGCATCCATTTCCGGTACCGTACGTGCGGCGCACGGTGACGATGTTGATCGAACCGGCTACTTTCCTGCGTCGCGTCACCGACGATTTCCTGCAGGCCGGCGGAGTATTCGTGGTGCGCGATTTTGTCGACCGCGCGGATGTGCTGTCGCTGGCCGAACCGGTTATTTTCAATTGCACAGGGCTCGGCGCCGCACAACTCTTCGGCGATACCGAACTCACGCCGGTCAAGGGGCAACTGTTGTTCCTGCCGCCGGACCTCGACGTCGATTACCTCACTGTCGGTGGCAGCGAAGAAGGACTGCTGTACATGTTTTCGCGCTCCGATGCGCTTGTGCTCGGTGGCACGTTCCTGTTTGGCGATGGCACCACAAACGCCGACCCGGCGGAGACCCGCCGCATCATTACCGGTCACCAGAAGCTGTTTGCCGGGTTCCGTGCCTGAGGAGTTCGTAGGCGAGCAGCACGTTTCCCGGCATCTGCCCGAACATGCCGTAACCGCTGGTGATGAACAGACGTTCGCCGTCCACCACGACGCCTGAGAGATCGATCGCTCCACCGTGCCCGTCGATGCCGTTGCTCGCTGCATACGCTTTGCGCGTATCGACGATACGCAGCACGTTACCGTCGTCGGCGCTGAGCATGCGCAAGTGCCCATCCAGCGCACCGGCATATAACACGCCGTTCGCCAGCAGCGGTGCTGCGGAATGGCCGTAATAGAACGAGCATTCAGGCCATGGATTGCGGTTTGCCGCATCCTGCATCGCGGCAAGGCCCACCCGCGGTACATCGGCCGGGTCGATGGCACAGCCGCGCTCGACCGGCAATGACCAAAGCAGTTCGCCGTTCGAAAGGCTCACCGCAAAGACACCCGGGTTCGGTTTGTAGCCGGGAGTTGCGCGCGGCGGGTCCGCGATGGTGACGTACACGCGCTCGTTGTCGCTGGCCACACCCCAGTGTATGCCGCCGTTCGATGTGCCCTGGCTTAGCCGTGTTTTCCACGCGAGCGCGCCGTCCTTGTCCGGGTCGAGCGCATAAAGCTCGCCGGACTTCTGACCGGCAATAACGAATTCCTGACCCTCCGCCGAACGGGCAAGCGTCAGTCCGCCGCCGAAATCAAAATCCGGCCCGGCATCCGGCGGGCAGTTCGCACCGCCGAGCAGGCAGGCGGCATTCCAGACATCGCCGGCAAGTGCCTGGAAAATCCAGCGAGTCGCTCCTTTTGCAAGATCGAGCGCAATTACGGCATCGCTGGTCCCGGTGGCCGGTGGCGAGGTATTTTCGCCGCTGCCCACGTACAGGACCCCACGTTCGATATCAATGGCCGGGGTGGTCCAGACCGAGGCACCGGACGGGCCCCACTGCTCTGCGCCGGCGGAATTTTTTCCTGTGACAGCGGCGTGGGAAGTCGTCCGGTATTCCCACAGCAGGCCGCCGTCGGTTCCGTTCAGCGCAGCCACACCGCCGTGCGAACGGCAACAGGG
>JAHKKM010000186.1 GCA_020027645.1 Pseudomonadota bacterium
TGGATCACCTGATTGCCCGAAAGATTGCTCTGCGCAGCTAAACAAATTGTGTCCTGAAGTGGCTGCCGTTAAAGTCTCCTGACTGACGGTCAATGGGGCTAAGATTCATGACAAAGAGCAGCACGTGGACCCTGGTGCTCGCGGCGCAGGTCATCGTGATGGCCTCTGTGCGGGCGGACGGCGATCAGCAGTTCGCCGAATTTCAGGACTGCCCGCTGGTCAGTGGCGAAGTGATCCGGGATTGTCGTCTGGGGTATCGTACTTTCGGCCAGCTGAACGAGGCGCGATCGAATGCGCTGCTGTTTCCAAGCTGGTATGGCGGTACTTCGGAGGACCTGGTCAATTTCGGCTATGTCGGGCCAGGCCTGGTCGCGGATTCGGCAAATTATTTCGTCATTGTGGTCGATGCGTTCGGCAATGGGGTTTCGTCGTCTCCCGGCAACAGCAAGTCACAGCATGGGGCCGCCTTTCCATCGCTGCGTATCGAAGACATGGTTATCGCCGAGCATCGGCTGTTGGTCGACATACTGTCGATAAACCAGTTGCATGCGGTAATCGGCATCTCGATGGGCGGGATGCAGGCCCTCGAATGGGCAGTCCGCTTTCCGGATTTCATGGACAAGGTCGTGTCGATCGTCGGCACACCGCGCCAGACCAGTTACGACCTGCTGCTGTGGCATGCGCAGCTCGAGACGATACAACAGGTCGCAGACGATGACTATGAAAGCGCGGTCCGGATTATCACAGCACTAGGTAACCTCACGATCTTCACACCAAGCTACGTTGCCGGCAACACGCCCACCACGGCGTACAACGATTATGTACAGCAGTCCCTGGAATTCACCCGGCGATACGGGCTGGAGAATCGCGTTCCTCAGCTCGAGGCCATGATTCACCACGATATCTCGGCGCAATTTGCCGGGTCCATGCAATTGGCAGCCGAGGCGATCGATGCCGATCTCCTGATTGTCATCTCTCCGGAAGATCACGTGGTAAATCCGCTACCCTCACGCGAGCTTGCCGGGCTGGCTGGCGCCGAATTGCACGAGTTGCCGGGCGCCTGTGGCCACTTAGCCACGGTATGCGAGAAGGCGGAGCTGACCGAGGTCGTCCTGAAATTTTTGGCGGAACCGGCACCGGCCGGCTTGGATTGATTCGTCGTTGCCGCGAGCCGGGTGCGGAAAAACGGAAAAAGGTGTCAGGTTTATTTTATGTGCTTTGCCGGGTCACCCCGGTCCTGGCTAAGCAAATAAAATAAACCTGACACCTTTTTCCCGATCAGGATTTCTTTTTCGGCATGTAGAGGTCGGTCAGCGTGCCCTCCCAGGCTTCGGCTGCGAACGCAATGGTTTCCGACAGCGTCGGGTGCGGGTGAACGGTAAGTGACAGGTCTGCCGCGTCGGCACCCATTTCGACGGCAAGTGCAATCTCCGAAATGAGATCGCCGGCATGCGGCCCGACAATGCCGCCGCCGAGTACGCGTCCGGATTTGTTGTCGAACAGCAGCTTGGTGAACCCCTCGGCTCGTCCCAGCGACAGGGCCCGGGCGCTGGCCGCCCAGGGAATCTGTTTCTTGCCGTAATCAACGCCGTCGCGCTTTGCGTCGAGTTCCGTCAGCCCGACCCAGGCTATCTCCGGATCCGTGTATGCAACCGATGGAATAGCGCGGGCATCGAATGCACTCTTGTGTCCTGCGGCCACCTCAGCGGCAACCTTCGCTTCGTGTGATGCCTTGTGCGCGAGCATCGGCCCGCCTGCGAGGTCACCAATGGCAAAAATGTGCGGCACATTGGTCTGCATCTGCTTGTTCACCGCGACGATACCGCGTGCGTCGACCGAGACACCGGCCCTGGCAGCATCGATCTTGTCACCGTTGGCGCGCCGTCCCACGGCTATCAGCACCTTGTCGTACGTGTCACTTGCCGGCGCATCCTTGCCCTCAAAGCGGACTTCGATTCCGGATGCTGCCGCTCGCATACCGGTGACCTTCGTCTCCAGCATGATGGCTTCATAGCGTGCATCGATGATCTTGCGAAATGGCCGGATCAGGTCCGGATCGGTGCCCGGCATCAGTCCCGGAGTCAATTCGACCACAGACACGCGACTTCCGAGTGCGCTGTACACGCAGGCCATTTCCAGGCCGATGATGCCGCCGCCAATGACCAGCAGGCGCTGCGGAATCGGGTCGAGCTCCAGGGCCCCGCTCGAATCCACTATGCGGGGATCCTTTGGCAGGTCCGGCAGCATGGCGCTTTCCGAACCCGCTGCAATGATGCATTTTTCGAATTCGATGCTCTCGCCGTTGTCCAGCATCAATCGATTGGCGGTCTGAAACTTTGCAGTCGCCCGAACTACGCGGACCTTGCGTTGTTTGGCCAGTTGCGTAAGGCCGCCAGTAAGGCGACCGATCACCTCGTTCTTCCACAGCCGCAGCGCGGCGGCATCGATCTCCGGTGGAGCGAAACGAATGCCATGAGCAGACATTGCGCTCGCATCGTCGATGACCTTGGCGGCGTGCAACAAGGCCTTGGAAGGAATGCAGCCGACATTGAGGCAAACCCCGCCGAGTACCGGCCAGCGTTCCACCAGCACCACCTGCATTCCCAGGTCCGCGGCACGAAAGGCAGCCGTATAGCCGCCCGGCCCGGCCCCGATAACAACCAGCTGCGTCTTGTGGGTGGCATCCGGCAAACTCGTCGAATCCGCCTGCGGCGCCGGTTTGCGGGCCACCGCGTCACGCGGATTGATTATTACAGTCTTGGTGTAATCCTCCGGGACGGCATCCTCGACGTCTTTCCCCGCTGTTTCGAGCGTTGCGATGAGGTCCGCCGCAGACACCTTGTCTCCCGCCTTGAGATGCACAGCGACTACCCTGCCAGCCCCCGTCGCAGGGATGTCCATCGAAGCCTTGTCGGTCTCCAGCGTAATGACAGGATCATCGACTGCAAGCTCATCACCGGTTTTGACCAGCACTTCGATGACCTCCACTTGCTGAAAGTCGCCGAGGTCCGGGACACGCAATTCGACGCGGCTGGCCATCAGGGAGTGGCCTCGAGCAGCGCGTCCACGTTGAACAGGGTCTGGGTCAGAAAAGTTGTGAAACGTACTGCGTAAGCGCCATCGATGACCCTGTGATCATAAGAGAATGACAAGGGCAGCATCAGCCTCGGTTCGAATTCCTTGCCATTCCATACCGGTTGCATGGTTGAACGGGAAACGCCGAGTATGGCAACCTCGGGCGCATTGACGATCGGCGTGAACGCCGTGCCGCCAATACCGCCAAGGCTCGATATCGTAAAACTGGCGCCCTGCAACTGATCGGCCTTCAGTTTCCCGTCTCGCGCCAGTGCCGACAGTTCACCGAGTTTCCGTGCTAGCTCGTACACATCCAGGGTATCCGCGTTCCGTATCACCGGAACCATCAATCCGTTTTCCGTGTCTGCCGCGAAGCCGAGGTGATAGTAATTCTTGTAGACCAGCGATTCGCCGTCCTCCGACAAGGATGCATTGACACGCGGAAACTCTTTCAGCGCCGCAATGCACGCCTTCATGATGAAGGCCAACGGCGTGAGCGAGATACCGCGGGCCTTGGCCGGGCCTTTGAGTGCCTGCCGCCTGGCTTCGAGCTGAGTAATGTCGGCAACATCGTGCTGCGTAACGTGCGGCAGATTGATCCAGCTTGCCTGCAGTCGAGGGCCGGCAATTTTCTGGATGCGGGTAAGCGGCTTCGCATCGACCGGGCCGTACTTGGCGTAGTCGACCACTGGCACTTTCGGCAGCCCGCCGCCCGGCAGCGCTGCACCGCCTGTCATCACCGACTTGACGAACGCCTTGATGTCCTCGTGCAAGATGCGTTGCTTCGGCCCCGAGCCCTGCAGCCGAGCCAGATCGACGCCCAGTTCCCTTGCCAGTTTTCGCACGGAAGGACTGGCATGAGCTTTGGAAAAACCCGCTTCGTTGATGGGCGGCAGTATGCGAGGCGCCGCAGTCGCCGGCGGCACAGAGGATTTCACGGGCGCAGCGGCAGATGCCGCCGGACGGGATGCAACCGGAACAGCAGCGGCCGCGGGCGGCTTGTCTTTCGCAGCACCGCGCGGCGCCTCTTTTTGCACCACAGACATCCGGCCTATGACGTCGCCGGCAGAAACCCGGCTCCCGGACGCGACCCGGATGGATTCGATGACTCCGTCCTGCGGCGCCGGAACGTCCATCGTCGCCTTGTCGGTCTCGAGAGTGATCAGGCCGTCTTCACGCGCGACCTTGTCGCCGCTCGCGACCAGGACCTCGATGACCTCGACGTCGGCGAAATCTCCGAGATCGGGAATGATGATGTCGATGGATTCAGACAAGATGAACTCCGCTTCCGGTCCCGGTCTCTAAAGCTTGACCGGATCAGGCTTCGAGGGATCGATTTTGAACTTCTTGATGGCGTTGCTTACGGTTTTCTGGTCCAGCATGCCATCATCGGCCATGGCCTTGAGCGCCGTCACAACGATGTAACGCTTGTCGACTTCAAAGTGATTGCGCAATGCGCTTCGCGCGTCGCTGCGACCGTATCCATCGGTACCCAGGGTCACGAAAGACCCGGGAATCCAACGGCGAATCTGGTCCGGAACGATTTTCATGTAGTCCGTTGCTGCAATGTAGGGCCCCTTGCGCTTGTGCAGGCATTTCTCGAGGTAGCTCTTTCGCGGCGGATCTTCCGGATGCAACTGGTTCCAGCGCTCAGCAGCCATTGCATCGCGCCGCAACTCGTTGAAGCTTGTGACAGACCAGACATCCGACGGGATGCCGAAGTCTTTCTCCAGCAGTTCGGCAGCGGCGAGAACCTCCCGAAGTATCGTTCCTGACCCCATGAGCTGGGCGCGAACCTG
>JAHKKM010000187.1 GCA_020027645.1 Pseudomonadota bacterium
TCAATACGCCGGAGCGCAGAACCCCGATCCATTGAAAATCTTGATGATTACCGGCGGCGGCCCCTGGCACGATTACGCGACACAAAAGGACCAGATTAAAGAGGGACTGTTGGAGCGTCTTTCGAACATCGAAATTACAACTGACTATGAAGGCGCGGATACGCAGACAATGGAATCAACTGATTTTCATTTCTCCCGTCATTTGAAGAAGGACTGGGCGGCCGATTTCGACGTTGTCATCTACAATCACTGTAATCTTCAAGTAAAAGATGAAGCCTATGTAAAAGGAATCGTCGCCGAGCACGTCAAGCATAAAGTACCTGCCGTTATGCTTCACTGCCCCATGCATCTCTATCAATATGCAAGCGGCGATGCACCGCAGGCCTGGTGGGACTTTACCGGCGCTGTCTCGTACGTCCACGAGAAAGAAAATCATCCCAATACCCCATCCTACACGATCGAGGTTCTGGAGCCGCATCACCCGATCATGCAGAACTATCCTCGTTCTTGGCACACGCCCCCCCCAGGCGAGTTATATCTGATCGTTGATTTGCATGATAATGCCACTCCGTTATCTCAGGCCTATTCGGTGGAGACCGGAGCCTTTACTGAAACAGCCTGGACACACGAGCACCAAGGCGTTCGGGTTTTCGCCAGTACAATTGGGCATCATAATGCTGAGATGGGCTCGGATGTGAATTTGAATCTTATTGCATCGGGCGTGCTCTGGGCGGCAGGAAAACTTGAAGACGATGGGTCGCCAGCCCCGGGATATGAAGGAAAACGTGGACTTGGGTGGATCTCTCTCTGGGACGATACGCTGAACGGTTGGCTTGAAAGCGGCGGCGCCCTGGATTGGACGTCGGCTACGTGGTATGGCAGAGATGGGATCGAACGGATGAACTTGTCGAACGCCTATAATACCCGGGCCGGAAAATCGTTCCGACTCGACGGTGACACCCTGATTGTCGAGGGAGATCAAAGGAATCTGTTCTATGACGGTCGGATCGCTGGCGGATATTTCAAAAACTTTGAATTCAAGGTAGATGTCTACACCGAACCTGGTTCGGCTTCAGGGGTTTATTTTCATACCCATTACGAAGAGAAGGGGCGTCCTGCCTTTGGTTATGAGGCTCAGATTAATGCCAGCCGGGCCGGTGAGAGCAAGACCGGAAGCCTGGTTGGGGCAAGCGAGGTGAACACTGCCCCACACCGCGATAACGAATGGTTCAGCTACTACATCAAGGTTGACGGTAAGAAAGTAACGGTAAAAGTGAATGGTGAGACAGTCAACGAATTCACCGAACCTGCAAATGTAGATGGACCGGCCAGTCTTCGCCACGGCACGCTCGGCCTGGAGTCCGTGGGCTCCGACAGCCGTGTTATGTTTCGGAATCCGATGATTCGTCTATTGCCGGATTAATAATTTGGGCTCCTCCGCAGAATCTGTGGGTAGTTCGAAGGTAGATTCGGCGAAGCACCGATTGGAAAGCAAGCAAGGGGTTGCAGAGGCATCCCGGCCTCGAGTCTGAGACGATAAAGGTGCAATCCATTTATCAATCAGAACAACTATTGCCGGATCAATAATCAGAGAAGGAGTGCGAAGTAAACGATCGGTAACGGGAGCAGGACGACACACGATGGACACGACACTCGGCATAGATCTCGGCACACAAGGGCTGAAAGTTGTTTTCTATGACTACAAGGCTCGCGAAGTCGTCGCCTCGGCATCCGCGCCGCTCGAAGTTATGCGCGATGCTACCGGTCGGGCCGAACAGGAAGCGAGCTGGTGGCTGGTGGCATTGAAACAGGCGCTGCAGAAGGTCAGCGCAAGCGTTCGCATGTCGGTGCGCGCGGTTGCCGTTTCCGGACAGCAGCATGGTTTCGTGCCGATTGATGCCAACGGCGACGTACTGCACGCGGTAAAACTGTGGTGCGATACATCGACGCAGCAGGAAGCGGACGAGATCATGGAGGTTTGCGGCGGCCGTGAGCGCTGCATTGCACTCGCCGGAAACCCGGTGCTGACCGGCTACACCGCCCCGAAGATTCGCTGGCTGCGGAAGCACCATCCGCGAAAGTACCAAAGCATGGCGCACGTACTGCTGCCGCACGACTACCTGAATTTCGTCATGACGGGCCGCGCCGTGATGGAGTACGGTGACGCATCAGGCACGGCGTTACTCGACGTGCGGAATCGCCGCTGGAGCCCCGAGATGCTGCGGGCCGTCGAGCCATCGCGGAACCTGGCCAATTGCCTGCCGGAGCTGGTTGAACCCGGGGAAGTCATCGGGCATACCGCGGCTCTGTTCTCACAGGAGTTCGGCCTGCCGACCGGTATCCCGGTGGCACCGGGCGGCGGCGACAACATGATGGCAGCGATTGGCACCGGCAACGTCGTGCCGGGCCAGCTGACGATGAGCCTTGGCACGTCAGGAACGCTGTTTGCTTACGCAGATCGGCCGATTGTCGATCCACAAGGCAATATCGCGGCGTTTTGCAGCTCGACCGGCGGTTGGCTGCCCCTCCTTTGCACAATGAACTGCACGCTCGCCACCGAGTTAATGAAGCAGCCGCTGGCCATCGACAACGCCGGCTTCGATGCAGCCATCGACGCCGTACCGGCCGCTTCCGGCGGTCTGATTGTCCTGCCGTTTTTCACCGGCGAACGTACACCGAACCTGCCGCGCGCCAGCGCGAGCGTGCTGGGGCTCAACCCGCGAAACTGCGAGAAAGGGCACCTGTTGCGGGCGACTGTTGAAGGTGCAACCTACGGGCTGCGCTTCGGACTCGACGAACTGCGCCGGCTGGGCATCGAGTCATCGGAAATCGTGCTGACCGGAGGCGGCGCCAACAGTCGAACCTGGCGCCAGATCGTGGCCGATATCTGCCGGCTGCCGGTCGTACGGCTCGCGCAGGACGAAGGCGCCTCGTTCGGTGCTGCGCTGCAAGCACTGTGGGTACTGGAACGCCAGTATGATTCTGCGCGCGGCATCGCCGACGTAACCTGCGAGCACATCGTGCAGCGGCCGGATCTCGCCTGCACGCCCGACGAAACCACATCCGATCGCTACGCTGACGGCTACGCGGCCTACCGGCGCGCGGTAGCGGGCGTGACACCATTATTCGAAACAGACGGAGCAAGATCATGAGTGTGCGACCCTGGATTGGCAATCGCGAGTACTTTCCCGGCATTTCACGTATAGAGTACGAAGGCCCTGAGTCCGATAACCCCCTGGCATTCAAAGCCTACGATGCGGATCGCGTGGTCGGCAACAAGACCATGCGCGACCATCTGCGTTTTTCCGTCTGTTACTGGCACACGTTTTGCGCTGACGGCGCCGATCCCTTCGGTCCCGGCACGCGCCCCCACCCCTGGGATGAGAGTACGGACCGGATCGAGGCGGCAGAAGAAAGGCTTGACGCTGCGTTCGAGTTTTTCAGCAAGATGACGGTGCCCTACTTTTGCTTTCACGATCGCGACCTGGCACCCGAAGGCGCGAGCGTTGCCGAAAGCGAGAAAAACCTGCAGCATCTGGTCGGGCGTGTCAAAACACGGCAAATGGAAACCGGAATCCGGTTGCTGTGGGGCACTGCGAACCTGTTCTCGCACCCGCGTTACATGAACGGTGCATCGACCAACCCGGATTTCGATGTCGTCGCGCAGGCGGGGGCCCAGGTCAAGGCGGCGCTGGATGCGACGGTCGAACTCGGCGGCGAGAACTATGTGTTCTGGGGTGGTCGCGAGGGGTATTCCACACTGTTCAACACCGATACCGGCCGCGAGCTGGAACACATGGCGAGGTTCCTTGGCATGGCCCGCGACTACGGCCGCTCGATCGGCTTTAACGGCACGTTCCTGATCGAGCCCAAGCCGATGGAACCCATGTACCACCAGTACGACGTCGACGCCCAGACCGTCATCGGCTTTCTCCGGCAATACGGACTTGCCGACGATTTCAAGGTCAACGTGGAAGCCAATCACGCCACGCTGGCGGGCCACTCATTCGCTCACGAGCTCAGAATGTGTGCGAATGCCGGCTTGCTTGGCTCGATCGACGCCAATCGCGGCAATCCCCAGAACGGCTGGGATACGGACCAGTTCCCGGGCGACCTTTACGACACGGTGCAGGCGATGCTTATCGTACTAGAAGACGGTGGCTTCAAGACCGGCGGACTGAACTTTGACGCGAAAGTCCGGCGTGAATCGACCGACCTGGAGGACCTGTTTATCGCGCATATCGGCGGCATGGACTCATTTGCACGCGGCCTGCTCATCGCCCACGAGATCCTCGAGAAGTCCTCGCTGGCTGATTTTCGTCGCGAGCGCTATGCCAGTTTCGACAACGGACAGGGCCAGGCATTTGCGAAAGGCCGGCTATCCCTCGAGGATCTCCGCGAATATGCCGCGAAACAGGGTGAGCCGCGCAAGCAAAGCGGCCGGCAGGAGTGGGTCGAGAACGTCATTAATGACTTCATATTTCGGGTGAAGCCCTGAGCGTCTCGTGAGCGGGCGTCGTAATCTGTACAGGCACCCCCGATGACGCGGCGAAGTCCGGACCGTCCGGCACAGCGTGCCAGCCGCGCTGCCTGCAACGAACCGCGGCACCAGGTAAGCGACACGATAGCGGCGGACAGCCTGGCCGAGCGGGTACTGCGAAATGCCCGCGGCGACCGTGTCACGCTGCTGAATTACGGCGCCCGACTGACACGCCTCGAGCTGCAGCTGCCGGACGGCATCCGCAACGTGATTCTCGGTTATCAAGATTGCGCGGGTTACCTTACCGACCCTTACTTCATGGGCGCGACCGTCGGGCGTACCTGCAACCGCATTGCCGGTGCACACTTCAACCTCGGTGGTGTTGACTAT
>JAHKKM010000046.1 GCA_020027645.1 Pseudomonadota bacterium
AACGGGGTCGTCTCTGCAACGGTCGACTCGGTCAGCGGTGGATCCGATGCATAGGCGGACTTTGCAACTTGTCATGGCGTTGTCGCTGTGCAGTGGCATCGCGCAAGCAATGCCTCAGCACTCGCCCTGGCCGGGCGGCGTCGCGGTAATCGACGCGGGGCCCGGCGACAGTGGCAGACCAGTGGCACTGTTCAACGGCAGGCAGGTGCTGGTGGTTGAACATGCGGGCCGATGGCGGGCAATCGTCGGCATTCCGCTCGAGCAGGATCCCGGCACGCTGTCTGTCACCCTGCGGTCCGCCAGCGGCGAGGAACAGACGGTTGCGATCGAGGTCCTCGCCCATGCCTACCGTGAGCAACGATTGACGGTCAGCCAGCAATATGTGGAGCCCGAGCCGGCCGAGCTCGAGCGTATCGAACGAGAGCGCAAGCTGCTCGATACCGCGCTCTCCGTATGGAGCGATCAGGTTCCGCAGAACCTCAGTCTTCGTCCTCCGGTCGAGGGCGCGCGCAGCTCGAGTTTCGGATTGCGCCGATTCTTCAATGAGCAACCGCGTTCACCGCACAAGGGCATGGACATTGCGGCCATCCGCGGCACCGGGATCCGCGTTCCGGCTGCAGGCACTGTGACAGCTGCCGGTGATTTTTTCTTCAATGGCAACACCGTCGTCGTCGATCATGGACAGGGTTTCGTGACCATGTACTGTCATCTCGATTCAATTGCCGTCACAAACGGCGAACGACTGGATCGCGGGTCCGTGCTCGGCAAGGTGGGTGCAACCGGCAGGGTGACCGGTGCGCACCTGCATTTTGCGGTCTACCTGAACGGGACTGCCGTCGATCCTGCGTTGTTTCTGCCGGTTACCCCTTAAGTCAGATTCCGCAGGTTTCGAAGAAGCTGCAGATCACCGGCCGAAATGCATCCATGTCGACCAGGAAGGAATCGTGTCCGCGGATGCAGGCGAGCGGTACGAAACGAACTTCGGACGCGACTGCCGACAGCCCTTCTGCCAGTTGCTGTTGCTGGTGCAAGGGGAAAAGTATGTCGGTCTCGACACCGATCACAAGCGCCCGGGAAAGCTTCAGCTTGCTGAAGCCGGATTTGAGAGAGCCACCGTGCTCGGCGAGATCGAACAAGTCGGACGCGCGCGACAGGTACAAATAACAATTCGGATCAAACTGCCCGGTGAAGCGAACCGCGTGCATCTCGAGATACGACTCGATGGAAAATTCGCTGTGAAAAGGATCACCGGCGTGGCCTTCTGCCGTCACGCGTTCCCTGCCGAAGCGCTGTTCCCATTCTTTCGCCGACCGATAGGTAATCATGCCGAGCTTGCGCGCCAGGCGCTGCCCGGTGATCGGGGGATCCGAGGGATCGTAGTTCCCGCCCAGCCATTTCGGGTCCTGGCGAATCATTTCGCGTTGCAGCGACCGCACCGCGATGGAAAACGGTAACGCCCGCGTGGCTGACGAGATAAGGATCACCCCATCGCTGAAACCCGGATGACGCACGCAGAAGCCGAGTGCACTCATGCCGCCCATCGAACAGCCAATGGTGGTATGCAGTTTCTCCAGTCCGAGGTGTTGCGCGACAATGTAGCCGCCTTCGGCCACATCCTCGAGGCTCAAGACCGGAAACTTGAGGCGGTACCTTTGCCCGGTCAGCGGGTCAATCGATGCCGGCCCGGTCGAGCCGAAACAGCTGCCCAGCGAATTTACGCAAATGACGAAATAGTGGTCGGTATCGAGCGGCAGGCCGGAACCGATCATCTCTTCCCACCATCCGGCTGCCGGATTCTCCACCGACGACGCGGCGTGTGCCGACGGCGAGAGGCCGGTGAACACCATAATGGCATTGTCGCCCTTGCCTCGCAGGGTACCCCACGTCTCGAACGCGATCGACGGGGACTCAAGCCAGCCACCGCGATGCATGGCGAAGCGTCCGTTGACCCTGGCGAATTCTGGCGAAGCTGTCATTTGTACATTTATAGCAGCATCGAAGCAGCAGCCAAACCTGTCTCAGCCCCGCGTGTGCTTCATCAGGCGTTCGCGTTTGCGTTCCTGCCGCGGTGTGAGCTTGTTGCGCCGCCCCTTGAAGGGATTCTCGCCGGTCTTGAAAACCAGCCGTACCGGTGTGCCTTTGAGACGAAACGCTTTGCGAAACCAGTTCATGAGATAGCGCCGGTAGGCGTCCGGTACCCGCTCAGTCTGGTTGCCGTGGATGACGATGACCGGGGGATTGCGGCCGCCCTGGTGCGCATAACGCAAGCGTATCCTTCGACCGCGTACCAGCGGCGGCGTGTGTGCCACGACTGCGTTCTCGAGCTCGCGGGTCAGATCGCCGGTAGCCAGGTCCCGGGTCGCCGCCCGGTAAGCATTGTCGACCGCCGGCAGCAGGTCGCCCACGGCTGTGCCGTGCAATGCCGAAATCGTGATGCGCTTGGCAAACTCAAGAAATGGCAGGCGCCGGTCCAGTGCATCGCGCACCTCGCGTCGCTGCGCAACGGTCAGTCCATCCCATTTGTTGACCACGACCACCAGCGCCCTGCCGCGCTCGACGATGAGTCCCATGAGGCTCACGTCCTGCTCCGTGACACCTTCATGTGCATCGAGTACCGCGATTACCACACCGGCACTTTCTATTGCCTGCAATGCTTTGATAATACTGAACTTTTCGACAACTTCATGTACCCTGGACTTGCGCCTGACGCCGGCCGTATCGATCAGCACGTAGGATTTTCCATCGCGTTCGAACGGTACCTTGATGCTGTCACGCGTGGTGCCTGGCTGATCGAATACCAGCAGCCGGTCCTCGCCTACGAGTCGATTGATCAGGGTCGACTTGCCAACGTTGGGTCGACCGATCACTGCGATGTGCAAGGCATCCCTGTCAGTGGAAACCTCGTCAGCCTCGTCAGCCAGGTCGATATACGGAGCCAGCACCTCGTCCATCAGTGCCGAAATGCGATCGCCGTGCGCGGCGGAGATCGCAACCGGATCTCCGAGCCCAAGGCTGTGAAATTCCGCCGCCGCCATGACCGGATCCAGGCCTTCCGACTTATTGACTGCTAGCCAGGACTTTTTTGCGTGGTGTCGCACCATTTCGGCGACATGTTCGTCAGCCGGTGTCCGGCCGGCACGACCGTCGACCAGCACGATGGCAACATCCGCCTCGGACAAGGCACGCAGCGTCTGCTCGACCATCAGCTCGCTGATGCCGGTCTCGCCGCCCTCGACACCGCAGGTATCGACGGCAATGTACGGGACGGGTCCAAGCTTGCCGAAACCGTACTGCCGATCCCGGGTCAACCCGGGAAAGTCTGCGACCAGCGCATCGCGTGACTTGGTCAGCCGGTTAAATAGTGTCGATTTGCCGACGTTTGGCCGGCCGATCAATGCGATGACTGGGAGCATGGCGATGCACGTACGAAACGTGGCTTAGGTCTTTTCGTCCGCGACGTCCTGGCCGTTGCCGGGACGCTTTGGAGGAGTAACGGCAAAGGCAGTCAGACTGCCGTCTTCGGACTGTACGATAAGCCGGGTGCCGACCACCACCGGAGCACCCGAGAACATGCCGTTGCCAGCTCGCAGGCGCGCCACTGTTGTACCGTCCTCGTTGCTGAAGAAATGCACATAGCCTTCAAAATCTCCGACAACCACGGTGTTGTTGAAAGCGACCGGCGCCGTCGGACGCCGGCGCAGCAAGGCGTCCTGCCGCCACAGATCGTTGCCGTTTCGACGCAACGCAATCAGTTCGCCGTTGTCCGCAACAATGTAAACGTTATTCCAGTCAGCAGCGATGCCCGCGTAGGTCGAGATTTCGCGCGCCCACAGAATCTGACCGGACTCTGCCGCGAGAGATGCTACCCGCCCCTGGTATCCCGCTGCATAGATGTCCTGGCCGACCGTAGCCATGTAGCCGTCGACGTCGGCGAGCCGCTCGAGGTCGGAACGCCCCGATGGCGGCGACATCATCGCTTCCCACTCGGTGACACCGTCTGTCAGCGATACTGCAAGCAGGCGGCCATTATCAAAACCTGCAACAACGGATCCTCCCACGATCAGTGGGGTTGCCGAGCCGCGTAAGGTCAGAGCCGGTGAGGATTGCTCGATCGACCAGAGCTCGGAACCATCGAGCGCCGACAATGCACGCAAGATGCTGTTAATCGTGTACACCACCACAACGTCATTCCGGATCTGTGGCGAAGCCAGCGATTCGCCGACGATGTTGGTACGCCAGGCTTCGCTGCCATCCTCGGCACGCAGCGCGACGACATCGCCGTCAGGGCCCGCAACCACGACCATCCCGTTGCCGACACCCGGTCCCGATGAAAGGCTGACGTCGAGTTCGCTCCTCCAGGCCAGTTTTCCGGATTCCGGGTCAAAGGCACTGACCTTGCCGTCGTAGCTGGCGGCGTAAACCCGCTTGCCATCGCCGGCCGGCATCAGGCTGATGCGCAACAACTCCGAGCCCTTGCCGACTTTAGCCGACCAGACTTTCCGTACGTCCAGGGTCCGCTTGAAGTCCGCCAGCTCCTTGGGCGGCAATTCCTCATCCTTGTCGCCGAAAACGCTGCAGCCGCTGACTGCCGTGCACAGCAACGCTATACCCAGCATGCGCATCATCGGCCTCACTGCGTGTCCTCGTCCTCACCCGGATCGGGAGCTTCAACTGTCTCCTCGGAAGGCGTCTCCAGGCTTTCGTCGACGGCCACGACTTCACCGGGTTCCGGCAGATCATTGATTTTCATCTGCACCAAGATACGGTCGACGGTGAGCTTGGTCGGGTCGTCGCTGATGGCAACCGCATAAGCTTCGCCCGCTTCGTCGAATCGCCCGAGTGCGACATAGGCATCGCCGAGCACTTCGCTGAAGCGCGCCGAAAAGGCGCTGTCCGGCTGACCACTGAGCAACTCAACGGCTTCGGCGGCCTTTTCCTGGTAGAGCAACACCCGGGCAAGTCGCAGTCGTGCGACCGGCTTGAGTTGCTCATCGCCTCGCGAATCCAGCAACGCGCGCAAAACGTCCGCGGCATCCTGGTCTCGTCCTTTATCCATATAGAGGCGCGCCAGAGCGAGTCGCGCCTGGGCTGCATAAGGAGTCGAGCCATACTTCTGGTAGAGGCTGGCAGCGGTCGATTCCGCCGGCTCGACGTTGCCGCTGGCAACATTTTCGAGCAAGGTTTCATACAGCGCCGAT
The DNA here is from genome assembly GCA_020027645.1 of Pseudomonadota bacterium. Classification (GTDB taxonomy): domain Bacteria; phylum Pseudomonadota; class Gammaproteobacteria; order Steroidobacterales; family Woeseiaceae; genus JAKEGN01. The sequence continues at coordinate 5,199 of JAHKKM010000046.1, forward strand.
GCTTCGAGCTCTGCGGTCCTCTTGACGGACTGCCAGTAGTTCCAGCCCGCCAAAAGCGCAACGCCCAGAACGACGCCGCCAATCACATAGCGGCCGTTGTCCCGCCACCAGGTTCGCATTACTTCAAGTTGTTCTTTTTCCGATAGATCTTCCACGAATCCCGCCTTTTCTGTTTGCCCCGTGTTGCTGCCGGCCAATATCGTCAATTGCCGGCAATGAATTTCCTGCTAGTGGTCGCGCAGTCGCTTGTGTAACTCCGCCGCCAGCGCACTGACCGGTACGTCAAATTGTGCCTCACCAAGGCGCAGGGGTTTGACCGCTACGCGTCCGCCGGTAATCTCGTCCTCGCCCAGAATAACGGCATACCGCGCACCGCTCCGGTCGGCACGCTTGAGCTGTGCCGTAAAATTGCCACCACCCAGGTTCAATTCCGGCCAGATCGATGGCGATGCGTCGCGCAGCGATTCCGCCAGCGCAAATGCCGCAGTCGTCGCTCGCTCGCCAACGGCCACAACATAGACATCCGGCAATCGTGCTGCGACTTTTCCGCCGCAGACCTCGTAAAGCGCGACCAGTCGTTCCACCCCCATGGCCCAGCCTATGGCTGGCGTCGCGCGACCGCCCAGTTTCTCGACCAGGCCGTCATAACGCCCGCCCGAACAGACCGCTCCCTGTGCACCCAACGCATCAGTCAGCCATTCGAAGACCGTGCGCGTGTAGTAGTCCAGCCCGCGTACCAGCCGCGGATTGACCTTGTAGGGGACACCGGCGGCATCCAGAAATTCCCTGACTGCAGCGAAATGCTGCGCCGACTCCGTATCCAGGAAGTCGAGCATCAGCGGTGCCGCGTCGATAATTTCACGCAGATCCGGATTCTTGCTGTCCAGGATGCGCAGCGGATTCTGCTCAAGGCGGCGAATACTATCCTCATCCAGCCGGCTTTTCACTGCTGAAAAGTAAGCTACCAGCGCCTCGCGATAGCGCTGCCTGGATTGCGGCGTGCCCAGCGAATTGATTTCCAGCGTCAGGTGGGACAGTCCGAGCCGCTTCCACAGGCGCGCGCACATGATGATCAGCTCAGCATCGACATCCGGTCCCGCGTAGCCCATGGCTTCGACGTCGAACTGATGAAACTGGCGATAGCGGCCTTGCTGCGGCTTCTCATGCCGAAACATGGGCCCCACGGTCCACAGTTTCTGTCGCTGGTTGTGCAACAGGCCATTGCTTATGCCGGCGCGCACCATGCCGGCAGTAGCTTCCGGCCGCAGGGTCAGGCTTTCGCCATTGCGATCGACGAAGGTATACATCTCCTTCTCGACAATATCCGTAACTTCACCGATAGAGCGGCGAAACAATTCGGTTTGCTCGATGATCGGCAATCGAATCTCGCGATACCCGTAGGATTCGATAAGGTCGCGAACGACACCTTCGACATACGCCCAGACCGGGGACTGCTCCGGCAGGAGGTCATTCATTCCGCGAACTGCCTGGGGCTTCACGGTTTTACATCCTGCGACGGAATTCCGGCGTCGACGCTCATGGTAGTCGTGGCACGCATGATGTGGTTCACGGCACCGTCCGTGCTCACGAACCGACGATGTTCAGTCGCGCTGTATTGCCGCGAAGCTCGTATGCCTGGACGGTGTAAACCTGCCCATTCACCAGCAGGCTGACATTGTCATTGTTTCCAAGCAATACTCGCAGCGGCGGTACTCCTGACACGCTGACGTTGCGTCCGTCGGTACCCAGGCCGAAATAAAGCCGACGCCCGTTGCTATCGGTCACTTCGGTCCAGCAATCGCCGCTGAAACTCAATTGCAGTTGCAGCTCGGCAGCGTTTGCTGAACCAGCCGCCAAATCGCCTGTTGAATCTGTCTCTGCCGGGGACTGTGCGCTTGACGACACGACCGCGGGTAATTCTGCGTCGACAGCCGCGGTTTCGGCTGGTTGGGTAGCGGCAGCTTCGGCATCGGCTGCGCCGCTGGATTCGGCATCCGCGTCGGCCGAAGTCGACACCGGCACCGGCACCGGCACCGGAAGCGTCACGGATCCGTTTTCGGCCGGCGACATTGATTGAGCTGAAGCTGGCTCGCTTTCGAGTGGCGGTGGCGCGCTGTGGGTCAGCGTGACGCCGGCCGGCGCCGGCGGCGGTCGGCTCAACCACCAGTAGGCTGCTGCTGCTGCCACAAGCAGTATGACAATCCCTGCGATCCAGCGGCCCGGCGAAAGCTCTGCGTGCGGTCTTTGGCGCTTTGGTCCTACAACTGGCGGTGCTCCGACGGCGCGATTCAAGCGGTAATAATCCGCCAGCACGTCGTCTATGGGGACACTGAGCAGTTCGGCATACTTGCGCAGATAACCCTTGGCGAAGACGGGAGCGCCCAGCACTTCGAAGCGATTGTCCTCGAGCGCCTGCACCTTGACCTCGTCGAGGTGCAATTCCTTCGCAATATCTCGCATCGAAATATTATTGGCACGTCTCGCGTTCGCCAGACGTTGCCCCGCCCGTGGTTCGACAGCCGCCTGCTGTCGGGAATCATCAGGATTGTCAACCATGTTGGTTGTGCAAGCCCTTAGAGATTGTCGCGCACATAACCGGCTTCAGCCGAGTCGGGAAAATCCCGCAGCAGCTGGCCGATATATTGCATGCGCGCGTCCGGATCGTTCATCTTTTCCTCGATCTGCACGCCGAGATACAGGGCCGTGGCATTGGGCTTGTTTCTTGAGAGGAATCGCTGCAGATACACGCGCGAAGCGGTGTACTCTTCGGTACGGTACTTGAGAGCTGTCAGCTGTATCAGTGCTTCACCGTGGTCCGGCCGAAATTCCAGTGCCTGTTTGAAGAACCCCTCCGCTACCGGATAGTCAGGCTTCTGCACCATGCATACGCCGGCATTGGTCAACATAACCTCCGGGGCATCGTTGTCCGGCAAATCGACAGCGACGTCGAACTGCTTTCGTGCTGCATCAAAATCGCGTTGCCGGCAGAGGAATACAGCATAGGTATTACGTACCTCGAAATCCTTTGGCGCATAACGTACAGCCAGCTCGTATTCTTCGACCGCTCGTCGCGGATTATTCAATGCCTCGAAGGTCAGCGCCAGCGTCGAACGTGCCCGCGCCATTTTCGGATCGTATTCGAGAGCCCGTTCCAGGCGCTCCTGAGCGAGTTCGTAATTTCCATTGCGATAGTACCGGGCGCCAAGCTGATAGTACCTTTCAGCCGCCTCGCCAACGTTCGTCTCCGGTTTTTTTGGCCCGGTTGTCGTTGATGTAATACAACCGGCCAGAAATGCCGACACTGTCAACGCAACTATCCACCCAGCTTTGGTTCTCACGCGGTTGCCACCTTTGTCTGTTTCTCGCTCAACCTGTTGCGAATCCTGTCACTGACTTTACCAGCCAGCTGACCACACGCGGCGCTGATATCATCACCACGCGTCTTGCGGGTTGTCGAAACGATTCCCTGCTCACGCATCGCAGCCTGAAACGCTGAAATGACCTTTGAATCCGATCTGCGAAATTCGTTTCCCGAAAATGGATTAAATGGAATCAGATTGACCTTGGCCGGTTTGTCCCGAAGCAGGTTTGCAAGCTCATGCGCATGTTCGATCGAATCATTTATATTGCGCAACATCACATATTCAAAAGTAATGAAACGATTTGCACGCTTGGCGGCGTAAGCCCAGCAAGCGTCCAGCAATTCGCTGATCGGATGAATCCTGTTGATAGGCACAAGGTAATTCCTGAGTTCGTCATTCGGCGCATGCAAGGAAACCGCAAGCGACACGTTACAGTCGTCCCCCAGTTTGTGAATCTGCGGCACGATTCCGGATGTACTGACCGTTATTCGACGTCGAGACAACCCGTACGAAAAGTCCGACAGCAGAAGATCCAGTGCCGGCAAGAGGTTACGATAATTTGCCAACGGCTCACCCATGCCCATGAAAACGACATTGGTCACTGCTGGTTTGCCATTGGGCCTCGACGGCAATACGCGGTTGGCGTAGTTGACCTGGCCGACGATTTCGGCAGTGCTCAGATTGCGATTGAATCCCTGCGCACCAGTGGCACAAAAGGCACAGTCCAGCGCACAACCAACCTGCGACGATATGCAAAGGGTGCCGCGCGCCAGCTCAGGGATGAACACGGTCTCGACCGCCTGGCCCGCTCCGGACTCGAACAGCCACTTGATCGTGCCGTCCTTGGACGCCTGTTCCGAAAGCAGTGCCGGCAGACGTATGACCGCCGAGTCGCCAAGTTTGGCTCTCAGGCCCTTGGACAGATCGGTCATGGCATCGAAGTCGTCCGCATTGCGTTGGTGGATCCACTGCAGCATCTGGCGCGCACGGAACGGCTTCTCGCCGATGCCGGCAAAGAAATTCTCCAGCGCTGCCTGCGGCAAGCCGATCAAATTGACTTTTTCAGTGTCAGGACGCATCGGCAATTCGCTCAGCGGGTCCTCGGACACAGTCCGCCCTTGCCGAAGAAGAATGCAATCTCCTGGGCAGCGGTATCCGGACCGTCCGAGCCATGCACGATGTTCTCTTCGATGCTTTCTGCAAAATCGGCCCTGATCGTTCCCTGGTCCGCTTTGGCAGGATTGGTGGCACCCATGATACGGCGATTCGTTTCGATGGCGCCCTTGCCCTCGAGCACCTGCACCATCACCGGACCCGAACACATGTACTTTACGAGGTCTTTGAAAAACGGCCGGTTCCTGTGGACAGCATAGAAACCCTCAGCCTGCTCCCTGGACAGGTGCATCATCCTGGCCGCAACTATCTGCAGGCCGGCTTTCTCGAAGCGCTTGTAGATCTCGCCGAGCAGGTTCTTCTGAACGCCATCGGGCTTGATAATGGAAAGCGTCTGCTCAACGGCCATACCGGACTTCCTTTGATCCAAGAGTCTATTCAGCCAGGCAGGGAATCGCCGGCCGCACGTAAACCCGCAATTTTACTTGGATTATTGGAACCGGGCAATCAAACGCTGAAGCTTTCGCCGCAACCGCATTCGCCGGATACATTGGGATTGCGAAAGCGAAATGCCTCGTTCAGGCCTTCCTTGACGAAATCCACTTGCGTGCCATCGATCAGCCCGAGGCTGTTCTTGTCGACCACGACTTTGACGCCGCGGTCTTCGAATACCACATCCGCCGCTTCAATTGCGTCTGCGTAATTGACGACATAGGCAAAGCCGTTGCAGCCGGTCTTCTTGACACCGACACGCAAGCCAACGCCGTGACCCCGAGCTTCGATGAAGCTTCGTACCCTGTTGGCCGCCGGTTCTGTCAGTGATATCGCCATGCTACTTCGCGCCCTTTTTCGTCCGTTCAGGAGTGGCTATTGTCGCCGATTTTTTGCCGCAGCAACTGTATGGCATCCTCGAGCAACAGTATACGGCCGGTCTTGCTCACAGGAATCTGCAATTCACGAACCGTCTCCCGCGGATCGAACTCCCGCAAAGACGTTGTCGCCCGGCCTTCAAACCGCCCACAGAAATATTCTGCGGCGGCGATCAGGTGCGGGCAGGCCAGTGCCCGAAAGCGCAATTCCTGCAGCGTGTCACCATCGATGCCAGCCGCAAGTTGAATGGTGTTGCCCTGACGGTCATCGACCGTTACCGAAACATCAGAACTGTACGACTTTTGCAGGTTCCCGGCGTGAACCGGATTCACAAAATACCCACGCACCCTGTTGCTGTATGGATCCTGCATGGCGAATTTCAAGCGCGGATTGCTGTGGCAACGCCCGATGGAGCGAGGCTCCTGAGATGTTGCACAGCCCAGCGGTAACGTTCGATCGCCTTGTCGATTTCAGAATTGTCGGTGCTGCGTCCGAAACTGAAGCGGATGGCGCTTTGAGCTGAGGCATCGCTACAACCCATGGCTCGCAATACGTACGAACTCTCGCCGCTTTGTGAATTGCACGCGGCGCCGCTGGCAACGCACAACGGTTCTACCCCAAGCATCATGCTTTCGCCATCGACTCCGCCTGCACTGACGTTGAGAATGCCGGGGAAAGTGTGCACCTCGGCGCCATTTCGTCGTATATCCGGCAGATCGCGGATGCCCTGCCACAGGCGCTCGCGCAATTTTCGAAAGTGCAACACATCGGCGACCTGTCGCGCGGCGGCCAATTCAGCTGCCAGGCCAAATCCGATGATCTGGTGCACAGCCTGCGTGCCGGGCCGCATGCGCCGCTCCTGAGGGCCGCCATAGATCAGCGGCGCCAGACGGCATCCGGGCCGATCCGCGACATACAAGGCACCGATGCCCTGCGGTCCGTGAAACTTGTGGGCAGTCAGCGACAGCAGGTCAACCGGGAGCTTGTTGACGTCGATCGCCAGCTTGCCTGCTGATTGGGCTGCGTCACTGTGATAGAGAATGTTTCGCGCCCGACAAATGGCAGCAATCGATTCGATATCCTGCACGATTCCGGTTTCGTTGTTTACATGCATGATGGAAACCAGCTGCGTATCATCGCGAAGCGCGGACTGCAGGCGAACAGGATCAAGCAGCCCGGAAACCTCGGGATCCAGCCAGGTGACCTCGAATCCTTCACGCTCAAGCGCTTCAAAACATTCAGTGACCGCCTTGTGCTCTGTGGTCATGGTCACCAGGTGTCGGCCGCGACGTGCACGCTGCCTGGCTGCACCGAAGATCGCCAGGTTATTCGACTCGGTTGCGCCCGAGGTAAATACAATTTCATGCGGTTTCGCGTTCAACAGCGCCGCCAGCTGCGTGCGGGCATGTTCGATTGCGGCAGCAGATTGCCGCCCGGCGACGTGGCTGGACGAGGCATTGGCAAAGCCAAGCGGCGATTCCAGGCACGCCGACATGGCCGCGGCTACCGCCGCATCGACAGGCGTGGTTGCCGCATAGTCAAGATACACAGGCTGATTCGCGGAGTTCGCCATTATTGCGCCTTGCGCTCGTCCTTTTGCGGGTCGACGGCCGTCAGGATACCGCGAAGGATATTGATCTCATTACGGTCCGGCAGGGCCCGCGCAAACAGGCGGCGCAGCCGGCGCATCAGGTGACGTGGATTGGCCGGATCGAGAAAGCCGCTCGAAGTCAGCACTTTTTCAAGATGCACATAAAAATTCTTGAGCTCCTCGGCGCTGGCCGGGGGCGCCTCCGGCAGCGGAACTTCCGTTTGTGGATTCATCTGCGCGAGGCGCAATTCGTAACTTATGACCTGTACTGCCATTGCAAGATTCAGCGAGCTGAAGCCCGGGTCCGTCGGGATAGTCAACAGCGTGTGGCAGCGATCAAGATCGTCGTTACTTAAGCCCGATTTCTCCGGTCCGAAAATCACCGCGACCGGGCCCTGCGTGCTTTCCTGAAGCAGTCGTGCGGCGCAGTCCCGCGGCAACATACTGGGCCAACCGATCGTTCGCGACCGCGCGCTGGCGCCGGCGACATAGCAGCAGTCCGCAATCGCCGCATCGAGAGTGTCAACCACGGTCGCAGACTCGAGCAGGTCTTCCGCGCCAGACGCGCGAGCCGTCGCATCCTCATGGGGGAAGTACTTTGGACTGACCAGCACCAGTTCATGCAGTCCCATGTTTTTCATTGCGCGCGCAGCGGCGCCGATGTTTCCGGGATGTGTGGTGCCAACCAGAACGATACGAATGGACAAGTCGATACTCTTTTTTGTCGGGTGGAACTTCAGGAATGCTCTGGTATTCTAGCGTGCCGCCGACCGGGAGTGTGTCGGCGGCCTGTTCTTTAATTACAAACTGACGGAATCAAGTCATGCATGCACTATTGAACGTGGCCGTAATGGCGGCCCACAGCGGCGGCGACACGCTCATTCGCAACCTCAACAGGCTCGACAAGATCAAGGTCGAACAGAAAGGCCGCAACGATTTCGTCAGTGAAGCCGACCGCAAGGCCGAGCAGGCGGTGATTGCCGTCATTCATAAGCATTATCCGGACCACTCGATCCTGGCCGAGGAGAGCGGCGCGCAGGGCGATTCCGACTATGTGTGGGTTATCGATCCGCTGGACGGTACAACCAATTTCCTGCACCGTTTTCCGGTGTTTTGCGTCTCGGTCGGTCTTATGCACAAGGGGCGGCTGGAGCATGGCGCGGTTTACGATCCGCTCCGCCAGGAGCTGTTTACAGCCTCGCGCGGCCAGGGCGCACACCTCGATGGCCGGCGCATGCGGGTCAGCAAGAATATTCTGCTCGAGCGTGCGCTGATCGGCACCGGCTTCCCGTTCCGCGAATCCAACCGGTCATTGCCTCCCTATATGAAGATGCTGGAGAAGGCGATCAGAAATACCGCTGGCGTACGCCGCGCCGGCGCCGCAGCGCTCGATCTCTGTTACGTGGCGGCCGGGCGGCTGGATGCATTCTGGGAGACCGGACTCAGTATCTGGGACCTGGCCGCCGGCGCACTCATCATCCGTGAAGCCGGCGGGATCATCAGCGGCCTGAACGGCAGTGAAGATTTCCTCGAGTCGGGTCACGTGCTGACAGGCTCGCCGAAGATCTACAGTGCCCTCGCCAAGCTCTTTGCCCCGGACATCAAGACCATGTTTGCCGACTAAGCAATTGGGATAACAGTAATTAGAGTGACAGTAACCTTAATTCGTAACCTTAAATCACTCAAAACGCTCGGACGGCTAGTGCCGAATTAAGGTTACTGTCACTCTAAATTACGCAAGAAACGGTGGTCTGACCCCGATTCTTATGGCAAATCGTCGACGAGATCGGGATTTTCCGCAGGCGGTAACAGGTCCTGAGTGGTGACTTTGAGATACAACGTAATCGCGCTCGCGGTAAAAATTGACGAATAGGTACCGACCAGGATACCGACGATAAGAGCGATCGAGAATGGCCCCACCGATTCGCCGCCAAGCCACAACAGAGCGAACAGCACCATGAGCGTGGTGATGCCGGTGATTATTGTACGAGACAACACCTGATTCACGGATTTATTGATCACCTCTTCCGGGGGCGTGGCTCGCATGCGGACGAAGTTTTCGCGAATCCGGTCGAAAGTCACCACAGTATCGTTCAGTGAATAACCGATAACCGCGAGCACAGAGGCGACTACGGACAGGTCGAACGGAATCCAGAAAATCGAGAAGACGCCGACGGTGATGATGACATCGTGAACCGTGGCAAAGACGGCACCGGCTGCAAACTTCCACTGGAAGCGGAACATTACGTAGGCAAAAATCATCAGCAGCGCGAAGATTATTGCCAGGAAGCCCTGCTCGGTAAGATCCTCGCCGACCTGTGGCCCGACGAATTCCACGCGACGCAGCACAACCCCGGGTTCGTCCGCGGCCAGCGCGGTCTGCAATCGCTGCCGGATCTCGTCAGGATTGGCATTTTCCTGTGGCGGCAGCCGCAGCATAACGTCGGTTGCCGGCCCGAAACGCTGCGCCAGTGCGTCGTCGAAACCGGCGTCCTGCAACACTGTGCGAATCCTGTTTACGTCCGCATCCTGCGGGTAACCGACCTCGAGCAATACGCCGCCGGTGAAGTCAATGCCAAAATTGAGGCCGCGAACAAAAATAAAGATCAGTGACACAACACAGGCGAGCGTGGAGAGGCCAACCGCAAGGTTGCGCCGGGTCCGGCTCAGAAAATCGAAGGAGGTATTCTCCTTGACCAATTTGAACACCATAGGATTACACCGGGACCGAGGAAATTTTGCGGCGGCCGTACAGGAGATTGATGATGACCCTGGTTCCGACGATGGCCGTAAACATCGAGGTCACGATTCCGAGC
>JAHKKM010000188.1 GCA_020027645.1 Pseudomonadota bacterium
TGGCTGACAGTGCGACGGAACTCTGGGCATCACGCCTCATGACCTACGAAGCCGCTGCTGCAGCTGACCGTGGCGAGGATCTGAAGGCGATCCACAATCGATGTTCGATGGTCAAACTGTATGTATCAGAGATGGCGAATCGCGTCGCCGATCGTGCCGTGCAGATTTTCGGTGGCCGCGGTTACATGCGCGAGAATGTTGCCGAACGTTTTTTCCGCGAGCTGCGCGTCGACCGCATTTGGGAAGGCACCAGCGAAATTCAGCGCCTGATTGTTGCAAGAAGTCTGCTGAAGCGCGGGCTGGACAATATGTAGCGGGTTGCAGTGTCGTGGCGCGGATGTTCCAATCGGAGTGATATGAGGCGAGTACCAACATCTATCGTTCAGGGCACCGCGCTCATGCTTGGCCTGGCGGCCTGCTCCACCGACAAAACTGCGGAGACGGCAAGCAGCGAACGAGTGGTGAATGTCTATAACTGGGCCGATTACATTGCGCCGGACACGATAGACAAGTTCGAAGCCGAGTATGGCATTCACGTCAACTACGACATCTATGATTCGTCCGAAGTCATCGACGTCAAGATGCTTGCTGGCAACAGCGGCTACGATGTGGTCGTGCACAGCAGCCAGTTTTCTTCGCGCCTGACGCCGATTGGTGTTTACGAGAAGCTCGACTATTCGCGCCTGCCTAACGTGCGTCACCTCGATGCCGAGATCATCGCAAGGACCGATTCCTACGAGAAAACAGTCGGTTATTCAATGCCTTATCACTGGGGCTCGACCGGCTATGCATGGAACGTCGAAATGGTTCGCGAACGGCTGCCGAACCATCCCATGGACAGCGCAGACGTCCTGTTCGATCCGGCGGTGATTTCGAAACTGGCGGACTGCGGCGTGAGTTTTCTCGATGGTGCTACCGACCTGATACCCATGGTTCTTGCCTATCTTGGTCGGGACCCCAATGCCGTCGACGACGAAAATCTTGCAGCCGCCGAGACCGCGCTGAAGGCTGTGCGTCCGTACGTACGCTATTTCAGCAACCAGAAAATGATGATTGATCTGCCGAACAAGGAAGTCTGTGTGGCGATGAGCTGGTCCGGGGATTATGTCCAGGCATCCCGTCGCGCCAAGGAAGCGCACATCGACATCGAGCTCCGCTACACCATGCCGAAAGAGGGTTCGGGACTCTGGGTCGATGGCGTCTACATGCCCGCCGATGCGCCGCACAAGGACAACGCATACCTTTTCATGAATTTCCTTTCACGCCCGGACATCGCGGCCGATATCGCGAACACGGTTTTTTATGCCAACTCGAACAAGTCTGCGCGCGAGTTTATGTTGCCGGAGCTGTTGAACGACCCGGCGATTTATCCGAATGAAGAAGGCTGGAAAATCCTTTTCCCTATTCTTACGGTAGACCCGAAGAGAGAGCGGCCTCGTACGCGGGTCTTTGCGCGCGTGAAAAGCGGCATCTGACCCGCGAAAGTCCTGAGAAAAACAACAACATGACAGGGAACGCCGCAAGCAGTACTCCGTTTATAGAAATCCAGAATGTCAGCAAGTATTTCGGCGACTTCGCAGCCGTCGACTCGGTCAGCCTGACGATCGGCAAAGGTGAACTTTTTTCGATTCTCGGCGCATCCGGCTGTGGCAAGACAACCCTGCTGCGCATCCTGGCTGGCTTCGAGACGCCAAGCAAAGGCCGAATTCTAATTGACGGTGTCGATATCACCGAACTGCCGCCGTACGAGAGACCGGTCAACATGATGTTCCAGTCGTACGCTGTCTTCCCGCATATGACGGTCGAAAAGAATGTTGCATACGGCCTGGAAAAAGAAGGCATACCACGTGTTGAGATAAAGCGCCGCGTTGGCGAGATGCTGAACATGGTGCAGCTCGACACTTTTGCCGCCCGAAAACCGCACCAGTTGTCCGGCGGTCAACGCCAGCGGGTTGCGTTAGCACGCGCCCTGGTAAAAAGACCGAAGGTGCTGCTGCTGGATGAACCGCTCGCTGCGCTGGACAAGAAGCTGCGTGAACATACGCAGTTCGAGCTCATGGGTATCCAGTACAAGCTCGGCATTACCTTCGTCGTCGTTACACACGACCAGGAAGAGGCGATGATTCTATCGAGCCGAATTGCCGTGATGGATAAAGGGCGCCTGATCCAGGTCGGCACACCTAAAGAAGTTTACGAGTATCCAAACAGCCGTTTTGTCGCCGACTTCATCGGCACTATCAATATGTTTGAAGGAACTGTCGTCGGTTTCGATGACGATAGTGTTCGAGTCAACTGCAAGGACGCCGGTGGCGAGCTGGTGGCGCTTTCCGATGCTCCTCCCGCGGTCGGATCGCCGGTCTGCCTGGCGGTGCGTCCGGAAAAGATTTTCATAAGCAAGCATGAGCCGGACAACACCGAAGACACGCGCCTCGCCGGAATCGTCGAGGACCTGGGATACTTCGGCAACCTGTCGTTGTACCGTATTCGCCTTGCAACCGGCCGGGTCGTGCAGGTCAGCGCCCAGAATAGTCGCCGCTCTGCGGAGCGATTCCTCGAATGGGATGACAAGGTATTCATCTCCTGGCGTCCTCGTAGCGCCGTTTTGCTGACGGACTGAGCGACGATTGTGATTGCGGTAGCCGGGTTTCGACGCGACATGCTATGGCAGCGGTTCACGATCGCCATTCCCTATCTCTGGCTGCTGGTATTTTTCCTGGCACCTTTCGCCATCATCCTGAAAATCAGCCTGGCGGATCCCATCATTGCGCAGCCGCCATTCACGCCGTTTTTCGATGGCCAGGGCGGCGTTGCCGCCACCGTTGACAGTTATTTGTTCCTGCTGACCGACAAGCTGTACGCGGTCACCTATTTGAAATCCGTTTTCATGGCAGCGGTTGCCACCCTGCTCTGCCTGGCGCTGGGATTTCCGATGGCCTACGGCATTGCCCGAGCTGACGAGGGAACGCGAAACCTGCTGCTGCTGTTGATCGTACTGCCATTTTGGATTTCGTTTCTGCTCCGTGTCTATGCGTGGATGGGACTACTGAATAACCACGGCGTCATAAACAACGTGCTGATATGGCTGCAAGTCATCGATAAGCCGATCGCGTTCATGTACACCGATTTTGCAATCTACGTCGGGCTGGTTTACTCGTACCTGCCGTTCATGGTGTTGCCGCTCTATGCCACGCTCGAACGCATGGATCTCGACCTGGTCGATGCGGCGCAGGATCTCGGCGCACGGCCGTCGCAGGCGTTCTGGGATATCACCTGGCCACTGGCAAGACCCGGGGTTATAGCCGGATGCCTGCTGGTCTTCATCCCGGCGATGGGCGAGTACGTCATTCCGTATCTGCTTGGCGGTCCTGAATCGCTGCTCATCGGCCGCGTTTTGTTTGACGAGTTTTTCGTGAACCGGGACTGGCCGCTGGCCTCGGCCGTTGCCATCGTGCTGCTGCTCCTCTTGGTCGTGCCGATTGTTTTCCTGCAGCGCAGCCAGGCACGGGACGCGGAGGGCCACGCATGAAACGTCGCTCCCGATTCATACTTTCAGTGTTGGCATTCGGCTACGCCTTTCTCTACGTGCCGCTCGCTTCCGTGATCTTTTATTCGTTCAACGACTCGCGCCTTGCAACGGTCTGGGGCGGATTTTCAACGCGCTGGTACGGCGAGCTATTTCGTAACGACCAGGTCCTGGATTCGGCATTTCTCAGCCTGCGAATCGCGCTGACTGTCGCCACCCTGGCAACCATCTTCGGCACGATGGCAGGAATGGCTTTGACGCGATTCGGACGCTTTCGCGGTCGCACGCTGTTCAGCGGCATGATTACCTCACCGATGGTCATGCCGGAAGTGATCACCGGACTTTCGCTGCTGCTGCTGTTTGTCAGCCTGCAACAGCTGATCGGCTGGCCGGCACAGCGAGGTTTCGGCACGATAACCATCGCGCACACGACCTTCGCCATGGCCTACGTCGCAATCATTGTTCAATCGCGATTGAGCGCGATGGATGAATCGCTGGAGGAAGCGGCGATGGATCTCGGCGGAAGGCCACTGCGAGTGGTGTTCGATATCACCCTGCCCTTGATCGCACCCGCGATGATTGCCGGCTGGTTGCTCGCCTTCACGCTGTCGCTCGATGACCTCGTCATCTCGAGTTTTGTATCGGGGCCCGGCGCAAGCACATTGCCGATGCTGATCTTCTCCAAGGTGAAACTCGGCGTGACGCCCGATATCAATGCGCTGGCAACGCTGATCATCCTGTTTGTAACGAGCGGCGTTCTGATCGCCTGGTGGATCTCGCGACGCGCGCAACGCCAGACCGGCTGATCACACCGCAAATCCCGCCTGACCCCACATTGTCTGAACGTGCGCCTGTTGGACCCTGCATTGCGGGCGACTGCTTCCGATACATGATTTGTTTGCCGGCGCCGCAGCGTTGCGCCGTTCTCACTTAGAGGAAATGCGCTCGAACGGCGCAACGCTGCGTCACCGGCAGCTGGAACCTAAGGCATACGTGGAGCGCACACCTCGATCTTTGCGGGCGGCAACACCCCGCTATGCCATTCGAGCGCATTTCCTCTAAGTGAGAATGGCATAGCGGGGTGTTGTCAGCCTTCAAACGATGTACCAAAAAAACGTCGCCCGTGACGCGGGCGGCGGTCAGGCGCCGCGAAGCTGGTTGAGAATCCAGTCTATGTAGACACCTTCGGCGCGCTCCATGCCGGAGAATCGGCCGGGCCTATAATAGCGTGAGCTGACGCCCTTCCAGTTATTGACGATGATCTTTTCGTCAGCGTAGGTGGTCACGTCCCACAGCCACATAAGTTCGTCACGCTCGTAG
>JAHKKM010000189.1 GCA_020027645.1 Pseudomonadota bacterium
GTATCTTTTGTCTGATCTTCGTCATAGGCGAGGGCAATATTATTGCCGGCCAGTGGAGTCGATCCGTAAAGCAATGGCCAGCCACCATTCCCGTCCCGCATTCCGGCACTTGACAAAATCGTTGTATTGACACTGGTACTCAGTGGATAGTAATCGGGCGCACTTGCTTGCGTTACTCCCTCGACAATATTCGGTCCGACCGCTGCCTCGAACGCGACGCTCCCCAGATTTCCACTGCCTGCCTCAATGACAATATAGCCCAGCGTCTCGTTAGCCCGGACCTTATTCGGATCTTCCCCGACGTGCTTGCCTATGGACAGCGACGCCGTCCTCGGGGGTTGGTTCTTATTGCCGGTCAATGATGCCCAGAACGTACTCCACAACGGGTCGTTTGACGTCATTACCTGCCCGAGCACCACAGGATTCGCGTACGATTGCTGATACAAAACCGGTTGGCCAACCCATGTACCGCGGTAGTCAGTCCAGGTGGACGTGAAGGTATTTGCTTCGAATTTCGTTTGCCCGTCATTGTGAACGCCGGCCTCCACAACCACGTAGTGCACGCTATATCCGGTGAGAGGAGTATTGCTCGGATTCTGCACGCGGACTTCAAAGGAATTGCCAGTAGCGTTGCGTATCCTCGTCACCGCGGGTCGCGCAGCGCCGTTGTATGCCGGCGTCGCTACCACCACCATGGTCGCGTAATTGCGAGAAAGCGTTACTGTCGTCCAATTACTGCCAACATCAGCCAACGACCCGACAATAATAGTGTCAGCAAGGGTCGCGGGAGGCGCGACGGGTTCGGTTGACAGGTTGCTGCCGGGAATCACCTGAGGTCCAGCATCGCCCGGTCGTTTCCATGCAACCGCGAGATGGTCGTTACCGGTACCCTCTTTGTGGAGCGCTTCGATAAAATACCGTTGTCCGGCAACGAGGCCAATGGGGGCCGATTGTTGTGCCGGATATTTCGTCCATTCACGTGACGCCGTCCCTTGCGGCACACTGGCGATCAATACCCTGTTGGCAGGATTGGTATCGGAACTCAGCCAAAGCTCACCTGTATCGTCGGCCGCCATCCAGAAAGTGTGCGGCCCGCTGGAGTCTGCTTCGAGGTAGCCAAAAATGCGCGAACCATAGGTATCCGCCAAATTTTCCGGGCCTTCAAATGAAGTCAGGACTTCGCCATCGGTTGGGGAATCCGGAAAATCAGGGGATGCGGTCAGGCTGCTGACCGTTGTGCCTGGGATATCGCTCCACCAGTCGCGCGTAATGAACCCAACACCACCGCCGTACACGGTCCAGGTGAAACTCCTGACCGCCGTACCGTCGTCGTTATCGTCGACCGTGATTGCCGTTTGGTAAACCCCGTCGGCAAATGGCGCTCCAGTGATCAGGCCTGTATTAGCATTGATACTCAATCCAACTGGTAGTCCGGTCGCACTGTATGTCAGCGGGTCGGCGTCCGGATCGCTGGCAACCACCTGAAATGACACGGTATCGGCAAGCGCGGTCAACTGATCCGATATGAAATCGATGGTCGGCAAGCTCCCGGCATTGGCCTGCAACACATGCGCAACCGACGGTACACCACTGGCGTTCAAGCCAAATAGCATCCAGTAGCCCGGAGACAACACGTTCGGATTCGCATCGGCAGTCAGCTGGTAATTGCCTGGCGACAACACGACAAACGGCACATCAAGAAATCGCACGTCCGTATTAATACCGTGAGTCGTTGAGCTCATTTTGATCAGGCTGAATTTCTGCAAACCGGCCGTCCCGGAAACGCTGAAATTTTGCCCGCTGGTAATCTGTTGTGGCCCGCTTTGAATCGTCGGCCTCGCAGCAAGCGATCCATTGCTATTGAACAGGTACGCCGGCGAATAGATCTGCGCGTCCGGGTGCGTCGCGCCGCCGCACACCGGGTCGCCGGAACAGTATCCACCACCGCCGGCGAATACGCGGCCATCGGTCAGAAGCAGTGCCACCGAATGGTAATTCCTCGGTGTCGACATGGAAGCAGACACGCGCCACTGGCCAGTTGCAGGATTCCAGATTTCCGATGCGAGGATCATGCCGTTGTCGCTGAATTTCGATCCGGCCGAGTTACCACCGATGACCAGGACCTCGCCGGTTGGCAGCATTACACCGTTGTGGAACTTGCGGGCGTAATTCATGGAATTGGTCAGTGTCAGCACCGGCGACGGACCATTCAGGTCGATGGTGAACGCCTTGTTGGTACTGACCAGATCCTTTCCGCCCCTCCATCCGCCCGCCGTCAGCAACTTGCCCTTGGCATACATGATCGTAGTGCCTTCGCGGTGGTACCAGTCCGTGAACGGCGCGCCGACCTGGGTGACAGTTCCGTTATTTCCAATGCCGCCTTCGGGATCGATGTAGTGCATCTTGGGCGTAGGCCCGGAATGAAAGATCTGCCCGTTCGGCGCGAGGTGAAGCAGTGGCCAGAATTTTGTTTCGTTGTAATCAGCCGCGTAGTCCAGGACCATAGGCTTGAAATCGATGCCATTCTTGATCTGCCAGCCGGTGTCCGGATACCACACGTCCGGGTTTCTGGGCAGTGTCGAATTGCCGATCGCCGTAAAAACGCTTCCGTCACCCAAGGTCAATGTTGTCGGGTACCAGCGGCCGCCCGAAGCCATGTTCTCGATCTGATGCCATTGATTGGTCTTGTAGTCGAAAACGCTGGTCCAGGGACTGTCATTGGAATTTCGTCCACCGTTAACAAAGACTCGCCCATCCTTAAGCATCACCTGATGCGAACAAAACATGTTATGCGTCGGGTGGAAGATCTCGAGAAATGTCTGAGTCGCCGGGTCCCAGGTCGCGGTATAGGACTGCTCAGTGGTTGGCCATACAAGTCGTTCGGATCCCGACCAGGTGAGGACACGGCCATCCGGAAGACTTGCGGCTGATACCGGCACGTGCGGCCAATTGATAATCGGACCCCACTGCCCGCCTTCCCAAGGATCGTTCGGAGCAGCGTTGACGGTATCGGGAATGGAGACCGCGCATGTCGAAATCCAAAATGCTGCAAGCGCAAACATTCGCGAAGAAAAAATGGACTTGGCGGATTGCGACTCGGTCTTGCTCAACACGACATCAGATCCTTGCAGATAAAATCACGGTTCAACGAGATTCAATACAAATATGAATCTGGAAATTGCCGCAGACCCTTACCTGATTGCCACCGGACACGACAAAACACGTCCGAGTCGTTTTCGAACGTGCACTTGGCATCCCTGCGTGTGCAATTTTACCGTCGTCTCGCTTCGCCAGAATTCCGCGACAGAATATCCAATAGATTCAGTGCATTACTCATGCAGGTTTCGTACCACAAGGAGATTCACCAATGAAATCAACTCCTAACTGGCCCGCACCTCACGCAATTTCTTACGGCTGTAAAGAAAACCGACGTCTTTTGCTTAAAAAAGCCTGTTGTTTAGCCAGCGGTGGTCGCCTCGGCACGATCCGCTATATAGGCTAGGGCACGTTCGAGCCGCTGTACGGTCCGATCCTGCCCGACCAATTCGAGGGTCACATCCAGTGGCGGCGAAACACTGCCGCCGGTGACAGCTACTCTGATCGGCTGACCGAGTTTGCCAAGATTCATCGCTTCGCTTTCCGCAACGGCAACGATTGCCTGATGGATGAATTCACGATCCCAATGCCTTACCTGGCGCAACGCATTCCGCGCCTTGGCCATCGCGTTGCCGATGACTGGCCTCAGATGTTTCTTTGCCGCGGCAGGATCGTAGTCATCAAAATCGCTGTAGCAGTAGCTGCAGCTCTCGGCCATTTCCACCATCGTCTTCGCGCGCTCGCGATAGGCATCGACAATTCTGTCCGGCGACGGGCCATTTGCGGCGTCAAGGCCACGCGCTTTCAGAAACGGTACCAGTTCGCTCGACAAGGCCTCTGTTGGCATTGCGATGATGTGTTGCTGGTTAAGCCATAGTAACTTTTCCGCGTTGAAAGTCGACGCCGATGCATTTACGTCGCCAATGTCGAACAAGCTGATCATTTCGTCGCGGCTGAAGATCTCCTGGTCGCCGTGCGACCAGCCAAGGCGCACCAGGTAGTTCAGCAAAGCATCCGGCAAAAAGCCTGCGTCCCTATAATCGAGGACATTGACTGCACCGTGACGCTTCGAGAGCCGGGCGCCGTCCGGGCCGAGGATCATCGGCAAGTGTGCAAATTCCGGCAGCTGCACGCCCATGGCACGCATCATGTTGATCTGCTTCGGCGTATTGTTGAGGTGATCGTCACCGCGTATGACATGCGTAATGCGCATGTCGGCGTCGTCTACGACCACAGTAAAATTGTAAGTTGGCACGCCATTGGAGCGCGCAATGATCAGGTCATCCAGCTCACTGTTGCTGATCTCGACTCGCCCTCGGACGAGATCATTGATGATGACGGTGCCGTCTGTCGGGCTGCGGAACCGGACGACAGGATCGATCCCGGGCCGCGGTGTGGCGCCGTCCCGGCATTTTCCGTTGTAGCGCGCCGTTTCTCCTGCAGCGATTTGCTGTTCGCGCAACGCCGCCAGTTCTTCCTTGGTGCAATAGCACCGATAGGCTTTGCCCTCGGCCAGCCACTGTTGAATCACTTCGCGGTAACGGTCGAAACGATCAGTCTGATAGAACGGCCCTTCGTCCGCATGCAGACGGAGCCAGGCAAGCCCATCGAGGATCGCGTCGACGGATGCCTTGGTGGAGCGCTCCGTATCGGTATCTTCGATTCGCAGGATATAGGTACCGCCGCAATGGCGGGCATAAAGCCAGCAGAACAGGGCCGTGCGCACGCTTCCCAGGTGCAGCACGCC
>JAHKKM010000190.1 GCA_020027645.1 Pseudomonadota bacterium
TCCCGAATCCCTTACTCCATCTTGCGCAGCAACTCCTGTCCTCCCATTCGTTGCATTTGCGTGAGTATCCATCGCTGTCGACTGCGAACGTAGCTCGACGGTGCATTCGCTTTTAATCGGATGGGGTTGGGCAGCACAGCGGCGAGCAGCGCTGCATCGCTCGCATTCAGCCGCGCGGCGGGTTTGCGAAAGTAGATCGTCGAAGCAGCGCCGACTCCGTAAATGCCGCGACCGAACTCGGCAATGTTGAGATGCATTTCGAGAATACGGCGCTTCGGCCACAACGCTTCGATCAGCACGGTCAACCCAGCCTCCAGGCCTTTGCGAATCCAGCTCTTGCCGCGCCAGAGGAATAAGTTCTTTGCCACTTGCTGAGAAATCGTACTGGCACCGCGAACCCGCCGACCGCGCTCGCTTTCTTCGAGCGCGCTGTTGATCGATTTGAGGTCGAAGCCGTGATGCGATGGAAAGGTCTGATCTTCGGCCGCGATGACTGCCAGCTTCATGGGCGCAGCAATCAGTGACCAGTCCACCCATTGCTGCCGCAGACGATAATCGGTCTTGCCGTCCTGCCAGGCAGCGAGGCGATCGCCCAGCATGAATGCCGTGGTGGGCGGATTGAGCCAGCGCAAGGCAACGACCGCGCCGATGCTTAAGGCCACGAGCCCGACGATCGACCACATGAGCAGACGCAGAAGGCGTCCAAGTAACGAGCGCTTTTTTCCAGCCATCGGGGCCAATGCGGTCTGTGATTAAGGGTGAGGAGGCGGCGTGAGGAGCACACGGCTGGTCAAGTGGGTGAGGACGGTAACCGTAGCGCCGTGGTCTGTACAGGTCCCAGCGGTGCCGCACTGGCGCAGGGCTGGTATTCCGGCATGGCCGTGGGTGCGTGGAAGCTCGATGTGCCCACGCGCAGCGAATTCGATGGCCTGCTGTTTCGCTGAATCGGAAAAAGGCGCTGCAGTCGATTCTGCAGCGCCTTTGATAGCGTGACCATCGCGATGCCGCAATCCGCCGCGCTGTCTGCGCGGCTGTGGTTCTCAGGCCTTGTCGGGAACGACCGTGACCGATTCGATCGTGATTGGATCGACAGGGACATCCTGATGACCGCCCTTGTTGCCGGTCTTCACATCGACGATGGCATCGACGACGTCCATGCCCGAATCGATGCGGCCGAACACGGCATAGCCGAAGTTGCCGGGTTTGTGATCGAGGAAATCATTGTCCGCGACATTGATGAAGAACTGCGAAGTGGCACTGTTGATGTCATTGGTGCGTGCCATCGACAGCGTGCCGCGCTTGTTTTTCAGGCCATTGGTCGCTTCGTTCTTGATCGGCGGGCGCTGTCCCTCCTTGCTCTTGAGGTCGGCAGTCATGCCGCCGCCCTGCACCATGAAGCCGGGAATGACGCGATGGAACACCGTGCCTGCGAAAAAACCGTCTTCTGCATATTTGCGAAAGTTCTCGGCCGAGATCGGCGCCTGTTTGTCGAACAGTTGAACTGTGAAGCTGCCTTTGGAAGTCTTGAATTCGAGCATGTGTGCGCCTGAAAAGGTAAGAGTGAAATGTCGCCCGACCGCGGGCAAGGCCAGTCCGCTATGCCATGCGACAGCCTTCCGTGATCCGTTCGTGACCGGCCAGATCGGCATGCGAGCGTACGTGAGCGAACCCGTATCGCACAAGCAAATCGCGCACCGCCGCGGCCTGTTTCCAACCGTGTTCCAGTAACAGCCAGCCGTTCGGTTGCAGGTGATCGCGGGCCTGTCGTGCAATCGCCGTCAGCGCATCCAACCCCTGCAGGCCCGCAAACAGTGCGATGCCAGGTTCGAAGCGCCGCACCTCGGCGGCCAGGTCGCGATCGTCGGGCGCGATATAGGGTGGATTCGAGACGACGATAGCGAAGCGCTGCCCCGCGAGCGGTTGCCACCAATCGCCCTGCACAAAGCGGACATTGCCGATCTGCAGGCGCCCGGCATTGCGACTCGCGACGACCAGTGCGTCCGCCGAAGCGTCGGTGGCAGTGACGTGCGATGCCGGGCGTTCGCTCGCAATCGCGAGCGCGACCGCGCCACTGCCCGTTCCCAGATCGGCGACCTGCGCAGCCTGTTCCCTGGCGATATGCGTCAATGCGCGCTCGACCAGCAGTTCGGTGTCCGGCCGCGGAATCAGCACGGCCGGCGACACTTCGAACAGCAATGACCAGAACTCCTGCTGTCCGCAAATGTATGCAACGGGCTCGCCTTTCACGCGGCGCATGACGAGTTGCTGAAACGACCAGCCAGCCGCCGTCGGCAATTCCCGTTCGGGCGTGCTGCGGAAACTTGTCCGCGACAACCCCGTCACATGTTCGAGCAACAGTTCGGCGTCCAGGCGCGCCGAAGAAGAGGTGCGCGACAGCAGGGTCGTCGCAGTATGCAGTGCGTCGGAAACCGTCTGGGAGGAATTTACAGCGGGCATCGGCGGGATCGCATCACGTACAATGACCGCTAGCGTATCTCATGTCTGTCTTCCAGGCTTTACGGCGTAGCCGTCCGACTGTTGCCCGTCGCCTGTAGCCCGTTTGCGCGCGGAGCGTCTCGCCATGCACGTTTATTCGAACGCATTGGAAATGATCGGCCACACGCCGATGCTGCGTCTGAATCGACTCGATACCCACCCATGCGAATTGTTCCTGAAGCTCGAGATGCTCAATCCCGGGGGCTCGATCAAGGATCGCATCGGCCTGTCGATGATCGAGGCGGCCGAACGCCGCGGCGAGCTCAAGCCCGGCAGCACCATCGTCGAAGCCACTGCGGGCAATACCGGATTGGGACTCGCGCTCGTCGCTGCGCAGAAAGGCTATCGACTGGTGCTGGTGTTGCCCGACAAGATGAGTCAGGAGAAGATCTTCAATCTGCGTGCGCTGGGCGCGGAAGTGGTGCTGACGCGCTCCGATGTCGGCAAAGGCCATCCGGAGTACTACCAGGACTTGGGCGCGGCCATTGCAAAACGCACCGGCGGATATTTCATCAATCAGTTCGCGAATCCGGATAACCCGAAAGCGCACGAAAATACCACGGCGCCGGAAATCTGGGAGCAGATGCAGCAGCGCCTGGATGCCGTTGTCCTGGGCGTGGGTTCCAGCGGCACGATTGCCGGGCTCGCCGCCTACTTCAAGCAGCACGCACCGCATGTGGAACTGGTGCTTGCCGATCCGCAAGGCTCCATTCTGGCCGAGTACATCCAGACCGGAAAAATGACAACGAAAGGCTCGTGGCTGGTCGAAGGCATCGGTGAGGATTTCATCCCGTCGATCTGCGACTTTTCGCTGACGCACCAGGCATACAGCATTCCGGATGCGGAGTCGTTCTCGGTGGCGCGCGAGCTACTGCAGAAGGAGGGCGTACTGGCAGGCTCATCGACCGGCACGTTGCTGGCAGCGGCGTTGCGATATTGCCGTCAGCAGCAAACCCCGAAACGCGTCGTCACGTTTGCCTGCGACACCGGCGCCAGATATCTGTCGAAGTTGTTCAACGATTTCTGGATGGAAGATCAGGGATTCATCGAGCGCGAAAAATTCGGCGACTTGCGCGATCTGATCGGCCGCCCGCACGGCGAACGCGCCACGATCACCGTGGGCCCGAACGATGCGTTGACGACAGCGCACAATCGCTTGCGCAATGCCGGATTCTCGCAGCTACCGGTAATGGACGGCGAGAAGCTGATCGGCGTCGTCACCGAAGACGACATTCTACGGTTCGCTTTTGGCCGGCCCGAATGCTTCAACGAACCGGTCAAACAGGCCATGACCATTACCTTCCTGCGCGTCGACAAAAGCACCTCGATCAACAATCTGGTCGCGATGCTCGAAGTCCGATCATCGGCCGCCGTGATGGACGGCGAGAAATTTCTCGGCCTGGTCACGCGGTCGGATGTGCTCAATTACCTGCGGCGGCAGGTGAAGTGAGTGCAGGAGAAAGGCGCTTCCTTGTGCGCTTTTTTACTCCTGTACTCGCTTCCCTCAAAGCAGCGTCACGGACGCCAGTTTTTTCGCCCTGGCTGCAAACTTCTTATCGAAGGTAGCGAATGACGCGGCTGGTCCCATGCTTACCAGGTGAATCGCGTCGGCGAAGTCGACGCCGGCGTCCGTCAGCTCGAAGGCACGTGCAACAGACGCTGCGTCTTCGAGCTTCACGTTCGGCAGTCCGGCAACGGAACGAAGCGCTGCGGTGATACGCGGCTGTTCAAATGCGTAAAGACTCCGCAGTACCCACGAGGTTTCCAGCAACACGGTTTTGGCAATCCAAATGTCGTCACGCCGGAACAGTGAAGTGGCCCGCGCCGCCTGAGCGACGTCGTCCTGTGTCAAAAGACGAATCAGAACATTAGTATCGACCGCTTGCATGCCGCTTCCTTACGTTCTTCATGATCGAAGCATCCATTTCCTCGATTGAACGCGCAGTCGCGCCATGCCTCTTGAGGGTGCCGGCCACTTTATCAATATGAGTTGGCTCGAACTGATGCAATGGTTTAAGCAGAACACCGTCCTCGACATTCTCGACTGAAAATTCGGTACCAGGGAGCCAGCGATGAGCATCCCGCACGGACTTCGGCAGGATGATTTGGCCTTTGGATGACAGCTTGGTGGTAGCCACGTTTGTCACGAAGTAAGATAAAAGTAAGTCAGTCTAACTCGTGGGCGGATTTTTTTGTAGCGACCCCCTCACCCAACCCTCTCCCGCAAGGAGGCTGTCGTAAAAGTACTTTTGCGACTGCCTCCCGCCGGCCACGGATGGCCGGACGAAATCAAGCACCCTCTTAGGTGCTTGATTTCGGGAGCGCCGCGAAAGTCGCGCCTTTCGCAGTAGCCCATCGTGCTGCACCCGACCTACATGGATGTAGGAAGTGCCGAGCTGCGTCGGGAACGCAGCCGGCCGACCCCGAAGTATGAAACGTATCTCATCGAGTGCCCCCCGGGTACATGGCCGTTCCAGCACTTCCTGCGCCCACGGCATTTACACATCCATGTGCAGCAGATGTACCCCGCCGCGGATGCGGCGAGAGCCGAGCAAAAACCACGCTTTTTGCTTGGCTCCACGACCCTCGTGACAGGGCCGCTCGTGCACATCCTGTGCTCCGCGGCATTCGTGCATCCATGCACGTCAGAGTCCGATGGGTCGTTTCATATCAGTAGCCAGCTTACCCGTAGCCAGCTTACCCTTCCGGTCTTAGAAGTTACCGGTTCAATACAATGTCCGACTCAACCCGTCCGCTCAAATTTTCCACGCGCTGCATTCATGCGGGGCAGAGTCCCGATCCGTCGACCGGTGCGGTGATGCCGCCGATTTCCGTGTCGTCGACGTACGCGCAGTCGAGTCCTGGTGTCCACAAGGGGTACGACTACTCGCGCACGCGCAATCCGACGCGCAACGCCTGGGAGCGGTGCATCGCGGATCTGGAAGGCGGCATTCGCGGCTTTGCCTTCGCCTCCGGGATGGCGGCCACCAGCACGTTGATCGAGTTGCTGGACGCCGGCAGTCACATGGTCGCGATGGACGATCTGTACGGCGGATCGTTCCGCTTGTTCGAACGGGTCCGTAAGCGCACCGCCGCGCTGACCACGACGTTTGCGGATCTGTCGAACATGGAGGCGCTCGCTGCGGCCGTGCGCCCCGAGACAAAAATGATCTGGATCGAGACGCCCACGAATCCCACGCTGCGACTGGTCGATATTCCACAAGTCACGGAATTCGCCCGCCAGCGCGGCATTGTCACCGTCGTCGACAACACCTTCGCGAGCCCGTGGGTACAACGCCCGCTGGAACTGGGTGCAGACATCGTCATGCATTCGGCGACCAAGTATCTGAACGGTCACTCGGACATGGTCGGCGGCATTGCCGTCACGGCGAATGCAGATCTCGCTGAGAAGATCGGATTCCTGCAAAACGCGGTCGGCGGTATCAGCGGGGCGTTCGATAGTTTCCTGGCGCTGCGTGGCTTGAAAACGCTGGCACTGCGCATGCGGCAAACGAGCGAGAATTCGCAACAGATCGCAGAGTGGCTCGAACATCATCCGCAAGTGACGAAGGTGCTATATCCCGGATTGCCGAGTCATCCGCAACACGCGTTGGCGAAGCGACAGATGCAGAACGG
>JAHKKM010000047.1 GCA_020027645.1 Pseudomonadota bacterium
GACCTGCGGGAACAGGAACGCCTGACAAAGGAACAGGTCGATCGGCGAAACAGGGCCGAGGGCAACAGCCAGGCTCTTGACCGGCGCTGGGAAGCCAACGAGAAGACCATCGCCGAGACCTCGGAATTGTTGCGACAGCACGAAGGAAACCTCGGCGAGTTGTTCGGAGTTACGCGGCAAATTGCCGGAGACGCGTCCGGGGTCTTGCAGGAATCGCTGCTGAGCACTCAATTCCCCGTGGCTGACGGCGAAGAGGAACGTGCCGAATTTTTGCGTCGGCTGGCGGGTGCGAAGGCATTGCCGTCGATCAGGGAGCTCGAACGGCTGTGGTTCGAATTGATGCGGGAAATGACCGGCAGCGGCAAAACGGTGCGCTACGATGCCAACATTTTGCAACTTGAGGATGGGAAGGCGACCGGCGCGGCCGAAGTCGAAGAGGTTGTGCGTGTCGGCCCGTTCACCGTGGTCAGAGGCGACGAGTTCCTGGGCTATCTGTCGAGTGAGAAATCATTGAGCGAATTGGATGGTCAGCTGACCGGAAACTTCCGGAGTGTCGCTGCCGACCTGTTCGAGAGCTCTGCCGATGCCGGCTATACAACAGCGGTTGTCGATCCCTCCGGCGGCGCATTGCTGGGTCTGTACCTGAGGCGTCCGAACTGGCTGGAAAGGGTTCATCTCGGTGAAGCCGTGGGATACGTGATTATCGCGGTCGGCATCCTCGGGGTATTGCTGGCGATTTTCCAGTATGGCTATCTTCTGAAAACGCGCATTGCGGTCACCGCGCAATTGAAGAACTTGTCCCGGCCGAAAGCTGACAATCCACTTGGGCGTCTGCTGCTGGCTTTTGGCGGCAGTGACGGCGAGGGCTCTGGCAGGAAGCCTGACAGTGTCGAAGTCGCGGAATTGCGCCTCTCGGAAGCAGTACTCAGCGAGATTCCAAAGCTGGAACGCTTCCAGTCTTTCCTGCGCCTGGCCGTGGCCGCGGGCCCGCTGCTTGGACTGATCGGCACCGTTATCGGCATGATTATCACCTTCCACGCGATTGTGGCGTCAGGCTCCAGCGACCCGAAATTGATGGCACACGGTATCGGTCAGGCGATGATCGCCACTGTGCTGGGCCTTGGCATCGCGATTCCGTTGTTGTTCATCAATGCGGGGCTGACAGCATGGTCTCGCGGACTGACCCAGATATTGGACGAGCAATGCGATGCGCTGCTCGCGGATACCATCGTCGCTCATAAGAAACGCTACGGCTACTGAAGCGTTGTCATAGCCTGACGGCGGCGCTGTCCACCGCGTTTTTTCCTACCAGCGAAATCTCCAGCTGCTGCTGTCCTCGCCCATGCGGCGGAGGCGGTAGCGACGCATGCGTGAGTGCAACGCGGTGCGCTTCTCGGCGAGCCAGGCTTCACGATTGACGTGCGGATCCTTACCTTCGGCGATCCGTTTCCTTTCCTCGTTGGAGCGGAATAGGCAGAATTCCTCGTAGTGGTCGATCTCATTCTTCAGTTCCCGAATAATGAGTTCCACATAGATTGCGTCATCGAGATAGCCGAGTCCGGGAATATGGTCCGGAATGAGATCTTCCGGGTTCGTGAAATAGATCAGTGCCCCGCGTATTCGATTACGTTCCTCTTCGCTTAAGCGCCACTCTTCATCCGTGAGCATGTTGATCACGGTTTCCAGTTTGAACAACCGTTTGGCGATGAAATCGGGTAGTTGAGCGCCTTTGGCGTCGTCGATCATCTTCCTTGCGGCAGCCTCGATTTGCTTGTTCTGCTTATCTTTCCCGACTGCCAACTTGGAACGGTCGACAATCTCCTGGAAATGTTCGAGGTCCTCGTCGCTTAGTGTAAAAGTGATTTCTAGAGGCATGACTGACCGTCCTTATTGATATTTATCGATCCAGCATAGCCCGAATTGTATACATAACCGGCTTATTCGGCCATCTGTGGCGCACGCACAAAATCGTCTGGCCCGCTGAATGCCCGGCGCAAGTGCGAGCCTGCCCGTGGATGGAGATATTCTCATGTCGCCGGCCAACCGAATCCGCACTCCAGCATTGCCGCAGAACTACCGTGATCGGAACTTCGTGTGTGCGTGCTAAGATCGCGAACGACACCGGCGCCATCAATTTGCAAGAGTTATCCACGAGTTCATGTCAGTTGGTACCTTAGGGCATGCCGGTTTCGCGCCGGGCTGCCTGACTTGAGAATCCGAATCCCTTTACTCCGGCCAGGAGCATGTGCATGACCGCAGCAGCCAGCAGTGCGTATGACGAACGCCTCCCCCGCACGCTCGGCCCCTGGAGCGCTGCTTTCATTCTGATAGGAATCACGATCGGCAGCGGCATCTTCCGCGTGCCAGCCCAGGTTGCCGCGAGTCTCGGCTCACCCGGAGCATTCCTGCTGGTGTGGGTGCTCGGCGGCCTCATCACCCTTACCGGCGCGCTGGCGATCGCGGAACTGGCCGCAATGTACTCGCGTTCAGGTGGCATTCTGGCCTACATCGAGGAGGCGTGGGGCCCGGTCCCCGCATTTGTCTATGGCTGGGCTGAGCTCACCGTGATTCGTGCATCGTCGGTTGGCGCCATCTCGACTATCTTCGCCGAGTATCTCGGTCACTTCGTGCCGCTGTCGGACAGTGAAGTGCGCTACGTAGCGGCCGCCACGATCATAGTAATTGCGACGCTCAACTGGCTCGGCGTCAGCTACGCATCGGCACTGATGAATGTCACCACAATTCTCAAATACGGCGCGCTCGCGGGACTGGCGTTCTTCGCATTTGGCGCCGGTGAAGGTAACTTTGCCAACCTGACCGCCGATCCGGTGGCCGTCAATACCGCATCGGCTATTCTGACGGCACTGATAGCGGTGACGTGGACCTACGACGGCTGGAGCAACCTCGCGCAGATTGGCGGCGAAGTGAAGGATCCGGGCCGCAATCTGCCACGGGGCCTGATTCTCGGCTCGGCCTCCATCGTGGTGATCTATCTCTTCATCAATGCAGCGTATCTGTACCTCATGCCACTCACCGAGATGGCCGGTGCGCCGCTGGTCGCCGCCGAAGCCGCCAACCGAATTCCACTGATTGGTGCTGCCGGCGCAAGCATCATCAGTGCGGTGGTGATGCTGTCGTGCTTCGGCGCTACCAATGGTTCGATGATGACGGGCCCTCGCGTGTTCTTCGGCATGGCCGACCGTGGCCTGTTCTTCCCGGTGCTCGCGCGTGTCTCACCGCGGTTCAAGACACCCTCGGTGGCGATCTGGGTCGCCGCTGGTCTCGCCGTCACCTACGTGCTGCAGAACAGCTTTGCCGCACTCGCAAGCCGATACATCCTTGGCGTCTGGCCATTCTATGTACTCGCGGTGCTCGGCGTGTACGTGCTGCGCAAGCGACTTCCCGATGCGCACCGGCCATACCGCACCTGGGGCTATCCGGTGACGCCCGCGATATTCCTGATCGCTTCGGTCGCGATGGTGGCGAATGCCGTCATCACCGATCCCGCTAATACCCTTATCACTTTCGCCATCATCGGCGCGGGTATTCCGGTGTACTACCTTTGGCGGGCGTGGCAGAAGCGCTGAGGGTGGTTGCTGCTGCACGATTCCTGATTTACAGCACTATCGGGATCGTCGCATTTTTTGTTCCCATTACGATAAGCGGCCGATCGACTATCGTCATTGATCACATTGTCAGTTTCGTGATTGCAGACCTGTTCGGCTTTGCGCAACTTGTATGCGTGGCCTTTATGGCGGTGGGCGTAATTGTGCCGTTCACAAACGGTTCATGGCGAAAGTCCCGAACAGCGACAGTCATCTCGATTTGCCAGGCCGGCGCTATCCCGCTGACAGTCATGTATTTCCTTGAAATGGGGCCGGTTGCAATCATGCAGCCGGACATGTTGCCGTTTCTCTTCGAGAAGCTTGCGATCCCGGTCAGTCTCATTATTCCTATCGGCGCTTTTTTCCTGGCATTCCTGATCGGTTTTGGCTTGATGGAGGCGGTCGGAACGCTTGCCGAATCCGTGATGCGGCCGGTCTGGAGGACTCCCGGCAAATCCGCGGTAGATGCCGTTGCGTCATTTGCCGGCAGTTATTCGGTGGCACTGATCCTGACCAACCGGGTTTACAAGGCTGGCGCTTATACGGCCAGGGAGGCAGCCATTATTGCGACCGGATTTTCGACCGTTTCGGCGACGTTCATGGTGGTGGTGGCCAAGACGCTCGGTCTGACAAGCGTGTGGAACGCCTACTTCTGGTCGACGCTGTTGGTCACGTTCCTGGTCACCGCCATCGTCGCGCGACTGCCGCCGCTTGCGATGATCGACAACAGCACGAAGCTTCGTGGCGACGACAAGGTCGGCAAGGAATCGTCGGCAACTTCGATTATCGGCGCCTGGCAGCGCGGTTTACAGGTTGCCGGGTCGGCACCGGCCATTGGTTCGATGCTTCGGGAAAGCGTTGTCGACGGGCTGCGAATGGCGATGCGGGTAGTGCCCGCCGTGCTGTCGATCGGTATGCTGGGTTTGCTCGCAGCAAAATACACACCGGTATTCGAAATTGTCGGTTACCTGATTTACCCGGCGGTCTGGTTGAGCCAACTGCCGAATCCTGCCGAAGTCTCCAGCGCACTCGCCAGTGGCCTTGCCGAAATGTTCCTGCCTGCGATCCAGGCTACCGAAATGCCAGGTAATGTGCGCTTCACCGTTGCCGTCGTTTCTGTATCGTCCGTGCTGTTTTTCTCCGGGTCCATCCCCTGCATGCTGGCGACCGACATCCCGATATCCATCTGGCAAATGGTGGTCATCTGGTTCCAGCGAACATTTATTTCGGTGCCGTTTGCGGCCGCCCTGGCGTACCTTGTAATGCCGTCGTAGAGTCGGCGAGGCTGGCTTCGCTGAGCTTCAGCTTCTCGATCATCTGTGCAACGTACTGCGGGGAATGAGATTTCCTGGCAAGCAGCGCATAAACCGCCGGCACAACGATGAGGGTCAGGACCATTGAAAAGGTTACGCCGAAAACCACCACGGCTCCGATCGATTGTCGCGATTCCGCACCGGCTCCGGTGGCCATGACCAGTGGCAGGGCACCGAAGGCCGTGCACAGGCTGGTCATAAGTACCGGTCGCAGCCGGATGGTGGCCGATTCGATCACCGCCTCCCGGAATTCCCGGCCACGATCACGCAGCTGGTTGGCAAACTCTACAATCAGAATGCCGTTCTTGGCGGCAAGCCCGATCAGCATGATGGCGCCGATCTGGCTGAATATATTGATGGACGAGCCGAAGAGTTTCAGCCCGAGCAATGCGCCGGCGACCGCCAGCGGTACCGTTGTCATGATAATGAACGGATGTTTGAAGCTTTCGAATTGTGCGGCGAGTACCAGGTAGACGATTACGAGCGCGAGCAGAAACGTGAAGTACAAAGAGCTTCCGGATGTCTTCAGTTCCCGCGACTCACCGTCATAGTTGATCTGGGCCGACTCCGGTAGATTGTCGCGGATGATTTGTTCGATAGTGTCGATGGCGGTGCCGAGCGAGTAGCCCGACTCAAGGCTTGCGCTGATCGTGATGGATCTCAGCCTGTCGAAGCGGCGCAGATCGACCGGTCCAGCGACCTCCTGAAGTTTGATCAGGTTGGACAGCGGAATGAGTTGCTGCATACGATCCGAGCGTACGTAGATCTGGTCTAGATCGCTGGGTGTCTGACGCCGTTCGTCGCGACCTTGCAGGATCACGCGGTACTCCTCACCGCGGTCGATGTAGGTGGTAACCACGCGCGACCCCAGTATGGTTTCAAGGGTGCGCCCGACGTTCGACAAAGATACACCCAGGTCTGCCGCGCGGTCCCGGTCGATACTCACGTCGATTTTCGGTTTGCGTTCCTTGTAATCCGAATCGAGATTGGACAGTCCGGGAATCTTTTCGAGTTCCTTGAGCACGATGTCACGCCAGCCGGCCAATTCATCGTAATCGGTGCCGCCGAGCACGACTTGGAGCGGACGGCTGCCCATGCCTGCACCCCCGCCGCCAGGCACAAATGCATATGCCGATACTCCCGGAAGATCACGAAACTGCCGATTCCAGTTGTTCACGAGCTCCTCGGCCGTGCGTTCACGGTCATGCCAAAGGGCCATGGGCGCAAACACCCGCGCTGTGTTGACGTCACCGCCCGCGCCGCGAGCACCTGACCTCGTTCCGACACGCAATACCTCACCGGTTTCGACGTCCTTCATCATGATCTTTTCGATTTCGCGAACGTAATCCGAGGTGTACTGGAGGCTCGATCCGTCCGGCGCCGTAACCATGGTCATGGCCATTCCCCGGTCCTCGCGCGGCATGTATTCCACCGGCAGCCCGGCGAACAAAAACATGCTCGCGCCAAAGACCAGCAGTGCGCTGGTGATCACCAGCACCGGGTGCCGAATGACCCGGCGCAGAACAGCGGCGTACCTGGCCGAAAGGCGCCGGAAAAAACCGTCAATGACATGGGTCAATCGTCCACGATGCAGTCCGGTGGCGAACAGTTTCGAGCTCAGCATAGGCACCAGGGTCAGGGCGACCACGCCTGAGAAAACCACAGCGGCTGCAAGCGAGATGCCGAATTCAGTAAAGATCCTACCGATATTGCCGGGCATGAATGACACCGGCAGAAATACGGCGACCAGCACCAGAGTGGTCGCGATGACGGCGAAACCGATTTCACGCGTGCCGTTGGTCGCCGCGAGCAATGCCGGCTCCTTCATCTCAATGCGGCGCACAATGTTCTCGAGAACGACGATCGCGTCATCGACAACCAGGCCAATGGCAAGAACCAGGCCGAGCAAAGTAATGACATTGATGGAAAAACCCATTGCTGCCATTACAGTAAATGACGCGATGACCGATATAGGTATTGTGATCGCAGGTATAAACGTCGCGCGAACCGTGCCAATGAAAGCGTAGATAACAACAAGTACCAGCAGCAACGCTATGCCGAGCGCTTTGCCCACTTCTTTCAGTGATTCGCTGATGAAAACAGACGTATCGATATTGACGCTGAAATTGATGTCGTCAGGAAGTGTCGATCGCAACTCTTCGATGCGTCGTCTGACGTCGTTGTTGACCTGAAGAATGTTGGCTTTCGCCTGCGGGATAATACCGAGGCTCATTCCCGGCGCACCGTTGGTTCGTGAATAGCCTCGCTCACTTTCGGCGGCGAGTTGCACATCGGCAACCTCACCCAGACGAATCAGGTAATTGTCGCTGCCCCTTGCCAGCACGAGGTTGCGAAAATCGTCCTCCGACACGAAGCCGGTATTGGTTCGCAACGTGAATTCGCGATCGCTGGATTCGATGCGGCCGGACGGAATCTGCACGTTTTCGCGACGCAGCGCATCCTCGATGTCCGTGACAGTCAGATCACGGGCGGCCATGCGTTGCGGATCGATCCAGATCCTCATCGCCGGTCGCCTTTCGCCGCTCATACGCACGAAGGCGACGCCGTCGACAATCGAGAGAGCGTCGACGAGATGCCGTTCGGCGTAGTCTGTCAACTCCATGATCGAGCGCGAATCGCTGGAAAGATCGATCCACATCGAGCTCTCGGAAGAATCGTCCTGTTTGGCAACCTCCGGCGGATCAGCTTCCTCTGGCAGGTTAGAGAGCACCCGCGCGACACGATCACGCACGTCATTTGCCGCGGCGTCGACGTCGCGATCCAGCGAAAACTCCAGGGTTATGGACGAGCGCTCGTCGTAACTGACCGAGCTGATCTTCTCGATGCCCGAAATGCCTGCGACCTGATCCTCGATGATCTGCGTAACGCGCCGTTCGACGACGTCGGATGCCGCACCACGGTAGTTTGTATTGATGGATACCACTGGCCGTTCTATGTCCGGATATTCGCGTGTCGACAGCGAGCGAAGTGACATCAGCCCGATGATGACCAGTATCAGAGAAATAACGGCCGCAAATACGGGCCGCTTGACTGACACATCCGAGATCAACATCTTTGAAACCTCTAGAGCTTGCCGTCTGCAAGCTGTGATCGGTCGTCCGGCGAAAGTTTCTCGACTACTTCGACATCCATCCCGTCCCGGACTTTGTGCGTGCCCTCTGTTATCAGCAGATCGCCCGCGGATACACCGGCAACAATTTCAACGAGTCCCGGTGCGCGGCGGCCCAACGTCACCTCCTGCTGTACGGCTTTGCCATCGACCACGCGATACACGTATTGCAGACCGCGCTCCGGCACGATAGAGGCTTCCGGGGCGACCAGCACAGGACCACGATTCCGTTGCAGATTGACAGTCAGGAACATGCCCGGCTTCAGGTGCCCGTCCGGGTTTGGCAGGGTTGCACGCACCTGAACCGAGCGCGCGACCGGGTCGAGACGTGTATCGATGCTCGCGACATGGCCGACGAAACTCTGATCGGGATACACCAGGCTGCCAGCGACAATGTTCATGCCTTCTTTGACGACCGCGAGGAATGCCTCCGGAATCGAGAAGTCGAGCTTGATGGTTTCAGTATCGTCGAGCGTGGTAATGACCGTCGAAGTATCGACGAAACTTCCGGGACTGACCCGTCTCAAGCCGATCCGGCCATTGAACGGTGCATGAATCATGGTGTTAGCCAGGCGCGCCTTCGCCGCTTCGACCTGTGCTTCGTTGACCTGCATGGCCGCTTGCAGCTGTTCGAGACCGGACTCGGAAATCGCTTTTGTCGACGCCAGTGACACGCTGCGGTTATAAAGACTGCGACTCTCCGACAGGGCCGCTTCGGCGACTGCAAGGCCCGCGCGAATCTCGCTGTTCTCCAGTTCGACCAACAGGTCACCCTGGCGCACAAGCTGGCCTTCTTCGAAAGCAATGCGGGTTACGATGCTCGCAATGCGCGGTCTTATTTGTATGGATTCGTTGGCACCAGCCGTGCCCAGGGCCTGGATCTCGTCAACGAGTTCCCGCCGGTCCAGCTGGCTGGCAACGACCTTTATGTCGCTTGCCTGGGCATTGCCGGCGTCGACCTGTTCGTCGCCGCAGCCCGCAGCAAGAGTCGCGAAGGCCGCAATGATGGGAAACGCATAGTGTTTCATCGGGTGCATGGTGCAGGTCTACCGCCGGGGGTTTTCGTATTGTGATTCTGCATGCGACCAGATCCGGGCGCGCAAATTCCCTCACGCTGCCTCGAATATCGCCGAATATTGATGCTTTTATTCTACTTGATGCCTGTCGAAATTGGGACTCGTTGTTTCCCTGTCCAAGTCAATTCGCGGGTGGCAGAATGAAGCCAGCCTCCGGAAACCGGCATCTTTTAACACACAGGCCCTGATTGAGTAGCGACGACTCAAATTCGAATGGAACCGACCTGTGGTCATCCAGCGCCGGATTCATCCTTGCCACGGCAGGAGCCGCAATCGGCCTGGGCAATATCTGGCGATTCCCGTATATCACCGGTGAAAACGGGGGTGGCGCTTTTGTCCTGGTGTATCTGGCCTGTGTCTCCCTGATTGGCGTGCCCCTGATGATGGCGGAGTTCTTTATCGGCCGGCGCGGCGCATCGAGTCCAAGCATCAGTTTCAAAAATCTTGCAGGCGAAGCCGGCAAGTCCCATCACTGGCAAGTCGTCGGGACCCTCGGTGTCATCGTTTCCTTTCTGATACTGACTTTTTACAGCGTGATCGGTGGCTGGACGCTTGCTTACCTCTTGACGAGCGTTACAAAAGGCTTTGCCGGCATGTCCGGCACCGATGGGCAGGAGCAGTTCGCCGAATTCATGAACTCGCCGCTGGAAATGATTTTCTGGCACACGCTTTTCATGTTGATTACCGCCGCGGTGGTCGTGCACGGAGTGTCGAAGGGTATCGAACGGCTCGCCCGGTACCTGATGCCGAGCATGTTCCTGATCCTGCTGTTGCTGTTTGTCTATGCGACGATGACTCCCGAGTTTGAACAGGGCGTGTCATTCATGTTCAACTTCAATTTTGCAAAGCTCTCGACCGGGAGCGTAGTCATTGCACTCGGACACGCATTCTTCAGTCTCGGACTGGCGCAGTCCGTGATGGTCGCTTTCGGCTCGCATTTGCCGCGTAACATCGCTCTGACTCCAGCCGCGATTATCGTATCGATTTTGGACACGTCCGTTTCGCTGGTTGTCGGTGTGATCATTTTTTCGATTGTGTTCTCCAATGGCCTGGAAGTGTCCTCCGGTCCCGGCCTGGTTTTTCAGTCCTTGCCGGTGGCGTTCGGTCAAATGCCTTTCGGCAGCGTCATCGGAGTTGCATTTTTCATTATGCTGGTGCTCGCGGCGTGGTCATCGTCCGTCGGCCTCGTCGTACCACCGGCCGATCACTTGCAGGTCAGGTATCGTTTCTCCCGGGCTCGCAGCACCTGGCTGGTTTGCATCGCGGCCTGGCTCATCGGCATTTTCTGTGCTCTTTCATTCAGTACACTGGCAAATTTCAAACCTGTTGCCGGAAAGACGATATACGGCTTTCTCGATTATCTGACGTCGAGCGTGCTGATGCCGGTTACCGGATTGTTGCTGGCTGTTTTTGCCGGCTGGATCGTGTCCGAGCGGGCAGCGGCAGAAGAATTGCAGCTCGGCAATCGCGCACAGTTTCGCGTCTGGCAATTTCTGGTGAGATTCGTTGTGCCATTGACCATCGTCATTATTCTGGTCAATGGCGTGATCTGATTACCAAAAGAGTTACGAGTGGCTTGATTCGCATGCTGCATTGATTACAAAGGAGGCTTGCAATGCCCGGGCTGGTACCAAAATCTGATTTCATTGCGCTCAAGGGAATTACCAGCTTGGTCGCCGGTGGCGAGCCGCCATTGTTGGAGCGGCATCGACGGGCGTTTGAGGAATATGCGCAAGACAAGGCGCGTGGCTACGCCGGTTACTGGAAGCACTGGGCAGTCAATGAGGAGGTTCGCGCCCTGGTTGCGGAGCTGCTTAATTTGCAGTCCGAGGACATTTCGCTTATTGGCAGTGCGTCCGAAGGCATTTCGCAGGTGATCTCGTCGATAGACTGGCAGCAAGGGGACAACGCCGTAACGACAGCGATCGAATATGCCTCGGGCGTCTTTGCATTTTCCGGATTGCGAAAGTTCGGTGTGGAGGCAAGGACGGTCGAACCGAGGCGTTGGCAGATCGGGGCAGAACAGCTCGTTGCTGCCTGTGATGAAAGGACGCGGCTGGTATACGTCAGCCAGGTCAGCTACAGGACTGGACAACTCATTGATATTGCAAAGCTTTCGGCAGAACTCGGGACTCGTGGAATTCCGCTGCTGAATGATGTCAGTCATGCGTTGGGTGTCACGCCGGTTGACGGGCGGCACGCCGATTTCACGGTGTGCGCCTGTTACAAATGGCTGCTGGGCACGCAAACCGGACTTTTTGCATGGAACAAAAAACGCCGGCCGACCTTCGAGCCGAAAGGGATCGGCTGGCGTTCTGCCATCGTGGACGAGGCGACCGGCGAAATCGTGCCGCGGCAGGACGCCAATCGTGCCCAGGTTGGCAATTCGAACCACTTGGATGTCTACCTGCTGCGCGAATCGTTGCAGTATCTCCGCAAGATCGGTATCGACAGGATCCGCCAGCACGTGCTCAGGCTCGGCGACACATTGATAGAAGGACTGCGTGGACTGGGCCTTGAGATCATGACGCCTGAATCCCGCGATGGACGGGCAGGCAACATCTGTTTTACCCATCCGGAGCCGAAACAGCTTGTCGACCTGGCGGCAGCAGAAAACATCCTGTTCTGGGGCGACGACGGCCGAATCCGCATATCCATTCATTTATTCAATGACGAAGACGATATCGAGACACTCATAGAGTTCCTGACCAGAAATCGCGCGCAGCTGTGTTGATATCGGAAAAGGTGTCAGGTTATTTTTCCAGTGGATGCTGTAACCTGATTGCGAGTCGATTGGGAAAATAAACCTTACACCTTGTCCGAGGGTTCAGACGATATGTCACCGGCGATGACCACAACAGAAATTTTCCTGATCGCTATGGCGATCATCTTCACTGTTCCTTACCTTATCTGGCGATTCTGCAAGACTGACTATTACGCGCCGCTGGTCGTGGTACAGATCGTCACCGGGATCCTGCTCGGCCCAGGTATCCTTGGAGCGGCGTTGCCGAACTATTACAACTTCGTGTTCAACAGTGTGGTAGTGCAGTCGCTCAATGGAATTGCCTGGTGGGCAGTCATGCTTTTTGTATTTATCGCCGGTATCGAGCTGGATTTGAGAAAAGTCTGGCAATACAAACGAGAAAGCGGCGTTACGGCCGGGCTTGCCCTGGGTGTGCCGTTGGCATTCGGCAGCGTGGCGGGGCTGGGAATGCTGGCTTTTGATGGGTGGTTGGGGGCGCAGGGGATGCGCTGGCAATTTGTGTTGAGCGTGGGAATGGCCTGTGCCGTGACAGCACTGCCGATCCTCATTTTGTTGATGGAAAAACTGGAAATTTTGCGCCAGCCCATTGGGCAACGAATCTTGCGCTACGCCAGCCTCGACGACATCGCGATCTGGGGTGTATTGGCCGTGATCCTGCTGGATTGGAATCGGGTCGGGCGTCAGGGAGTTTTCTTGCTCGGATTTGCAGCGATCGCCTACCTGTACCGTAAATTGATGATCAACATTCCGGAGCGCGACCGCTGGTATGCGGGACTGATCTGGTTGGCTGTCTGCGGGCTGGCCGCGGATTGGGCCGGCCTGCATTACATGGTTGGTGCCTTCCTTGCAGGTGCTGTCACCGATAGCGAATGGTTCAACCTGGAAGACATGGACAAAATGCGCCATTTCGTGCTGCTGCTGATCATGCCGGTATTTTTTCTCAGCACCGGACTGCGTACCGAATGGCAAGTGGGCGGTGCGGCCGTATTTGCCGCGGCAGCCGTTCTGCTCGTTGCCTCTGTCAGCGGCAAGCTCGCAGGGCTGCATCTGGCCGCGAAAATTCTCAACTGGCAGAAAGGCGAAGCCTCGATTATCGGCTGGTTATTGCAAACCAAGGCGCTGATCATGATTGTTTTCGCCAACGTGCTTCTCGACAAGCAGATCATCAGCAACGAAACCTTTACCGCACTGTTGTTGATGGCGGTGGCCAGCACGATGCTCACCGTACCGATTGTGGCGCCCAAGCTCACGCGATTGAAGGGGATCATTTCACGTTCCCGTTGACGGGCAACGGAACGCAGGACACTTTAGTCGGCGTGAGAGAATTTGCCGGCAGTTGAATTAAGATTTCTGTCCTGCGATCTTCGCGCCGAAACGCGGGTGCGCGAAGTGCATTGGCACGTCCTGCCGGTGCGGCCACGTTTTGCGTATCTGCGCGGGCGGTAGCAGCACGTCCGGGCCGATCGGGTTGGCCGGGTACGTCTGCGTCGCGGGCTGCAGGTGCGCGACGGTCTTCGACCAGCCGTCGTCGTAATCGGCTTGCCACTGCATCATGTAATCGAGGCGCTTGATCTTCCACACGCCGTCCTCGCGCACGTACTCGTTCTCGTAGAGCCCTGCCTCCATGAACTGCAGCGGCAGGCCCTCCGGTTTGTATTCGCGGGTCTCATGGCAGCCGCCGAAGAGCACGCCGCGGAACCGGCCTTTCGCGGTCTGCCGATCGGGCGCAACGGTGATTATGTCCTGCATCTGGAAATGGTCGAGCAGGAAACCGTAGACCGGCCCGACCTCGCCTTTCGTGAAGTAGTTCTGGAACCATGTGCCGTACAGCCGGCGTACGCCCTCATGGCCGCGATACTCGCCGGAGAGAAATACCACGGCGCCGTCCTTTGCGAAAAGCTGCACGACGTCCTCGGCGCGGTTGTAGTCGATGTAGTAGCCATAGGCCCAGTGCAGGCGGCGGATGGCGTTCAAGTCTTCGAGTTCGCCGACGCGCTGCTCCAGTGCCTTAAGTCGCGGTTCCAGTTCGGACATGGATATTCCCCCTCTCGCGTTTGCACGAAATGCGGACTAGTGTTACGACAGGCGCCGAGGAGAATAACATGGAACTGAAAAACAAGACCGCGCTCATCACGGGCGGTGTCTCGGGCATCGGCTTCGGCATCGCGCGCGCATTTTGCGAGGCGGGCATCGACCTGGTGCTGACTTATCGCAACGACAAATACCGCGCCGCGGCGGAAGCCTGGTTCGACGAGCATGGTCACCCGCGACCCCGATTCATCACGCTCGACGTCACTGACCGAAAACGCTGGGCCGAGATCGCCGGCGAGGTCGGCGCCGTGCACATCCTCGTGAACAATGCCGGCGTCAGCGTGTTCGGGCCGACGGACGAGGCGAGTTTCGCGGATTACGACTGGATCATGGGCGTCAATTTCGGCGGCGTCGTGAACGGGCTCGTGACGTTTGTGCACAGGATGAAGGCGCAAGCTGATGGCGGACACATCGTGAACGTCGCCTCAATGGCGGCCTATCTCGGCGGGCCGCAGGCCGGCATTTACACGGCAAGCAAGTTCGCCGTGCGCGGCCTGACCGAGTGCCTGCGCTACAACCTGGCGCCGTACGGCATCGGTGTGTCGCTGATGTGCCCGGGCCTCACACGGACCAATGCCTGGGACTCGGCACTCAAACGCCCGGCAGCATACGCGGAATCGGGATTCGCACCGCCTGATCCGGACGTGTTGCAGCAGTTTGGCACCGCATTCGACGCCGGCATGGACCCGCTCGAAGTCGGCCGGAAGACGCTGGCCGGCATCCGCGAAAATCGAGCTGTGATCTTCACCCACCCGGAGTTCGCGGCAGACTTCAAAGAGATCTACGAAGCGACTTTGGCGGCGCTGCCCGACGAAGAAGCGCCACCCGAACGTCTCGAGATCGAGCGCCTGCGTCGCAAGGC
>JAHKKM010000191.1 GCA_020027645.1 Pseudomonadota bacterium
GAGAAGGCCGTCATCGACCAGGAGCTTTGCATCAAGTGCGGCCGCTGCCATATTGTCTGCGAGGACGCGTCTCACCAGGCGATCACGAAGTCGGTGAACGGCCAACGGCATTTCGAAGTCATCGATGCGGAATGCGTCGGCTGCAACCTGTGCGTGAGCGTCTGCCCGGTCGACAATTGCATCACCATGCGACACATGACCAGCGGTGTCGATCCGCGTACGGGCCAGGCAATCCGCAGCAACAGGGCAGACTGGACCACCCATCCCAATAATCCGATGCGCAAGGGGTCTTAAGTGGCATCACGAAATTCCGAAAAGCGTGAAAGCATTCTGATCGAGGCGGCCCTCAAGGTTCGCGACATGGCCTACGCACGTTATTCCGGTTACCGGGTCGGCGCGGCGATCGAGGATGACAAGGGCAATATCCACATCGGCTGTAATGTCGAGAATGCTGCATTCCCGGAAGGGTCATGCGCGGAAGCGAACGCCATCGGCGCCATGGTCGCGGCCGGAGGAAAATCAATCAGGACGATTGCCGTTGCCGGCGGACGCGAAACAACGGAAGCCTGCACCCCTTGCGGCGGTTGCCGGCAGCGCATCCGCGAATTCTCGACCCCCGATACAGTCATCATTCTCCAGGACGACAAGGGCCGGCCGCAGCACTACGACATCGATACCCTGTTACCCCGATCTTTCGTCCTGCAGTAGGCACCCACGATCGAATTAGAGTGACAGTAACCTTAATTCAATTCTGAATTAAGGTTACTGTCACTCTAATTCCCAGGTCCCAGAAAAGCGCGAGGCCAAGATAGCGGTCGCCCGCGATGCGGGCTGCTACAGGAGCCTTTCGACAGCTGCGCGATCGGGCATAGCCGGTTGGGCACCGGGCCGGGTTGTTGCGACCGCGCCTGCCGCACAGGCGAATTTCAGCGCATCGCGCGGCGACATGCCCTCGAACAAAGCCAGCGTGAGCGCCGCAGTAAAGCAATCGCCGGCACCGACTGTATCGACACTTTTCACCGCCGGCGGAACTGCATCGGCAATTACACGCCCATGTCTCGAGATAATTGCCGCACCAGCACCACGTGTCTCCGCCACAAAGCCCTGGCATTGATCGACTTTGTCTCCATACCAGGCCGCTTCTGTCTGGTTCATGACAATCAGGTCGGCCCGCCGGATCAGCTCCGCCGGAACTTCGAGTGCGGGCGCAAGGTTGACACAGAAGAATCCGGCAAATTCTCGCGCTGCACGGCACAGCGTGGCCGCAGGCACTTCGAGCTGGCAGATGAGCGCATCGGCCTTCGGCAAGCGCAGATTTTCCGGGCGCAAGTTGCGATTCGCACCCGGCGCCACGACGATCTGGTTCTCGCCGGACTCAGCCACACTGATAAGAGCGATCCCGGTTGGCATGCTGTCGTCAATCGAGC
This sequence comes from Pseudomonadota bacterium, assembly GCA_020027645.1. Taxonomy (GTDB): domain Bacteria; phylum Pseudomonadota; class Gammaproteobacteria; order Steroidobacterales; family Woeseiaceae; genus JAKEGN01. Next base: position 1,428 of record JAHKKM010000191.1, read on the forward strand.
AGAACGACAGGTCCACGCCCTCGTCCCGAACAAGACGCAAGGCTTCGTCGGCCGCAGCATCGCGTCCGACATTGGCAACGAGATATACGCTGGCGCCGAGCCTGTGGGCAGCAAGCGCCTGGTTTGCGCCTTTGCCACCGGGATAGCGGTTCAACGTGGCGCCGGTAACGGTTTCCCCGGGACTCGGAAGGCGGCCGACCGTGGCTACCAGGTCGAGATTGACCGATCCGAGAACGACAACAGAACAGGCGTGGCCGACCATCTGCGATCACCGATCCGAAAACCGGGCCAGTCGCCCGGTCAGGAGTTCGTAGAATCCGTCGGCATCCACTGCATAGATCCAGTCTGCGTTTTTCGGGCGTCCGCTGACACCCCAAAAATCAACCGCAGTGTGACCCAGCGTCAGCGGCGATTGGGTCTCGATCGCGATATTGCAATGTTTGCCCGAAAAAAGCCCCGGTTTGAGCAGCAAGGCAACGGTGCAGGGATCGTGCAGCGGCGCGCCGTCCGCACCGTACTTGGTCGAATCGTGGCGTGAGAAAAACTCGAGCATTCCTGCCGTTGCCCTCGCCGCCCGGTTTCGCAGCGCTTTGATGCGCGCTATGCGGCCGGCGGTTGCGAGTACCTGGTGAGTGACGTCCAGCCCCATTGCGATGATTGGCCGGCCGCAGCTGAATACGATCCCGGCCGCCTGCGGATCCACGAAGATATTGAATTCCGCGGACGGGGTCGTGTTTCCACCCTCACGCATCGCACCACCCATCAGCACAATGCGCTTGATCTTTGCAATGACGGACGGATTCCTGTGAAACGCTGTCGCGATATTGGTCAGTGGGCCCGTAGGCACCAGGGTAATGGCTGCGTCATCCGCGTCCAGCAGGGTATCGATAATGAAGTCAACGGCGTGCCGGCTCTCGAGCGGCTGCCGCGGCTCGAACAGCTCTGCACCATCGATACCGGTCTTGCCGTGCACGTTTTCGGCAGTCTTGAGCGGTCGAACCATGGGATGCGAACAGCCTGCGAAAACAGGGACATCGCTTCGTCCCGCGAGATCGCACATCATGCGCGCGTTGCGCTCCGTCAATTGAAGCGGAACATTGCCGGCTACCGTGGTTATTCCGATTACATCCAGCTCGTCCGGGGATGACAAGGCGAGCAGCAGGTTGATCGCATCGTCCTGCCCGGGGTCGCAGTCGATGATGATTCGCTCTTTCATACCCGATCAGATGCTCAGCAAGATCCCCGCCATGGCCGCACTCATCAGGTTCGAGAGCGATCCTGCAGCAACGGCCTTGATGCCGAATCGTGCGATCAGCTCCCTCTTTTCCGGCACCAGGCTGCCGAGCCCGCCCAGCAGGATGGCGATCGACGAGAGGTTGGCGAAGCCGCAAAGCGCGACGGTCACGATTGCATGGGTCTTTTCGCTCATGCCGGCGAGATAATCTGTCATGTGGCTGAATGCGACGAACTCATTCAATATCACTTTCTCGCCAAACAACGCTCCTGCCGCTTGTGCTTCCGTCCACGGGATGCTGAGGAGATACATGATCGGCGAGAATACCCAGCCGAGCATTTGCTGCAGCGTCAGACCTTCAACGCCGACCAGCCCGGCGAGTCCACCGACCAGCCCGTTGAATAACGCAATCAGTGCGACAAACGCAATCAGCATTGCAGCGATATTGACTGCCAGCTTGACGCCATCCGCCGCACCCACGGCGGCGGCAAGAATGACATTCTCGTGCTGGCTCTTTTCCATCTCCAGCCGCTTCTCCTTGACGCCGGCGACGATGTCCTCGTCCGGCATGATCATCTTGGCCATGAGCAGGCCGCCGGGAGCCGACATGAAACTCGCAGCCAACAGGTACTTCAGCTCCGCACCCATTTGCACATAAGCGAGCATCACAGTGCCGGCGATCGAGGCAACGCCGGATACCATGATGGCAAAGAGCTGCGCGTCGCTTAGCGTCCTGAGATAGGGCCTCACGATCAGCGGTGCCTCGGTCTGGCCAATGAATATGTTGGCCGCCGCGTTCATCGACTCCACCGGCCGGGTGCCGATCACCCATTGCAGTGCGCCGCCGATCAGTCTTACGACGATTTGCATCACGCCGATATGATAGAGAACCGACATCAGTGCGGAGAAAAACACGATCATCGGCAGGACATTGATCGCAAAGCTCCAGATGCCTTCCGTTGTTGCCAGTCCGCCGAAAACGAACTCGATTCCGTCGCGGGAGTAGCCCATGACTTTCAGCACACCGTCACTCATCTTCTCGATAACGGCCTTGCCAATCGAGGTGTAGATGACAAATGCCGCGACGAGTGCCTGCAACGCAAATGCCGATCCGACGATGCGCAGATTGATGGCCTTGCGATTACCGGAGACCAGCCAGGCAAGTCCGAGAACCACAACGATTCCAAGCAACCCTGTGAAAATGCCAGCCATACCAGGTCCCCCGACCGATTATTGACTTATTGTTTGCTGCAGCCGAACGATGACAACAAGCATACCGGCTTCATGCTGGCCATGCCTCACAATTCGGCTGTAATGGTTTCGTAAACGACGCGCCGCGGCTTCGCCTTCCTGCTTGTGATCGTGCATGCCTCTCGCAAGAGCCCGGCTGCCTGTTCCGCTTTGGCCTTTGTAGCCGCATGCACGATGGCAAGCGGAACGTTGCGGTCGACCAATGTTCCGATCGGCACGATACCGCTGAAGCCCACCGACAGATCGAGCTTCTCGCCAAGCACGCGCCGGCCGCCGCCAAGCTCGATGATGGCATTGCCGACGGCGAATGCATTCACCGCAGAAAGGTATCCATCACTCTCGGGTGTCACGGGCATTTGCACCTTTGCCGCCGGCAGATGCTTTTTATATTGAGTCACGAAATCCGCCGGACCACCGAGCGCCGCTACCATGCGACCGAAAATTTCCGCCGCGCGACCCGATACAATTGCCTTCTCGACTTTTCTTGCCGCGGCATCGCGGTCACTTTCCACGCCGCTCAGGATCAACATCTCGGTACACAGCGCCCGTACGACCTCGTCCAGCCTCTGCTCGCGTTTCACGTTGGTCAGGTAATCGACGGACTCCGCAATCTCCAGCGCATTACCGGCCGTGAGCCCGAGGACCTCGTTCATGTCCGTCAGCAAGGCATGGGCCTTCAGTCCTGCACTGCGCGCAGTGCTTATGATGCTTCGCGCCAACTCCTGCGACTTTTCGTAGCTCGGCATGAAAGCGCCGGACCCGACCTTCACGTCCATCACCAGGCCATCCAGCCCGGCAGCGATTTTCTTCGCCAGAATCGAGGCCGTGATGAGTGGAATCGACTCGACGGTCCCTGTTACATCGCGGATCGCATAAAAACGGCGATCGGC
>JAHKKM010000048.1 GCA_020027645.1 Pseudomonadota bacterium
ACGGTTGCCGTACGAAATTAAGGTTACTGTCACTCTAATTCAGAGGAATTAAGGTTACTGTCACCGTAATTAAGGTCACGGTAATTCCGTCAGGATGTTTTCGAGTGGCTGTCGCGACTGGGTAGGCAGGACCTTTGGGTAGCCGTACCAGATCAGTGCGACGATAAAGCTCGCATCCGGATCGGAACCGAGGATGCGATGAAATCGCGCATCCCGGGTTATTTCGCCGGTGGTCCACTTGGTCGCAACCCCGGCTTCCGACAGATACAACATCAGGTTCTGGATGGCGCAACAGCAGGCGGCGTAATCCTCGCGTTGCAGAATCTCGTCGGGCGATTTTTTGCAGGTCACGACCAGCCAGCCGGGAACAGCACGTGCGGACTCGGCCTTGAAATCGCCGTACGCAGCGTCTTTCTTTCTTGCTGCGTTGTCACGAATCAGCTCGATGCTGGCAGCGATTGCCTGCTCACCCAGTACGTAGAACCGCCACGGCTCGGTCAGGTGGTGATTGGGCGCCCAGCGCGCCAGTTCGATGGCATCGCGGATGAGTTTCTTGCTGACTTTCTGCTTCAGAAACAGGTTGGTCGAACGGCGACCGCGTATGCGTTCGGCCAGCTGCCGAAGTCCATCACGACCGTCGGCCATCGGCTTCATCAGGCGTGCTCGATGATCATCGCGATGCCCTGGCCGACACCGATGCACATGGTGCAAAGCGCGTACTTGCCACCGCGGCGTCGCAGTTCGAGCGCTGCCGTGGTCACCAGCCGCGCACCCGACATGCCGAGCGGATGACCGAGGGCAATCGCACCGCCGTTCGGGTTGACGTGCGCGGCATCGTCGCGAATACCGAGCTGCCGCAACACGGCTAGCCCCTGCGCGGCGAATGCTTCGTTGAGTTCGATGACGTCCATCTGCTCGATCGTGAGCCCGGCAAGCGCTAAAACCTTTTGCGTAGCGGGCACCGGACCGATGCCCATGACGCGCGGTGCGACGCCGGCCGCGGCCCATGCAACGATCCTCGCGATCGGTTGCAGCGCGTGTTGCCGGATGCCGTCGTAAGAGGCGATCAGCAAGGCGCAGGCGCCATCGTTGATGCCGGAGGCATTGCCCGCGGTGACGGTACCGTCGGCACGAACGATGGGTTTCAATTTCGTGAGATCTGCGAGCGTGGTGTCCGCTCGCGGGTGTTCGTCGGTGTTTACCAGGACCGGGGCACCGCGTTTCTGTTCGATGGAGACCGCGACGATTTCATTCGCCAATCGCCCGGCGGAAATCGCCGCTGCGGCCTTTTGCTGGCTGCGCAGCGCAAAGCGGTCCTGGTCCTCGCGGCTGATCTTGTACTCGATAGCGACATTTTCGGCGGTCTCGGCCATTGAATCCGTGCCGTACTGCTGCTCGAGTTTCTTGTTGACGAATCGCCAGCCTAGCGTCGTGTCGTAAATTTCGGCGTTACGGTCGAACGGCGCGGTCGATTTCGCCAGCACGAAAGGTGCGCGCGACATGGATTCGACACCGCCCGCAATGATGAGGTCGGCAGCGCCGGCGACGATGGAATGTGCCGCGTTGCCAATCGCGTTCATGCCCGATCCGCACAGGCGATTGACGGTCGCGCCGGGAACGCTGGCCGGCACACCGGCCAGCAGCAGGCACATGCGTGCCACATTGCGGTTGTCCTCGCCAGCCTGGTTGGCGCAACCGTAGATCACGTCATCGATGCGTTCGGGATCCAGTTTCGGATTGCGTTTCAGTAACTCGGCGATCGGCAATGCGCCAAGATCGTCAGTGCGCACGCTGGAGAGCGCCCCGCCATACCGACCGATCGGCGTTCGCACCGCGTCGCAAATCCAGGCACTGCTCATCGCGCAAATACGTCCGTTACTGTCATCGTGCGACCCCAGTGCTGGAAGCTGTGGCACCGGCGACATCCGGCCGATCGTACTGCCGCCCCAGCCGGATGCCGACGTATGCCCATGCGAGTGCGATGACGGCACCGACGATGGCCACCGGTCCCATTCCAAGACCCAACCCGGTGGTCAGGCCGGCAAACGCCCAGCCGGCCAGTGAATCCCCGCCGCGGTAGACGACAATGTCGATGACCGGCTTGGCCTTGAAGCGTGCCTCGCGATCCACCACGGTGTAGAGCATTTCCCTTGCCGGCCGGGTGATGGCGTAGTTGCCTGCTTTCAGCACCACCCAGATAACGATGATGGCGAACAGCAGCGGATTGACGGCCATGACCAGGAACCCGATCGCGACCACGAACGGCACCAGCGCAAGCGTTGTCGCGAGGCCGAACCGCGTTGCAATGCGGCTGGTGGCAAACAACGCTGTGATGATGGCCAGCAAGTTGACGGTCAGGTTTATGCCTGCCCAGATTTGTGCGCGCGCGTCGCGGTCGATCTCATCGAGCAGATTCTTGATCTCGAAGTACGCAAAAGACCCGATTGCCGTGTACAGGAAAATAAAAATGGCAATGCCGAGCAGGTAGGGGTTCATCAGGAACTGTGAAAATCCCGACAGCGGGTTGCCGTGCACGATCGCGTTACGATCGGCATCAACATTTCCGGCCCCGGGTTGCAGCTCAGTTGACTTCAGGCGTTGCAGAATTCCAATCGCCGGCACGATCGCGATCAGGATCACCGCAGCAACCAGCATCAGGTTCATCGAGCCGAAAACGTTCGCCAGCGCGAGCGTTACCGCGGAACCGGCGATCGTGCCGATACTCGCGCCGCTGGCGATGAAGGCAAACAGCCGCGGCGCCTGCGCCTTGCTGAACACATCCGCCATCAGGCTCCAGAATACCGACACATGGAACAGCGAGAACACGCTGATCCAGACGTAAAACGCCTTGTCGACGAAATCCGCCTCCGTCGTGTAACGCGAACCGACGTAGAACAGCACGAACGAGATCGCGAAGAAAGCGTACACACCCGGCACCAGGTGGCGCAGTTTCAACTTCGAGACGGCGAGGCTGTAAAGGCTGACCGCAATGACGCTGAAGAAAAAGTTCAGGGTCCAGAGCCAGGCGACACTGACGTCGCTCCAGTCCGGAGCCATGGCGTCCCGCACCGGTTTCAGAATGTTGTAGGCGAAGGTCAGTGACAGGATGAACAGAAACGACACCACGGTCGCTTTCAGTTCATTGGGTTCGATTTGCATCGCCGACCGGGCGAAGCCGGTGATCGTGCCTTTACCGCCGGTTGCCAACGTGTTGCTCCGCTTTCTGCCAAGAGCATTAGGTTAGCGGAAAATCGGGAGCGAAGATCAAAATCGGGGTCAGACCACCATTTTGGGGTTAGACCAACATCTCAAAATGGTGGTCTGACCCCGATTGTCTCAAATGGTGGTCTGACCCCGATTTTGGATTTTCAGACGGCCTTTTCCAGCAGATCGCGCTGGCGGATGTTGGTCACGCCGCGACAGCGCGCTTTGGCGCGGTACATCGCCTGGTCGGCGGCGCGCAGCAGCCCGGTCAGGGTGTTGGCATTGTCCGGGTACAGCGCAAGCCCGATGCTCGCCGCGCAATACAAGGTCTCGGTACCGATGAGGTACGGTTCTTCGAGGGAGCGGGCCAGCCGGCTGGCAAGCGTCTCGGCCACTTTTGCATTGACGTCAGGAACCAGCGCCACGAACTCGTCGCCGCCGGGGCGGCCGATGATGTCGCAGGAACGCAGGCTGGTACGCAGCCTTTCGGCCGCGATGACCAGTAACTGGTCACCGATCTCGTGCCCGCAGCTGTCATTGATCTGCTTGAATTCGTTCAGGTCGATGAACAGCAATGCGCCGGTTGCATCGTCACTGCTCTCGGACAGGCGGCTCGCCGCATCTCGCTCGAAACCGCGGCGATTGAGCACGCCGGTAAGCGGATCGCTCCAGGCGATGGACTCCATCTGCATTTCTTTCGCTTTGCGATCCGTAATATCGACGAAGGTTACCGCCACGTCTTCGCCCACGGGCTCGGCGATGATGCGCAGCCACTTGCTGATTCCTCTGGAATCGAGCAGTGCCTCGGTATCGAGTATCTCACCGCGTTCCGCCGCATCCATCAGCAGCCGCACCAGCGATTCCCCGGCATGTGGGTCCATGCCGCTGGACGCCATGATAATGAGGTCGGCCGCTGTCCGGTTGATCATTTTCTCCGTATCGGTGTGCAGGAAACGTGCTGCCGCAGCATTGGCGAAAATGCATTTCAGTTCACGGTCACCGGCGTCATCGCTGATCCAGCGCAAGCGAATGATGCCGTTTACCGAATGGTCGATCAGTGTGCGCAGCAGGCGTTCGCTGCTATTTATTTCCCGCTGTGCACGCTCGACATCGCTGACATCGCGGAACATCAGTACCCGGCCACTTCGCGAAGCCGTCTTGCCGGTCGAGATGTTCGATACCTGCAGGTGCAGGAAGCGTCCAGTGATAGTCATTATCTTCTGCGGCTTGCCCGTGTCCAGAGCGATCTGGACCTCCGGCACCTCGTCGCCAAACACGGACCCGAGCGGCGTCCGCAAGGCTTCCTTTTCCGAAATCTTCAGCATTACTTCCGCACCATGATTCAGGCCGATGATCCTTTGCTGATCGTCAACGACCACGACAGGGTCCTGCATGTTCTGGAACACGGTTTCGTATGCCAGCGGTGTGAATTCGATGATCTGTTCGCCGATGATCAACCAGGCATAGACCGGGAGCATCACCGCAAACACGATCGGAATCGTGGAAATGGTGTTCGGCCCGATACCCGCGTCGTAGGCGATGGTGGCCATGATGGGCACGAAGGCGGAACCCGCGAGCGCCAGCAACGCGCGTCGATGAATGGGTGCGACCGCATGCGAGTGCATGATCAGGGTAAGAACCCCGAGGATCACCATGGTGTAGCCGTAGGGCGCATGCACAAACAGGTACCAGGGCCCCCAGGCCAGCGGCCGGGTGAGGAATTCGCCTGCGGCATTCACTGCAGGGAGTTGCCACATGAATTCATGCCATGGATTGGTTGCGGCAATGACGATCGATGTCACCGGGATAATCAACAATGCGGCGACAGCTGTGGCCGGCGTTTGCGCGCCGGTATAGGCGCGAAAGCAAACAAGGATCAGTACCGGCACAAACGTCGTGCCGATAAAATGCCCCAGTCGCCCGATCGAAAACACGGTGTAGTCCGTGGCAATCAGTTCGATGGCACCGCCGAGTACCCAGAAGCCGATGGTGATGCAGGTCAGGCCAAGCGGCACGCTGCCAAGATCCCGCGTACCGCCGAACAGTCGCGCGCCCAGCAGCATGTAGCACCCTGCGCTAAAACTTAAGATGACGGGCAAGACGACGGCGACGGTCATAACATGCTGTGAATTCAAGATCTTTTACAGAATACGAGCGATGTTACCCGTGGCAAATTACGGATTCTGCGATCTGCTCCGCAGCTTTCGGGGCTGCATTATGTCGCAATTGGTCCTATTTCCTCATTTGCGCTGCGGGATTTGCGCTGCCGTTGCCGGACCGGCCTGCTGATAACCGAATCCGGAGGCTTTAGGCCGGCCATTTTTCTGGCAAGAGCGCCGGGGCAGGCCTAAAGTCGCAAACTGCCTGAATCGCTTGTAAGGGATGCTGCGCCATGGCCGAACACGAGCCCACAATCAAGATACGGCGACCACCGCGAATCCAGACGGACGGCCGCGGCCGCTCGGTCTGGAGCGAGCCGGTCGATACTGCCGATGAACTGGAGCTGGTTTCCACGCAGGCACTGCGGGTGATTCTGAAGAGCAAGGACAAGAAGGCGCGCAAAGCCATCGAAGCAGTGGCGCGCAGCGGCAACGAGGGCGTACTTGCACGCAATCCTGCCTCCGGAACCTTCGAAATCATCGAGGATGCGGACCTGCAAGCCATCCTGGACAATGCTCACGACCTTCCGCCGATGACACGGCCCGCCGATGTGACGCTGGTGCCACTGAACGAGGATCCCGGCGTCGAGCTTTCACTGGTCAGCACCCAGGCCCTGCGCAAGGTCCTCGGTCAGGATGAGCCGAAGGCCGAGACAAAGCCAAAGAAGTTGCGTGATATCAGCGGCGGCTTCGATCCGTACAACAGCAGTTGAAGCTAGGCTTTAGCCTGTTCGCGTGCACAAGCATCGCGTAACAGCCGCCTGGCCCGGTCCCGCGGCAGCTCATCGAGCCGCGCGAGAAAAATCTCGGCCGAGTTCTCCTGCAGGATTTTTTTCAGATATGGATCGTCCGGGCTTCTTTCGCCGATGCGCCAATAACGAATGGATATGGTTGCGGCAAGCCTTGTGCGGATCAGATCGAACAGCAGATCGATCTCGCGTTCCTCCAGTGCTGAAACCTTGTTGTAAGCGGAGACGAACGCGGCGACGCCCGCGAGCGGGTCTTTCCCGGACAATCTCAGGTACGACACGGCAATCGCAACGTCAACGATCAGCGGCGCCTCCAGCATGTCGCCGAAGTCGATGATTCCGGCCACTTCCGCGCTGCCCTTTGCAGCAAGCAATACGTTGTCCGGGTTCAGATCGTTATGGATGACCTGCCATCGAAGCTTGTCGAACTGCGGCAGCGCATGCTCCTCGAAATAGTCGAGGCAACGCGTGACGCGGTCGCGTACTTCCGGCTGCGAAATATAGGGCAGCAACTGACGCAGGTCTGTCGCACGCTTCATATCCCACAACAGATTCTGGTTTGCGCCGGGGTGCTCGAAATCTCGCAACGCCAGATCGAGTTCGGCCAGGTAGCGGCCGGCGTTACGGCAATAGCCGATCGAGGGCTGCGCATCACCGTGGGGCACACCTTTGAGGAAAGTCACGACACGGACAACGTGCGATTGCCCGCCTGAATCTATCGTGAGCTGCGAGCGATTGTCCCTGGTCAGCACGATGCGCGGCGCATTGAATCGGGCCCCGTGCCGGCGTTGGTAATTCTCCATGTGTTGCAGTGCCTTGATCTGGAAATCGGTCACCAGCGAATCTTCGGCCGAGTTCGCTATTTTCAGCACCAGCCGCCGCCCATCCGCGGTCTGCAGGCCAAAGTTCTGGTCGCGCTCACTGACCAGCGGATTCGCGCGGACCACCTCGATCGCGTAGTGTTCCTGCATCAGGCCGATAGCCGCCTCAGTCGTCAGTTGCGGCAACTCGCTGGCAATGATGGCGAGAGGATTGTTTTCGGACAAAGTCACGCGTCGGCCCGCCATGCGGCGATAGAAAAGACGCGCAAGTATGCTGGCCTGCCCCTGGCTCATCAAGGCAGCGCCGATTCCAGAAGCCAGATCCTGCCCGTTCCGTATACAATGCCCGTTGGCCGCCCGCCCGAGTACAGAGAAAAACTACAATTTCGACGGCGCCGGGCGACTTCGGGTGTTGTGCCTTGGGCATTTATCGCAACATCGAGACCTCACCCGGTCCGCAAAGCAAAAACACAATAAGGACTTTACGCATGCCTCTCGATATCACATTTACTCTCAGCGACGACGACCTCAGCCACTTTCAGGAGGTCGTGGACAGGGCCAAGTCGGCGCTCGAAAAGACGCAGAGCGAAGGCCAGATCGAAGCTGCGGCACGGCAGTTGATCGAGGATTCGCGCGCAAACGATCTGCCCGATTTCATCTCCTCACGACTGTCGAAGCTCGAGATCGTCATCAATATGGTCAGCGACGCAGAATGGGGGCTGAGCAACGAGGAACGCCAGCGAGTACTGGGTGCCCTGGTTTATTTCTGCGATCCCGAGGACCTGATACCAGATCACCTGCCCGGAATCGGTTTCCTCGATGACGCGATCTACGTCGAGCTGATCATTCGTGACCTGAAAGCCGAGATCGAGTCCTACCAGGAGTTCTGCAACTTTCGAAGCGCCGAGGAAAAACGCCGTAAGGATCAAGGGCTTGACCCTTATGTCGAGCGTGAAGAATGGCTCGCCGACAAGCGCGCCTCGCTGCAATCCTGGATGCGCAAGCGCCGCCGCGTCGGTGGCATCGATACCGTGGGCTGGCGCTTTCGCTGGTAGGCAGGGGGCACCGCGCATAATCCTGCCCGCACTCGCCGGCGCGGCCGGGCTTGTAGAAATGTAGATTGGTTCCCATCCCATTGAACATATTTGTTCAAAATATGGGGTTGATGAACCACCTATCCAAAATCGCGCGCAGCGCACCCCCTTCCACGGGTGTGCAGTTTCGCAAGTCCCACTATGGCGGCAAGGACATTCGTCAGTTCCTGCGCGACGTCATCGCCATGGCAAACGCGACTGTCGACGGCCCGAGATATATCTTTACCGGCATAGACTGCGACGGCAGCGGCAAGAAGCGCTTGCATTCGGTGCCCACGGAGGACTTTTCGGGCAAGCCCTCCTACCAGTCCCTGGTAGCCGATTTCATCGAACCTCCAATCCGCGTTCGTTACAAACCGATGAGCATCGAAGGCAAGCGCATCGGCGTGTACGAGGTCGCGGACTGCCAGGACAAACCATACATGATGCGTGTCGATGAATCCGAAACCTTGCGGCGCGGCGACGCTTACATCCGTGTGGAAAATACGGCGATCAAAATGGGCCGTCGCCAGTTACAGGATATGTTTGAAAGGAAGTTTCGCGACTCGGTGTCACCGGACCGGATCGAGATCGGTTTCCCGGGTGAAATCATCCACAAGGATCTGAAATTAAAAACCACCGACCTGTCGAAACTTCCATCCGCGATTGTCAGCTCGAAACTGAAGGAGCTGATCGATATCCGGGTCAACTCGCGCAACAGCGGCTCGACCACGGTAATGGCGAGGTTGACGCACGCGCGATTGTTTGGCGCAGACAGCCCCTATGAGGAACGCTCACCGAGCACGCTGCTGCAGGAAATGTCGGAAATCAAGTCCCGGCATGAACAGGACGACCAGCACTTTCTGTTTGAAGAGCACGCGAACCCGGTGCAGCTCGTTATCTACAACCAGGGAGACGAGCCGATCGAGAACGCCTCCCTGACACTGGTGATGCCGAATCACAATGCCTTCTACGTTGCGAACTGCCTGCCATTCGTTCTGCGCAACGGGCAGCTCGTGGACCGAAACCCGAAGGAAAAGGCGGCCTATCCATCGGTCAATCTCAAAGACGATGCCGTACATGTATCGAGCAGCCTGGGCACGGTACCTGTCGACACGCCAATCCAGGCATTTGAATCGCCGTTACGCGTCTGCGTGGGTTCCGACCTGCGCGGCCGCCGTGTCGGCATCCGCTACTCGCTGTTTGGCAAAAATTTGCGAAGCCCGGTCAAGGGAACGTTGCGACTGCTGTTCTGATCGCCCAGATCAGTGTCGCGCAATGCGCGCTCTTGCAGGGACGACAGGAGGCGGAGACATGGCGCCATGCCTTTCGAGCGAATTAAGATTTCTGAGTGAGAAAGGCATGGCGCCGTGACTCCGCTGACTCGAACAGCGGGGCGCATTGCGAGCGACCACTCCAATTACGCCCACTTTTCGGCGCTGGGCGGAACGTATTGGGAAAACTGGTGCAGCAGCCCCGCAGGTCGGTCTGCAACCAGCAGCATGGCCCGATGCTGCGGCCGCAGGAAGCCGCTGGCGACGGCGCGATCGAGGTAACGCAGCAGATCGTCGAAGTAGCCATTGACGTTGAGCAGGCCGCAGGGCTTCGAGTGAAACCCGAGTTGTCCCCAGGTCAGGATCTCGATGATCTCTTCGAGCGTGCCATAACCACCCGGAAGTGCCGCGAATCCATCCGACAGCACCGCCATCATCGACTTTCGTTCGTGCATGGAACCGACGATGTGCAGCTCGGTGAGTCCGGTATGCCCGACCTCTTTTTCCATGAGCGCCTGTGGTATGACGCCGATTACGCTGCCACCGGCCTCCAGCACCGCATCGGCAAGAATGCCCATGATGCCTTTTGCACTCCCGCCATAGACCAGCTCGGTCCTTGCGGCCACCAGCGCATTGCCCAGTTCTTTCGCTGCCGCGGCGAATACCGGCTGGTTGCCGCTGTTCGAGCCGCAATACACGCAAAGGCGCTTCATCTGTCCGGTCGCAGTCGAGTCAGGGCCGGCGCGACGCTGCGTAGACGATGTCGTGCAACTCCGGCCGGCATTGCTGCATTTCTTCCGGCGTAAGCGCATCGAGTTCGTGCGGGAACACCAGCCACTCCGCCGTCTCGTGCAGGTAATAGTCCGGAACCAGGTCGGTCTGGTTGCGGGTTGGCTTATACCAGGGTGCGGCAATGCGTAACTCCTGCGGCGTATTGCCGCGCGCCCGTTTTCGCAATTCGCGCAACACAGCCGCAAAGGTGTTGCCGGTGTCGAACACATCGTCGACGATCAGCACGCGATCATCGTAGGCAACTTTCTCGATGATGTAATCGAGACCGTGCACGGCCACTTCACTGCGCTGATCGACGCCCGTATAGGACGACGTGCGGATAGCAATGTGATCCGCTTCGACTCCGCAATATGCAAGGATTTCCTGGACAGCCATGCCGACCGGCGTGCCGCCGCGCCAGATCGCTATGATAAGGGTTGGTTCGAAGCCGCTTTCGAGGACCTTTATACCGAGGCGAAACGAGTCAGCAAGGAGTTCATGCGCGGTGAGAACGGTCTTTTGCATTCCGTGCTGCCTCCTGCGTGGTGTCGATGGTACATGTCGGTATAATGAAGGCCGCCAATACTACAGCAACACCGGCGCCCCTGGACAACAATGAAAAAAACATTCATCGCTGCTGACGATCTGCTGCTCGATTCCTTTCGCCTCTCGGCAGCGGTTTTCGACTCCGGGTTTCGACCCGATTTCCTGGTCGGACTCTGGCGTGGAGGCAGCGCTGTAGGAATTGCGGTGCAGGAGGGACTCGAACATTTCGGCGTCAGCACCGATCACATCGCTGTCCGCACTTCGTACACAGGGCTCGCAAACTACTCGAAGATGGTCGACAAGGCGGAGAAAATCCGTGTGCACGGACTGCAGTACCTGCTCGATCGGGTATGCGCCGAACATTCGCTGCTGATTGTCGATGACGTGTACAGCTCCGGGTCGAGTGTAAGAGCCGTCAAGGCCCAGCTGGCGAAAAAAGTGCGCCGCAATCTGCCACACGACATACGAACGGCAACGGTCTGGTACCGTCCCACCGACCGGGCAGTGGCCGCACCCGACTTTTTTGTGCACGAAACCCGCGACTGGCTGATCCTGCCTTACGAACTTTCGGGATTGTCCATCGAGGAATTGCGCCTGCACAAACCGGAGTTGCGTTCTGTCATCGATCGGCTGGAGAAGCTGGTCAGCGCGCGAACCAGGAATACAGCCACGTGAATCAAGCCGCCTTCCAGGCCTGCTTGCCCATCAGGTAAGTCGCCGAAATCGCCCGATCGTCTCCGAGCATCATCAACGCAAAGAATTTCTCCGCCGCGTTTCGAGTGCGCGAGAGACGACGCCGGGCCATTGGCACAGACGCTGAATCGAGCATGATGAAGTCCGCTTCCTTTCCGCTGGCGAAATTGCCGATCCGGTCATCGAGATACAGGGCTTTCGCCGCACCAAGCGTGGCGAGGTACAGCGCGCGATAGCCGGGCAGCGACTGGCCGTTCAGTTGCAGCACCTTGTAGGCATCGCTCAGGGTCTTCAGGAGATTGAGATTCGGGCCACCGCCGACATCGCTGCCGATGCCCACTCGCACGCCCTGTTCGCAGGCGGATCGAAGATCGAACAAGCCGCTCCCCAGGAACAGGTTCGATCCGGGACAAAAGGCAATCGATGCGCCCTTGCGATGCAAGGTCTTCCGGTCTGCGTCATCGATGTGCAAACAGTGGGCAAAAACCGAACGCTCGCGCAGCAAGCCAAAATCGTCGTACACGCCGAGGTAACTGCTGTTGTCCGGGAACAGCCGCTTGACCAAATCGATTTCCGCTGCGTTCTCTGCCAGATGCGTGTGCACAAACACATCCGGGTGCGCGGCCGCAAGCTGTCCTGCCCCCTGCAACTGGGCCGCGGACGAGGTTACTGCGAAGCGCGGTGTGATCGCGTATTCGAGCCGTCCCCGGCCGTGCCATCGCTCAATGAGCTGCCGCGATTCCTCCAGGCCACCGCCCGGCTCATCGCGTAAATCCTCCGGGCAATTTCGGTCCATCAATACCTTACCGGCGATGAGCCGCATATTCCGGCGTTCTGCTGCTGCGAATATCGCATCCGCCGATTGCGCGTGCACGGTGGCGAAGACCAGTGCAGTCGTCGTGCCGTTTTGCAGCAGCGCCTCGGTGAAAAATTCGGCGACTTCGGTCGCGTGTTCGGCGCTGGCGAAGCGGCGCTCTGCCGGGTAGGCGTAACGTTCGAGCCAGTCGAGCAACTGGGTTCCGCAGGATGCCACTATGTCGATCTGCGGATAATGCACATGACAGTCGATGAGTCCCGGCACTATCAACTTTTCCCGGCAATCGCTTACCGGAATGTCCGGCGACAATCCCGGAAGCAACCGATCCGCGGGACCAGCCTGTTCGATAATGCCATCACGAATCAGCAGCAGCCCATCGTCGAAGTATTCGATGGCTGCCTTGTCGCCGGCCTCTCCCGGATCGGCAATGCAGTGCAGTATCGATGCCCGAAATGCCCAGCGCACGGTCATTGCGCCAGGGTCACGGTTTCACTCAGAAAAACCTGGTCGCAGTTCGCGCCTTCGCCGATTCGATCGATGACGAGGAAATCGTGCCCGGCTTCGAGCGCAATCAGCGGCATATGCCACACACCCTTGCGGTAGTTGATCCCCTGTCGACCATTGCTGACGAACGCACGCAGGTCCTCTGCCTCTATCGACTCGCCGGCAGGCCCGACCACGACGATGAATACGAAGCGATGCAACGGAATGAAGGCCTGGCTGCCCAGCGGATGACGCTCGACCATTTCGACACGAATCGGAAGTCGCGTCGGCAAGCGGCACCGCGCAATACTGACCCCGACACGGCCATGCTGCGACGCATCGATATCCACGTCCACAAGATTGTCGAAGCGTTCGAATCGAAGTTCGTTCATCGGTGCATGTGCCGAGGCGGCCGCTTCGACTACATTACCGTAGGGCGCGAAGCGCTCCGGTGTCAGCGGCACCGGCCGCAGGGTGATGCCGCTCATCCGGGTTCTCCTGTCTTTGCCAACCGGCCGATGATGCGAAGGCGACTGACACCGCCATCGGGGAAGATCGACAGCCGCACATGCGAAATCACCCCGCAATCGGCGAGCTCCTTCTCAAAAAAGTGCTGGCGGTCCATGCCGAGTTTCGTCTGCGGAAGCAGGACCGGCCATGCGACGCTCTCATTCTGCAATTCCTGCAGATTGATGGTCGTGGTGTACGCTGCCTGCAGTGAGGCCCGGTCCGGATAATTTCCCTTGAAGTGCGCGGTATCGATCTCGACGCGCTCGACGCTGCCCGGATGTCCGAGCGCCAGGATGACCCAGTCGTTTCCCGGCACGCGCCGGCGAGCCGTTTCCCATCCGTCGCCCATGTTGATGCCACGCCCCGACAAATTGAGGTTGTGCATGCTGCCGAAATGTTCGTCGTTACAGCGCAATGCACGTCCGCCGTTTTCGACCGCGAGCAGGTCGATGACGTCACCCGGCCCGAATTGGCTCCAGTCCGGCATGACTTCCCCGTAGATCCGCAGTCTTGCAACGCCGCCGTCCGGAAAAATGTTGAGACGCAGGTGAGTCCAGGTGCGGCCGGATTCGATGGCGAGCAGATGCTGCGCGTTGCCTTTCAGGTCTGTTGCCGGTAACAGCGGTTCCCAGCCGTTTCCCGGTACTTCCGCACTGCTCACGCAGGCGTCTATCGAGGCGCGCGGAGGATAATTGCCGGTAAAGTACCGAGTATCGATGTCGACACCGTGGACTCGTCCGGGGATGCCGAGACGAATCACACAGTAATCGTGCCCCGGTGTGCGTTTGCGCCGGCTTTCCCAGCCATCCATCCATTTGCCGTGATCATCGTACTTGTCGGGTATGAACACCGGCTCAGCAGGGTCGATGAGCCGCGCCTTGTCTGCAAAAAAATCGTCAGTCGCAAATACGACGCGAGTGCCAAGCCGTGGCTGTTCCAGTCGTACCCACTCTCTGAACGGTTTGTTGCCTTGAGTGCTCATGCCGCATTCGACTCCCTGAACAAGGCTTCGAGCCGCATACGCGCAATCTTGTGAATCTCGCTTATGGCCTGTGCAAACTCCTGCTCGCAATCATTCCGCAGGCGACGTTCGAATGCGGCGAGTATCTCGTGGCGATTGCTGTTCCTCACCGCCATAACGAAGGGAAAGCCGAATTTCTTGCGGTAGCGATCGTTGAAGTCCTGGAAGCGCCTGAACTCCTCCGGTGAACATTGATTGATCCCCGCACTCGCCTGCTCATCGGTTGACTCTCCGGTCAGTTCGCCCCGCACTGCGGCACGCCCGGCAAGGTCCGGATGTGCCCGGATCAGTGCCAGCCTGGTTTCGGCATCGGCGCGGTCGACGCAGGCAGCGAAGACGCTTGCGACTTCAGTAGCTCCGGAGCGATCGGACAGCGCTGCAAAACCCTGCTCGGCAACCCACGGCGAATGCTCATAGACTCCGCCGTAGCGCGCAACGAATGCAGACAGGTTCCGCGAAGGCCGGGATTTCATGTTGGTGTTTCCGCGGGAAAACGTTTCCGCCAGTGCTTGGCGATATCAATGCGGCGCGCTACCCAGACCTTCTTCTTTGCCGCGACATAATCAAGGAAGCGTTCAAGTGCTGCGGCACGGCCGGGACGACCGGCAAGCCGGCAATGCAGGCCGACCGACATCATTTTCGGTTTGCTCGCACCTTCACCGTACAGCACATCGAATGTGTCTTTCAGGTAGTCGCCGCGACCAGCCGGTGTGTCACCGGGCTGCATCGCCCGAGGTACCAGCCCGATGGACGTTCACCGCAGGCCTCTTCGTGCACGGCTATCGCCTTTTGCAGGTGTTCGCGCTCCACGGATTCAGGCACGCCCTGGTAGTCGATCCAGCGATAGCCATGGCTCGCAATTTCCCAGCCGGCCGCTTTCATTGCGGTGACGACCGCCGGATTGCGTTGCAGCGCCATCGCGACACCGAAAACCGTCACGGGCAGGTTATGTTCGCTAAACAGGCGATGCAGGCGCCAGAATCCGGCACGCGAGCCATACTCGTAAATCGATTCCATGTTCATGTGGCGCTGCCCAGGGTACGCGGTGGCGCCGACGATCTCGGAGAGGAATGCCTCCGAGGCCGCATCGCCATGCAAAATGCAGTTCTCCCCGCCCTCTTCGTAATTGATCACGAACTGCAACGCCACTCGCGCACGGCCAGGCCAGTCCGCGTGCGGATACTTTCCCGCATAGCCGCGCAGGTCTCTGGGATAGGCTGCCTTTTTCAAATGCGCTTTCTTCTTCATTATTATTTTCTCGCACCGCCGCGATACCAGGCATCGATCAGCTGGCGCTCATCTTCGCTGATTTCGGTCAGGTTGCCGATAGGCATCGCTTTCAGCACCACGGTCTGCTGATGAATGCGCAACGCTTCGTCAAGGATTTGTTGGTCGGTATCGAGCAGGACTCCCGCTGGCGCCGCGGGGAACGCGAGGTGTGTTGGCATCGCCGAATGACAGGTGACGCAGCGAGTGCGAATGACAGTACGTACGTCGGCAAGCGTTACCGCAGAGCCCGGCGCCGCTGCCGATCCGGCGGCCGACTTCGGCATCAGCGCAGCGATGACGATCAGCAGGATCAGTATCGCCGCGATCATCGGCACCGGACTCGCCCGGCCCTTGTGGCGCTGTACGAAGTACACCCGGATCAATGCACCGGCCAGCGTAATGGCCAATAAAATCAGCCAGTTATATTCATGGCTGTAGGTCATCGCAAAATGGTTGCTGGTCATCGTGAACAGCACCGGCAGGGTGAAATAGGTGTTGTGCACCGAGCGCTGTTTGCCGCGAATTCCGGGCGCCGGATCCGGGCTTTCGCCGCGTGCAGCGGCAGCAACC
>JAHKKM010000192.1 GCA_020027645.1 Pseudomonadota bacterium
GACGACTCGCGTCCACCGGCCGAACAGAAGAACAACAAGGAGCAAACGCCATGAGCAGCGCGTTGAGCTGGTACATCATCATCGGCACAGTGGTCAGCATGCTGGCCTGTTTCTGGCTCGTGGTCTGGACCAACAGGCAACGCGCTTCCACTGAGGAAATCAAGGAATCGGAGTCGCACGTCTGGGACGAGAACGTGCGTGAGTTGAACAATCCCCTGCCGATGTGGTGGCTGTGGCTGTTTGTCATGACCCTGATCTGGGGCGGTGGGTACTTGCTGTTCTATCCGGGTCTTGGCGCCTTTGGCGGCCTCGGGTCCTGGACGCAGGAAAATCAGTATAATCAAGAAGTTATGGCAGCCGAAGCCAAGTACGGTCCGATCTTTGCCGCCTTTGGCGCGACCCCGGTCGAGCAACTGGCCGGCGACAGTGCAGCACTCGATATCGGCAAGAGCCTGTTCGCGAATTATTGTGTGCAGTGTCATGGTTCGGCCGGACTCGGCGCGCGCGGATTCCCGAACCTGACCGATGGCGACTGGCTCTACGGCGGCGATCCGGCGACGATCGAGCAGAGTATCTTGCAAGGTCGCAGCGGTGTCATGCCGCCGCTTGCTGCCGTGTTCTCTGACGACGCGGCTATCGACGAAATGGTTCGCTACGTGCAGAACATGGCGGATGGCATGGACAGCGCGTCGTCGGCGCACGGGAAATACATGACCCTGTGCATCGCCTGTCACGGGGCCGACGGCAATGGACTGCAGGCACTCGGTGCGCCGAGTCTTATCGACGACATCTGGCTCTATGGAAGCTCGGCTGCGGAAATTCGCAAGAGTATTGTCGAAGGCCGCAACGGTGTCATGCCGGCGCATGGCAATCTCATCGGTCCGGATCGCGCAAGAATTCTCGCGGCTTACGTATACAACCTGTCGCACTGATTCGCATCGTGGCCGGCAACAAGGATCGCGAGCAAGTACCGGAGGCCGTTTCGCCGGAGTGGACGCGCCATACGCAGAAGCTTGCGGCCTTGTCCTGGATCTCGTTTCTGACGGCTTGCGTTTTCACCATGCTGTTTTTCGCATTCGTTGATCCGCTGGTATTGGTCGATGCCCTCAACATCCAAGCCATCGAAAGCCGCAACGCCGGGTATGCGATCGGTTTCTTTTTTTTCTGGGCCAATGGCTGGATCGCCGGCTGGTATACGCTGCGACTCGTTCGCCGCAAACGCAAGGGCTCGGGCGCAGCCGCACCCTGAATCCTGCCATGAATGATCAATCAGTAGCCGCCGATGACTACGGCAAGCTCTATCGCAGCGAACAGAAGATTTATCCGCGCGAGATCAAGGGCCGTTATGCAACGCTGCGCCGGATCTCGATGTTCGTGCTACTCGGTATTTTCTACGTCGGCCCGTGGATTCGCTGGGATAACCGTCAGGCCATCCTGTTCGACTTGCCGGCACGCAAGTTTTATATCTTCGGCCTTACGCTGTGGCCCCAGGATTTCATTTACCTCGCGCTGTTGCTGATCATCGCCGCCATCAGCCTATTCTTCTTCACGGCACTTGCCGGTCGACTGTGGTGCGGCTTCGCCTGTCCGCAAACGGTCTGGACAGAGGCCTTTACCTGGATCGAACGCGCGATCGAGGGCGATCGGGCCAGACGCATCAAGCTGGACAATGGGCCATGGACTCTCGACAAGATCAGAAAGAAAGCCGCAAAGCAGTTCTTGTGGCTGGTGCTTGCGCTTTATACCGGCTATTCCTTTGTCGGCTATTTTTCGCCGATCGACAAACTGACAACTGACTTGTTGTCGCTATCCGCCGGGCCGTGGGAATGTTTCTGGGTCCTGTTCTACGGATTTGCAACCTATGGCAACGCGGGTTTCATGCGCGAACAGGTCTGCAAATACATGTGCCCGTATGCACGCTTTCAGAGCGCAATGTTCGATCACGATACCCTGATCATCGGTTACGACAGCGAACGTGGCGAACCGCGTGGCGCGAGACGTCGCGGCACGGACTACAAGGCCAAGGGACTCGGCGACTGCATCGACTGCACGATGTGTGTGCAGGTCTGCCCCACCGGCATCGACATACGCAAGGGCCTGCAGTACGAGTGCATAGCCTGCGCCGCCTGCATCGATGCCTGCGACCAGGTCATGGACAAGATGCAGTACCCGCGCGGCTTGATCCGCTACAGCACCGAGCGCGCACTGGAGCACAAGGAATACCGGCTGCTGCGTCCCAGGACATTGATTTACACTGGAATTCTGGCCAGCCTCTGCATCGCATTGGTCACTTCATTGGCCATGAGCGAGCCCGTTATACTCGACGTGATCCGCGACCGGAACACGCTGTATCGCGATGTCGGGCGTCGCGGAATCCAGAACAACTACACCGTCCGGATCATCAACAAGCATAATGTCGCGCACGACTATGCATTGGCGGTCAGTGGCATCGACGGCATCGAGGTCGAATCGGAAAAAGAATTCTCGGTTGCCGGTGAATCCGTGTTCACGCTGCCGGTCTCTGTCATTGCCCCTCACGAGGGCGCCGGCGGCGGCCATGTCATCGAGTTCCGCTTGAGCAGCCTGGACGACAGCAACATCGTCATTGTTGAGGAAAGCCGCTTCCGCGGGCCGACTGAGGATTATTGAAATGCACGTCGAAACGAATGAGCAGGCGGAACCCTGGCATCGCAATCCCTGGGTCTGGCTGGTGATCGCCATACCGGCACTCACGGTTGCCGGCTGCATGCTGACCATTTTCCTCGCTGTGACCCACCCCGACTACCTGGTGCGGGACAGCGCCACTGAATCATCGCAGCCGGAGAACGCGGCCCGCGAACCCGTTCGCTGAATATGGCCCTCGCATCGAACTGCTTCCATTGCGGCGAGCCCATCGCCGATGCCATGCCATTCCTTGCACGTGTCAACGACATCGAGCAGCCGGTGTGTTGCATCGGCTGCAAGGCAGTTGCGGAATTCATCGACGCCAGCCGCCTCGGTGCTTTCTACCGCTTTCGCAGCAAACCGGATGCCTCGCTCGAGCTGCGTCCGAAAACCGGCTCCTTTGCGCATTACGATAACGACGACCTGCTGACACGATTCGTACATCGCAAGGGCAATAACGCCGAGTCCACGCTGGAGATCGGCGGCATGTACTGTTCGGCCTGCGTCTGGTTGCTCGAAAACGCCATCAAAGGGCAAGACGGGATTCTCTCCCTCGATGTCAATCCGTCGACACGTCGCGCCGTGATTCGATGGGATGCGTCGCTGCTGCGCTTCAGTGACGTGCTGGCGGCTATTGCCAGGGTCGGATTTCACCCGCAGCCGCTTGCAGTCGGGCATGCCGGGGACGCGCAGGACCGGGAATACAAGAAAGCGTTGAAGCGCCTGATTGTCGCCGCGGCCGCCGGCATGCAGGTCATGATGTTTGCTGTTGCCCTGTACGCCGGTGATTTTTTCGGTATCGAAGGCGACATCGAGAAATTTCTCCGCATCATCAGCCTGCTGGTCACCGTTCCGGTCATGTTCTACTCGGCGCGGCCCTTTTACACGGCGGCCTGGCGTGGCCTGCGCGCGCGAGCACCAGGAATGGACCTGCCGGTTGCAATCGCAATCAGCATTGCCTTCGTGGCCTCGGTTCGCGCGACCTGGCTGAACGAAGGCCCTGTCTATTTCGATTCCGTTACCATGTTTGTGCTGTTCCTGAGCGCAACGCGATTCCTCGAGATGAGAGCGCGCCATCGTTCCGATGACTACGCGCTGGCACTCTCGCGGCTGTTGCCGGATACCGCGATGCTGGTATGCAATGACGTAGAGGAGATCGTCGCACTCGATCGCTTGCGTGCCGGCGACGTCATCCGCATTCGCAGCGGCGACGTGATACCAGTCGATGGCGAAGTGCTGCGCGGGCTGTTGTCGATCGACGAATCCGTTCTCAGTGGCGAATCCATGCCGGTCAGCCGCAGTAGCGGGATGCCTGTGCTGGCAGGGAGCATCAACCGGGGTGGCAGCGCAGAGGTTCGCGTAACGCAGACCGGCGCTGCGACGAATCTTGCGGAAATCAGCCGGCTGCTGGAGCGGGCCAAGGCAGACCGGCCGCCGATTGCACTACTGGCCGATCGCATCGCGAGCTATGTTGTCGCCGGGCTGGTAATTCTCGCGACCATTGCCGGATCGCTGTGGCTGATCTGGGAGCCAGCCCGCGCCCTCGAGGTCGTACTGGCGACGCTGGTGGTTACCTGTCCTTGTGCACTGGCGCTGGCAACACCTGCTGCGCTCGCTGCCGCCGCATCGACTCTGGCCGGGCGTGGATTCCTCCTGGTGCGGTCGCGGCTGCTCGAGGTACTCGCCAAACCTGCCGTCATCGTCTTTGACAAGACCGGGACACTGACGGCCGGCAAGCCTGAAATCCTGCAAACAACGGTTCTGTCCCCGGCTTATTCCGCGTCGCAGTGCCGCTCGATTGCCGCTGCACTCGAGACCGCCTCCGAACACATACTGGCGCGCGCGTTTGCCGCGCATCTGGTTCCGGGCACGGGCAGGCCGCAGGAGGTCAGGACGGAGGCGGGCTGCGGAGTGCAAGGGATCATCGATGGCCTGCGCTGGCGCATCGGCAGCGAAAGCTACCTGCGCGGATTCAGCAATGCCGCAATTCCCGAGGATCACGATCTGAATGCGCAGACGGTGGTATGGCTCGGCAATGAACAACAACTCGTTGCACGCTTCGAAGTCGGCGATGAATTGCGTAACGATGCCGCCGCTGCTGTCGCCGCGCTC
>JAHKKM010000049.1 GCA_020027645.1 Pseudomonadota bacterium
GCATGCAATGCACGTACGGCAAGGTCCAGCCGATGGCTTGCTGCGTTGACCATCGCATCGGCGACAGCGTTCAATCGCCGATGGAGTGTCGCCAGCCGGTGCAGGATCCGCTGTACGCTGAGCGCCGGCGATAACTGCAACAGGCGTGACGCCAGCTGGTCGAGCGAACGTCCGCGCAAGCCGAGATCGTGGCGCATGGCCGCAACCAGGAGCTGGCGCAGGTTTCTCAACCAGTCACTCTGCCGTGCCAGTGTCGCGGCAGGGCTGCATTGCAGTAGCTGCCGGCTGAGCCAGTCCAGTTTCTGATATCGATTCTGCAGGTGACGCTTTACCAGCGCGGCGTTTCGAGAGGCAAGGGCGATGAACATGCGCTGCCATTCGGCCTGATCCGGAACCACCAGCTCCGCGGCGCCGCTCGGAGTCGGTGCGCGGACGTCAGCGACGAAATCGCAAATAGTGAAGTCGACCTCATGTCCCACGGCGCTGACGACCGGAATCGGGCAATTGGCAATAGCGCGCGCCAGTTGCTCGTCGTTGAATGACCACAAGTCCTCCAGTGATCCGCCCCCTCGACCGATGATCAGTACATCGCATTCCTTGCGTCGGACCGCTGCCGCCAATGCGCTGCGCAATTCCGCCGCCGCCAGTTCACCCTGCACGGCAGCCGGATAGATAACGACCGGTATGGCCGGAAATCGACGGCGCAGCACACTGAGAATATCCCGAACCGCGGCACCGCTGGGTGAGGTGATGATGCCGATCCGTCCGGGCAGGGTCGGCAATGCTTTCTTGCGGATTGCATCGAACAGGCCCTCGTCCGCGAGTTTTTTCTTCAGCAGTTCGAACTGGCGGCGCAGCGCGCCCTCTCCGGCGGGCTCCAGCTGTTCAACGATCAGCTGATAGTCCCCGCGCGCCTCATAGATGCTGACGCGGCCAAACGCGAGCATTTGGTCACCGTCCTTGAATCCGCTGCGCTGGCCTATGGTCGGGCCACGCTGCCGCTGCAGGAACCACGCGCAACGGATCTGCGCACTGTCGTCCTTAAGGCTGAAATACAGGTGACCGGAGGCCGGCCTGGCGAGATTCGACAGTTCACCGACCACCCAGACTCGCGTCATGCCCTGCTCGAGCAGAGTGCGTGCACGGCGGTTGAGCTCGCTGACGCTGATGGCCGTGGAATTCTCACTATTTGCGTTCACGGTGCGAGTATACGGTGCCGGGCCGGGGTTTAGCGCCACCAAGCCGTGCCCCGCCAGCCGCTGCCGGCCAGTTCTGCAGGACACCCGGCGCTTGGCCTGGTGCCTGGCTGGGCGCATTTTCCGCGCCGGCGTTTACCGATGATCGGGCTGTGCGTACAATCGCCGCCTTTATTCCCCACGGACAAACTAGGGCCCATGCGCATCGACAAGGAAGCTCTCACTTTTGACGATGTTCTGCTCGAGCCGGCATATTCCGACCTGCTGCCCAGGGAAGCCGATCTGACCACCCGCCTGACGCCCGAAATCAATCTGAACGTGCCGCTGATTTCCGCTGCCATGGACACGGTCACCGAGTCTAACCTGGCGATCGCCATGGCGCAGGAAGGTGGCATCGGCATCATCCACAAAAACATGCAGCCTGAACAACAGGCGCGCGAAGTGGCCAAGGTCAAGAAATTCGAAAGCGGTATCGTGCGGAATCCGATCACGGTTTCACCGGACATGACTATTCGCGAGGTAATCGATCTGACTCGCGCGATGAAGATTTCCGGTGTGCCTGTTGTCAAGAACAATGAAACTCTCGGAATCGTGACCCACCGTGACCTGCGTTTTGAAACGCAGCTCGATGCACCGGTGTCGACCGTCATGACACCCAAGGAGCGACTCATTACGGTACGCGAGGGCGCACCGGACGAGGAAGTCCTGTCACTGTTGCATCAGCATCGCATCGAAAAGGTGCTGGTCGTTTCCGATAATTTCGAATTGCGCGGCATGATTACCGCGAAGGACTTCCAGAAAGCCACCGAACATCCGCATGCGTGCAGGGATTCGCGTGGCGCGTTACGTGTTGGTGCGGCGGTCGGCACAGGGCAGGACAGTGATGAGCGGGTCGCCGCGCTGGTCGCAGCCGGCGTCGACGTGATCGTGGTGGATACCTCGCATGGATTTTCGAAAGGTGTACTCGAGCGCGTTCGCCGCATCAAGAAGAAGTACCCGGATTTGCAGGTGATCGGCGGCAACGTAGTCACCGGCGACGCTGCATTGGCACTGGTCGAGGCCGGCGCGGATGGCGTCAAAGTCGGTATCGGACCGGGGTCCATTTGCACCACGCGCGTGATTGCCGGCGTCGGAGTACCGCAAATATCAGCGGTGGCCGAGGTAGCGGAGGCGCTGGCTTCGAAGGGAGTGCCGCTGATCGCCGACGGCGGAATTCGCTATTCCGGTGATATCGCCAAGGCGATCGTCGCCGGCGCCTACTCGGTCATGATCGGTGGCCTGTTTGCAGGGACCGAGGAATCGCCGGGTGAGGTCGAGCTGTACCAGGGTCGCTCCTACAAGTCCTATCGCGGAATGGGATCGATCGGCGCCATGGGCCAGAAGCACGGATCCAGGGATCGCTATTTCCAGGATGCAACCGAGGAACTGGAGAAGCTGGTGCCCGAGGGCATAGAAGGACGGGTCGCCTACAAGGGTTCGGTGGTTGCAATCGTGCACCAGCTATTAGGCGGCGTTCGCGCAGCCATGGGCTATACCGGCAGCCACAATATCGACGAAATGCGTACACGGCCGAAGTTTGTCAAGATTACTACCGCCGGCATGCGCGAAAGTCACGTACACGACGTGACCATTACCAAGGAAGCGCCGAATTATCGAAGCAGCACCTGACATGTTGCCGCGCCGACAATCCACATGAGCCAGGCAAGAAAGTCGATATCGCAAGCCGCGATTCCCGATATCCATGCGCATCGAATCCTGATCGTCGATTTCGGCGGGCAATACACACAGCTCATAGCACGGCGTGTGCGTGAGTGCGGTGTTTATTCCGAGATCCATCCATGGGATGCGGACGATGCATCGATCCGCAATTTCCAGCCGTCCGGTGTCATCCTCTCTGGTGGTCCCGAGTCGGTGAACATTGAAAATCCGCCGCGCGTTTCACAGGCCGTATTCGACCTCAAGGTACCGGTGCTGGGAATCTGCTACGGGATGCAGGCCATGGCAGCGCAACTCGGTGGCAGTGTGGAAACTTCCAGTCACCGTGAATTCGGTTACGCTGAAATTACGCCTCTCGATTCGGATCTCCTGTCCGGCCTCGACGATTCCGCTGGGGGCAAAGCCCGGGTACTGAAGGTGTGGATGAGCCATGGCGATCGCGTGGAACGCGTACCGCCAGGATTTGCCATCACCGGCAAGAGCAAGAACTCGCCGTTGGCGGCAATGGAAGATCGCAGGCGCCGCTATTTCGGTGTGCAGTTTCACCCGGAGGTAACGCACACGGCGCAAGGCCAGGCGATCATGCGACGCTTCGTTCGCGAAATTTGCGCTTGCCCGGGAGACTGGACCGCCAGCAACATCGTCGCAGATGGCATTACCCGGGTGCAGCACGCTGTCGGCAAGAACAAGGTTCTTCTTGGCCTCTCCGGCGGCGTCGATTCATCAGTGGTCGCTGCATTGCTGCACCAGGCGATCGGTGATCAGCTGACCTGTGTTTTTGTCGATCATGGCCTGTTGCGTCGCCACGAAGGCGACCATGTGATGCAGACCTTTGCTGATCATCTCGGCGTCAACGTAATTCGCGTCAATGCCGCGGAAAGGTTTTTTGCCGCACTGCGTGGAGTTGCAGACCCGGAAGAAAAGCGCAAGCGGATCGGCGGCCTGTTCATCGACGTGTTCGAAGAGGAAGCGACCAAACTGCGGGATGTGCACTGGCTTGCTCAGGGCACTATTTACCCGGATGTGATCGAATCCGCAGGGTCGAAAACCGGCAAGGCTCATGTGATCAAATCGCATCACAACGTCGGTGGCCTGCCTTTGAAAATGCGCATGCAGTTGGTCGAGCCGCTGCGCGAACTGTTCAAGGACGAGGTCCGGCAAATCGGCTCGGAACTCGGCTTGCCGCGCGAGATGGTCTTCCGTCACCCGTTCCCGGGTCCCGGCCTCGGTGTGCGAGTGCTGGGCGAAGTCAGGCCGGAATACGTCGCATTGCTGCAACTCGCCGACGAGATCTTCATAGACGAGCTCCGCAAGCACGACCTGTACGACAAGGTCAGCCAGGCGTTCGCCGTGTTCCTGCCCGTACGCTCGGTCGGCGTAATGGGCGACGGACGGCGTTACGATTTCGTGGTGGCGTTGAGGGCGGTCGAGACTGTCGATTTCATGACCGCGCGCTGGGCCAGACTGCCGTACGAATTCCTCGAAAACGTATCGCTTCGAATCATCAACGAGGTCAAAGGCATATCGCGTGTCACCTACGATATCTCCGGAAAGCCTCCTGCGACCATCGAGTGGGAATGATATCGGTTGGCGCAGCGCCAAATCGGGTTGACCCGTTGTGAGCGCCTGGCCGGCAATCGACAGGCAATTCATGCAGCTTGCCATCCGTGAAGCGGCGATCGCCGCTGGCGCAGGCGAAGTGCCGGTCGGCGCGGTCGTGGTCAGGAATGCAGAACTGATCGGGCAGGGCTACAACCAGCCGGTTGCGAAATCGGATCCGACTGCACACGCGGAGATTGTGGCGCTGCGTGCGGCCGCATTGCGTGAAAAAAACTACCGGCTGAACGGCGTGCACCTGTATGTCACACTCGAACCTTGCGCCATGTGTATCGGCGCCATGTTGCATGCGCGAGTCGAGCGACTGGTGTTCGGCGCCTACGACAGCAAAGCCGGAGCAGCCGGCAGCGTGCTGGATCTCGCTAATAACCGATTGCTCAATCACCAAATGGAAGTGAATGGCGGGTTGATGCAGGAAGAGTGCGCAGCAATTCTCGAGAAATTTTTTGAAAGCCGGCGCTGAGAAAAATACCTAGTCTGCGCTGGCAATTTCGATAGCTGAATTCGAGCCGGGCTCAGTCTTTGGTTGCAGATCATCGTCTGCTTCCGCCTCGTTCGCGGTTATCCAGCGTATGATGTTGTAGTAGTTGCGAATATTGTTGACGTACAGCACCGGCTCCCAGCCGCGCGCATAGCCGTACTGGACGCGCGAATACCAGCGCTGATTCGATAGCAGCAGCAAGGCCTTGCTGACGTCCACCCAGGTATTCGGATCGCCGCCCTGCCATTCGACGATCTGCATGGCATCCTTCAGGTGATTGAAGCCAACGTTGTAAGAAGCCAGCGCCATCCAGGTGCGGTCGGGTTCGTCGACGCTGTCCGGAATTCGTTCCATTTGGCGTGTCAGGAATTCGGCACCGCCGTAAATGCTGCTGGCCGGGTCCATGCGGTCCTGGATGTCGAGAAATTCCGCCGTGGCCTCGGTCAGCATCATAATGCCGCGTACCCCGGTCGGTGATACTGCGTGCGAGCGCCAGTGTGATTCCTGGTACCCGAGCGCGGCGAGCAGCCGCCAGTCGATGCTCCACTGGTCGCCGGCGTCCTCGAAGGTCGGTCGGTATCGCGGTAGCCGGGTGTCGAAATGCCGCAGGAATGCACGGGTGCCCACGTAGTCGAATTTCTCGGTATGGCCGAAATACCTGTCATTGACCTGCGCGAGAAAACCCGACCGTTCGGCCCGGATCAGGTACTCATCAGCGCGCAACAACAGGCTGTCACCATCACCCTTCTTGAAAGCCCAGGCAATCGGATCTCCTACGTCCAGGTCGAGCACTACCCGAAGGTCCGGATAGAAGTGCCGCTGGATATTGAACTCGGTGCTGTCGGCTATCGTGAACTCGAGCTCGTCGTTGGCCACCTTTTGCAGCAGGTCGACCACCTCGACGTCGGCATTCTCTGTCCATTCGAGGCCCGGATAAACCTCGGCAAGGTGCGCCATCATCTCCGAGTGACTGCTGCCTGCAATTACCTCGATGGATCGACCCACCAGGTCGTCGATGGACCTTGGCCGGCCCGCGCCGAGCTTGTAGATGAGATGCATGTCGACGCTGTTGTAGGGATGGCCGAAGCTCAGGAACCGGCGTCTGGATTCCGTCATCGACAGGCCAGCGGCAGCCATGTGAGCTTGGCCGTCCATCAGTCTCGGCAGAATTTCGGAAACACTGTCGACCGTCTCGATAACCAGTGTGACACCCAGCTCGTCGGCGAAATCACGCACCAGATCGTACTCGGGCCCCGCCGGACCATCCGGGCCGACGAAGTAGGATGTTGGCGTATTGCGCGTCACCACGCGAAGCTCGCCCAGTTCGACTATCTGGTCGATCATCGGCGGCGGGTATGAGCAGGTACCTACCAATGACGCTATCAGTGCGTAGAACAGAAGTCGCAATTCAGGCCTCCGTTAATGAAGTCGCAGCTTATGGAAAGTACATCGGAGCCAGCGAATCCATTTCCACTTCCGACAGTCTGCCGATTCGAAAATTCCGGCGACAGGCAGCTTTTCACTCGCCTGTTCAATCTCGCGGGCCGGCTGGTATTCTCGTTTGTATAGCCAGGCAAGGTCGACAGGCTAACCCAGATCCCGCAGAGAATCATCGTCCCGGATCACAATAAAACCGGGTCAAATTTCATTCCGGTGGAAAAACAACGATCTATGAGCGCGAGTTGCGGTGCGTGGTGAATAAGTCAAATCGCTTTGTTGCGACTTCCTAAAGGTACAGCCAGGTGAGTATTGCCGATGTCGACAGCCACAACACGACCTGCAACGGAATGCCGACACGGTAGAAGTCGGAAAACTGGTAGCCACCCGCACTGAAAACCAGTAGGTTGATCTGGTAGCCGATCGGCGTAATGAAGCTCATGTTGGCACCGAACAGAACTGCCAGCAGAAACGGCATCTCTGGAAGGCCGAGTTCGCGGGCCATGCTGATGGCAATCGGTGTCCAGATAATCGCGACAGCATTGTTCGTAATTATCTCTGTAATCAATGCCGTCAACAGCAACAGCCCGCTGAGTATCAGCCAGGGCGGCATGCCTTGGACGATGGAAACAAATTCGTGCGCCAACATGCGGTCCGCGCCAGTCACCGTCAGCGAAGTACCAATTGCGAGGCTGGTAACAATCATCAGCATTACCCGGACGTTCAGCGCTGACCAGAGTTCGTCCCAGGCGAGGCAGCGGCTGGCCAGCATCGCCAGCACCCCGAATAGCGCCGCGGCGGAAATTGGCAGAAATCCGAACGCCGCGCTTACGACGACCAGTGTCATGATACTGACGGCGGCGCTGGCCTTGGATTGTCGCGGCACATGAATGTTGCGGTCGAGGACCAACATGTTGGGGCGTTTGGCCAGCGTGCGGATGTCCTTGCGATCGCCCTGCATCAGGAGGATATCGCCAATCCGCAGCAGCAGGTCCTCGTCGTGTTTGATCTTCTCGAAACTGGTCCTGCCCGGCCGGTGTATGCCGATGGGCAACAGGGTCCCGGGCATAAAGCCTGTTACGGCACTGAGATGCCGGTTGACCAGGGGTGATTCCCGGGTGACCACGATCTCGGCCAGGCGCTGGTTGGACGGGTGTACGGTCTTGTCGATGTCGATCGAATCACCGAACAACTTCTGTGCGCTGGTAATTGGCTCGGCGTGTCCGCACACATGCACCACATCACCTTCCCGCAAGCGAAGATTGGGCAGCCGGACCAGTTCAATTGAACCGCCGCGAACGATGCGCTCGATGCGCAGGCTGGAAGCCAGCAGCAGGCGAGCCTCGCTAAGGGTCTTGTCGACCAGGGCTCCGTTGGCGGTAATGGTCAGCGCCGCAAGATACAGCCGCTCGGTCGTGTCTGCCGATGGCGGTTTTCTGTCGGGCAGCAGGCGCGGCGCTACCAGCCACATGAAAAGTATCGCTATGAGGGCGGTGAATGCGCCGGGGAGAATGAAATCGAACATACCGATCTGCCCGACACCGAGATCTTCAGCAATATTCACGACCAGCAGGTTGGTGGATGTTCCGATGGTGGTGGTCATACCGCCGGCAATCGTGGCAAAACCCACTGGCATCAAGATGCGCGACGGCGAAGTATTCGTTTGATGCGCGACGCTGACCAGCACTGGCAGGATGATGACGATAAGTGGCGTATTGTTGATAAAGGCGCTGAGAGTCGCGGTGATCAGCAGCGTTACCAGCAGTGCAATGCTCGGATCCCGCCGCCATATACGCACCAGGAAATGGCTTATCGCGGCAAAGCCACCACAGACTTCAATACCTTTCGCGAGTACCAGCAACAGGGCGATCGTAATGACAACGTCGTTGCCGAAGCCACTGAGCAATCGCATGCCCGGAAAAGGTTTGCCATCGACCGGAAACGGAAACAACTCGAAACCGGCGACCAGCAACACCAGCACGATCAGGCACGATGCCTCCAGGGAGATGCGCGCGCGCGTGAACAGCACGAGTGCACCGAGCGTGACCAGAATGGCGCCATAGGCGTGAAAATGGCTTGGCAGGTCCATCATTCGATGCAATCGCGCTGTGCTGCACGAGCGCGCTCAAATGCAGCAGCAGTCCCGATGGGGCCGACGGCGTTTTGACGGAGAGGGTGGGATTGATTCGCTCGCTGCGCGAGCTCACCCCTGCGGGGCGCACTTCGTGCGTCCAAATCCGCTATGCGGATTTGTCGAACCATTGGGTTCTCACCTGGCACCCTGCACCGAAGAAATCCAAGAGGCCCCATAAAGGGGCCTTTGGATTTCTGGCGGAGAGGGTGGGATTCGAACCCACGGTACGGTGACCCGTACTCCTGATTTCGAGTCAGGTACATTCGACCACTCTGCCACCTCTCCTGATTGAAACTAGCCCCGCCCTTTGGTTTTGGTCTTGCCGGACTTTGCATGGCGTTCGATGTAGTCGATTATCATACCAGCCACGTCCTTCCCGGTGGCTGCTTCGATGCCTTCGAGGCCCGGCGAGGAGTTGACCTCCACCACCACGGGTCCATGATTCGACCGTAAAATGTCAACGCCTGCAACATTCAGGCCCATGATTTTTGCCGAACGCACCGCGGTCGAACGCTCCTCGGGCGAGATTTTGATCAGCTTGGCGGTGCCGCCGCGATGCAGGTTCGAGCGAAATTCGCCTTCTTCTGCCTGCCGCATCATCGACGCCACGACCTTTTCGCCGATGACAAAACAACGGATATCCGAGCCCCTGGCTTCCTTGACAAACTCCTGTACCAGAAAGTTGGCATTCAAGCCGCGAAACGCTTCGACCACGCTTTCTGCGGCATTTCGCGTTTCAGCAAGCACTACGCCTTTGCCCTGCGTACCCTCGAGGAGCTTGACCACGACCGGCGCACCGCCGACCAGATTCAGCAGGTCCTCGGTATCGTCGGGGGAATGTGCAAACCCGGTCACGGGCAGGCCAATTCCCTTTCGCGACAGCAGCTGCAGGGAACGCAGCTTGTCGCGCGAACGGGAAATGGCCACCGATTCGTTCAAGCTGAAGGTGCCCATCATTTCGAATTGGCGCACGACGGCAGTACCGTAAAACGTAACGGACGCACCGATACGTGGAATGATGGCGTCGAATCCCTCGAGCTGCTTGCCATCGTACTGGATGCTTGGCTTGAAGCTCGCTATGTTCATATAGCAACGCAGGTGATTGATGACTCGCACCTGATGACCACGCTTCTGTGCCGCCTGCACCAGTCGCGTGGTCGAGTACAGCTTGCGATTGCGCGAAAGTATGCCGATTTTCATTTCAGGTGATCCTTTGATGCTGACCGTGGCCTGCGCGTCAGGTAAGACCTGGCAGGATTCACGATCACGCGTTTTTTCATGGCTGTCCTGCCGAGCAACATGCGAAAGCGCATGTCATCTCGCGCCGTCAGCGAAATTTCTGCCGGCCAGCGTCGCCCGGCCAGTACGAGATCGGTCTCGATGATGTAGCGTTTTTCCTTGTGGCCGCCGGAATCCGACACCACACGTTCATCCTTTATACGTGCCTCACAGATCTTTTGCAGGTCCACGCGATTCTGCTTCGGGTGTATTTTGAAGCGCACCCAAAGCTCGCCGTCCTTGTCGAAGGTCTCCACGTGGAAAGCGTGCAACGCGGAGGTCCTTGCACCGGTATCGATCTTTGCCTTGATGCGGCGAATACCGAGCAATGGCAAGTGCACCCACTCGCGCCAGCCGGTAACGATCAGTCCGTCGCGTTCGCTGTCCAATGTCAGCCCCAGTTGGTGTCCAGTCCATGGGCTTCATAAAAATCATCCACGGTTGCTTTCGCCTCCCGCGAATCGTCGAATCGCGCCAGGTGTACCAGCGCATCACCCTCGTGGGTGAGGGGTGAAGTGCTTCTGCCGATCACGAGTCCCGGCACTGACGCCACCACATCCACCTCGACTTCTCCAAACGGGTCGTTGACCCGGGCCAGCACCTGGCCGGATTTCACCCGCTGGCCAAGGCGGCAAATGGTCGTTATCAGCCCGCTGATCGGTGCACGCACCCAGGTCGTCGAATTGGCGTACGTCGGTGCAACAACGATCTTTGCAGGCGGCGCCGCAGGCAGCATTTCCAGTACGCGAAGGACGCGCACTATACCCCGAACTCCCGCTTTGATCGAAAGTTCGTCGAAACGCAATGCTTCGCCGCACTCGTAAAGCAGGGTGGGCTTGCCTTCACGGGATGCATACTGGCGCAATGTCCCGTCGCGGACCGCGGCGTCGATGGCAACCGGCGCACCGAATGCATCGGCCATTTTTCGTACCACAGGGTTGGACAGGTCGGCACGAATCTGTGGCAGGTTGGTTCGATTGATCGCGCCGGTGTGAAGGTCTATGCCGTAGTTCGATTGCGCAATAATCTCGGTGGCAACGAGGTTGGCTATGCGTGCGGCGATCGAGCCGGTTTCCCGGCCCGGAAAGGAACGATTCAGGTCCCGGCGATCGGGCAGGTAACGGGACTGATTCAGGAATCCGAATACATTGACTATCGGGATCGCCAGCAGGCATCCGTGCAGAGATTTCGGCGATACGCGCTTCAACAAGCGCTTGATGATCTCGATGCCGTTCAGTTCGTCTCCGTGCAAAGCCGATGTGATGAAAAATGTAGGGCCCTCGTGGCGCCCGTTGACGATGTGCACCGGCATCGTGAGGTTGGTGTGCGTATAGAGATTGGCGACCGGGAGGTCCACCGTGACCCGCTTGCCGGCACCAACCTCCACACCGCCTACTTTTATTGTCTTTTCTGGCATGTTCTCGAAGTGTCCTGACGGGCCTGCGCGCCGTTCTGGTCCGGCCTGTCGGAAAGCCATTCGGCCGGCCGCAGAAAAGAAATGTGCTTGCCGTCTCAGTATCGGACCCAAACCGCAAAATTGCTGGCGGCGATATTTGTCGAAGCGTATCTTGATACGGACCACTCTGCCAAATCGAACGCGTCCAGGCAGGCCAATTCGAAATCGCTATTTCGCCGGCTTATTTACGGAGAGCTGCGAATGAACAACGAAGAAATGACAACCTGGGAATTGCTCCGGGAAACCCTCGAAACGGGGGATGAGGACCAGCTGCGAGCGGTGATTGCAGACCTGCCGACCGCGGAAGCGACGCAGGCACTCTTGCATCTCGACCAGGACGAGCAAAAAGATATTCTGGTTGCCCTGGATCCGGCGGATGCCGCCGACCTGATCGAGGAGTATCCGGATCAACCGGCACTTGACCTGATCGAAACGCTGACGGCCGTTGAGGCAGCGTCCATTCTCGGGGAAGTCGAGAGCGACGTTCAGGCTGACTTGCTTCAGGAAATCGACGAGAAAGATGTCGCGGCCATTCTGGCGAGCATGGAACCCGCCGCTGCCGCCGATGCCCGCGCACTGGCACTTTATGCAGCGGATACTGCCGGTGGCCTGATGCACCCTCAGGTATTCCGGTTTTCCACCTCGTCGAGAGTTGCGGACGTGCTCGATCTGTTTGTATCCAGCGACGAGGACTTCGAACGCTACCGCGGACACCATCCTTATGTTGTCGACGACAGGGGCCGCCTGGTCGGGGTCATTTCACTGCGAAACCTGCTGTTGTCGGCGAGAACCCGTCAGCTGACCGAGATAATGACGGCGCCGATCAGTTTGAAGGCATCGGCCAGCATCGAGCAGGTCGAAAGTATTTTCGATGATGAGGATTTCCTCGGGTTGCCGGTTGTAAATGACGATGGTGTCCTGATAGGTGCAATTTCGAGATCGACTCTGGCTGATGAATTGCGCGACCGTGCAGGCATGAACCAGATGAAGCAGCAGGGTATCGTCGATGACGAATTGCGATCGATGCCGCTTTCGATCCGTACTAAACGGCGCTTGTCCTGGCTCAGTCTGAATATACTGCTGAATATCATGGCGGCGAGCGTCATCGCCATTTACGAAGACACGCTTGCCGCAGTCATTGCACTTGCGGTGTTTCTGCCGATCGTGTCGGACATGAGCGGTTGTTCCGGATTCCAGGCCGTGGCGGTCAGCATGCGCGAGCTGACGCTGGGTGTCATCAAGCCCAACGAATTCTTCCGCGTGTGGCGAAAGGAAGCTTCTGTCGGGCTCATCAACGGGATCATCCTGGGCGTGATGCTGGGCATTGCGGCCTGGATGTGGAAAGGCAACCCCTGGCTGGGGTTGGTGGTCGGTACCGCGCTCGCCCTGAACACGGTGCTCGCGGTTTCGATTGGCGGCTTGATCCCGCTGTTGTTGAAGTATTTCAAGATTGACCCGGCTATCGCCTCGGGACCGGTGCTGACCACGATTACCGATATGGCAGGTTTTTTCCTGGTGCTGAGCATTGCGGCGGGTGCAATGCCGTTGCTGACTTAGTCAGGCCGGTACACGACCGCTGTTGCCGGTCACCACCGGCGATCCGCGGTTCAGAGTACGTCGAAGAATGCTTCCTGCCGTTGTCGCTGCCCGGTGGATGGCAGCCGTCCGGTGGCCGCCGCCATGTTGTCGTCGACATGGCGAACTTTGGTCATTCCCGGGATTGCGCAAGTCACAGCCGGGTGCGACACGGCATACTTCAGCAGGAATTGTCCCCAGCTCACGCAATCGAATTCGGCGGCCCAACCAGGCAATGCGGTTCGGGACAGTTTCTCGAATACGTTGCCACCGCCGAAAGGCCGATTCACCAATACCGCCATGCCGCGATCGGCGGCGAGCGGCAGCAAGCGCTCAGCGGAACTGCGCTGGTCGGCGAGTGAATAATTAATCTGGATGAAATCCAGGTCGTGTGATTTCATGATCGTTTCCATCAATTCGTACTGGTGCTCACGCGACGTTGTGATGCCTGCATAACGAATTCGTCCGGCTGCCTTCCATTCGTGCAGCTGCGGAATCGCTTTCTCCCAGCCGATCAGGTTATGACATTGCAACAGGTCGATACTTGGAAATCCAAGCAGCTGGACCGAACGATCCAGAGTGGCTGCATTTTTCTCGCGGCTCTGCTGGTCGATTTTTGTTGCCATGAAGATGTCGGCGCCGATATCGAGTTCATCGATAAGCTCACCGAGCACGGTTTCCGAGCTGCGGTACTGCGGTGCGGTATCAATCACGGTGCCACCCAGTTCATGGAACCGTGCGAGCGAATCGCGCAACGGTTTGCGAAGTTCCAGGTCATTGCCAACGCCGTAACGATTGGTGCCCACACCGATGATCGGGATGGACTCACCGGAAGAGGGAATGGGCCGTTGAATGAGCTTGCCAGTCTCGGCCAATGCCAGCGGTCCGCCAATCGCAGACATTACCGCACCGGCCATACCCGCCTTGCTAAACTCGCGTCTCGAAACCGCCATTGGATGTCTCCTGGTGCGGCGCATTGGAATACCGAAAGCTTACCTGTCAGACCCGCGAGAACTCAAAAGTTTCTGCGTCATCCCGCGACTCATCAGTCTCAAGGTTTCTAATCGCCCGTGCAGCGACTATTATCATTAACCGCGGTCATTAACCGCGGTCATTAACCGCAGTCAATCGCGCGGTAACGATCTTTGTAAGGCGCGGCCGGGTACAACAGCGTACGGGGTGGATGCGATGCCAGGGCTTTATTTTGAACAGTTCTCCAAGGGTCAGACTTTCCAGCACCCGATCAGACGAACCATTACCGAAGCGGACAATGTGTGGTTCAGCGCCCTGACTCATAATCCGGCGCCATTGCACATCGATGCAGAATATTGCAAGACCACGGAATTTGGCAGGCCGCTGGTCAACAGTTGTCTTACCCTGGGATTCATGGTCGGCATTTCCGTCGGCGATACTACCTCAGGCACAACAGTTGCCAATCTCGGCTGGGACGAAGTACGGTTTCCCAAACCGCTGTTTCATGGCGATACGATTCATGTCGAGACCGAAGTGCTCGAATTGCGCGAGAGCCGGACGCGTCCGGACAATGGCATCGTGGTCTTCGCTCACCGGGCGTTCAATCAGCATGGCGTGCTTGTGGGCGAGTGCAAACGCTCGGCACTGATGTTACGGAAACCGAAATGAGCCGAAGTTTCCTGTTCGTGCCTGGCGACAGCGAACGCAAACTCGCGAAAGCGCGCGACGCGGGTGCCGATGCATTGATCATCGATCTCGAGGATTCCGTGGTCAGCAGCGAGCTGCCGAAAGCCAGATCGCGCACACGCGAATTTCTCGCAGCCGCATCGGGACTGGAGTGCTGGGTGCGTATCAATCCGCTGGATGGCCACAACGCCTTGAGCGACCTTCGCGAAACCATG
>JAHKKM010000193.1 GCA_020027645.1 Pseudomonadota bacterium
ATCAGGTCTTTCGGAAAATAGTGCTTTTCGAAAGCGTCGCGGATGACCGGCAGTACCTTGTCATCGACGAACCGGGCGACAGTGTCCTGCACCATCTGCTCGTCTTCGGACAGTTCGGAACGAATATCGAACAGATCCAGCGGGTTGAGCTGTTTCTTCTTTGAAGCAGCCTTTTTCAAAGGCGTCGTACTGGCCACGGTGGCTCCTGTTGGTCGGGCAGCGGTTTTGGGCAGACGATTCTACCGGAATCGGCAGGCCGGGACAGGTTCAAAAATGCCGGTCAAACCGGCTGCAAAGGCGCCGAAACAGACGTATCGGCCGATTGCCCTGGAGCTGCGGCGCATGCTGCAGGCGAGCATGGGCGAAATGTGCACTGTGTCGCAGTTTTGCGATGCGGTATGGACCCGGTGGGCTAAATGTCTGTGGTTAAGCAAAGGTTCAGGGTATGAATGCGTACAATAGTGACAATTACCGAGCGATTTGCGGAATGCCGGTCCGGGGTAACACAAGCGGATCGGGTTCCACTTCGCGATGACTGGGCAAAGAAAGAGGATACGAGATGAATAGCAAAAACTTGATGGTCCTGATGTTGGTCGCCGCGGTTACGTTCGCGGGTTGCGAGACACTGGACCCTTACACGCAGGAACCGAAAACCAGCAATGCCGCAAAAGGCGCAATGATTGGCGCGGCTGCCGGTGCAGTCGTAGGCCTGATATCCGGTGACGATGCGGTCGAACGCAGGCAGCACGCCATGATCGGTGCCGGTGTTGGAGCACTCGCCGGTGGCGCTATAGGTCACTACCAGGACAAGCAGGAAGCCGAGCTGCGGGCAGAGTTGCAGGGCACAGGCGTCAGCGTTACGCGAATCGGCGACAACATAACGTTGAACATGCCGGGCAACGTAACTTTTGCGACCAACAGTTCGGATCTGAACCCGGCGTTTTTCGATGTGCTGACATCGGTTTCCAAAGTATTGAAAGAGTATGAACAGACAGTCGTCGAAGTTGCCGGCCATACGGATAACACCGGTACGGATGCGTACAACCAGAGTTTGTCGGAGCGACGCGCAAGCTCGGTTGCACAGTTCCTGCAGACTCAAGGCGTTATCACTCAGCGGATGATCACGGTCGGCATGGGTGAGGCCCGGCCGGTGGCGGACAACGGCACCACGGATGGCCGACAGGCCAACCGGCGCGTTGAAATCACGCTGGTTCCACTCACCTCCTGATTCCGGATCGCGCAATTTGAGGAATGCGGCTGAAAAGCCGCATTCCTTGTTGCCGCGGCGTAGAACAATCCGCGACAATCCGATACGCAGGTTTCAATAAAGAAGGCGATTTGCGCTTTTCTTCTTAATGTTGTCCTGCAGCCCCGCCAAAAATAACAAAAGGGCGGCCGCATTGAATCCAGTCTATGACAAGCGACACACGGGTACGTGGATCGAAGGGTCCGGGATCGTGCGGCGCATGGTGCCCGACGACAACGACGGTTCACGTCATCAGCGCTTCGTTCTCGATGCCCGTAACGGCCAGACCTTGCTCATTGCGCATAACATCGATCTGGCCGAAAGGATTCCGGTCGGCGTCGGCGACAGGATTCGCTTTCGCGGTATGTACGAATGGAACGAGTATGGCGGTCTGGTGCACTGGACGCACCGCGACCCGCTGGGCGTCGAAGACGGCGGCTTCGTAAAGTTTCGCCGCCGAACCTATCTCTAGCAAAGGCTGGAGCCACTGGCAGGCCAGTGGCTGTGTGTCAGGCTTCCATCGCTGCCTTGAGTTTGCGTATCGCGTTGACTTCGATCTGGCGGATGCGTTCCGCCGATACGCCGTACTCGTCCGCAAGTTCGTGCAAGGTCGGCTTCTTTTCGTCCAGCCAGCGGCTCTGCAGAATGTGCCGGCTCCTGTCGTCGAGTGTTTCCAGTGCTTCGACCATGCGGCCGGTTGCATCGTCCTGCCAGTCGGATTTCTCCAGAATGATCGCAGGATCGGAATTCGGGCTCGGCAGGTAGGCCGCCGGCGTAAATGCGTGCTCGTCGTCAGCATCCGGCGCAGGATCGAACTCGGGGTCGTAAGCACTTAGACGACTTTCCATTTCCGTGACTTCCGCCGGAGTGACACCAAGATCTTCCGCGACAGCCTGGGTCTCGTCATGGGTCAGCCAGGACAAGGACTTCTTCGCTTTGCGAAGATTGAAGAACAGCTTGCGCTGCGCCTTGGTGGTGGCCACCTTGACGATGCGCCAGTTGCGCAATACGTACTCGTGAATTTCGGCGCGAATCCAGTGTACGGCAAACGATACCAGCCGCACGTCGTATTGGGGGTCGAAGCGTTTGACGGCTTTCATCAGTCCAACATTGCCTTCCTGGATCAGGTCGGCAAGCGGCAGGCCGTAGCCG
The DNA here is from genome assembly GCA_020027645.1 of Pseudomonadota bacterium. Classification (GTDB taxonomy): domain Bacteria; phylum Pseudomonadota; class Gammaproteobacteria; order Steroidobacterales; family Woeseiaceae; genus JAKEGN01. The sequence goes on from JAHKKM010000193.1 coordinate 2,399, forward strand.
GTATAGCCCTTGGCGATGTGCACCACAAAGCGAAGATGCGCCATGACCAGTTCGCGGGCCGCCTCGAGGTCGCCTTCCTCGCGGAATCGGCGCGCCAGCGTCTGCTCGTACTCCTTGCTCAGAACTGCAATAGAGCCAACAGCCTGAATATAGGCATCGAGGCTGCCGACCGGTCCGGTCAGCGCCAGCTTGTGTGTACTCACTGCAACGGCATTGGTCATGAATTCATCCACCTTATGTCGGTACCGAGTTTAGCACTCGTCGCCTTGGAGTGCTAACGATGGCAGTCGGTTCCGTTGCAGGGCTACTTTTTTTGGCTTGAGAAACAATCAGATACAGGGCCGCAGTGGCGGATTGGCAACAAGCGCATTCCCTCGCATTCTTGCCGCGATGGCTAGCGTGGTTCGATTCGCCGCATGTGCCGCGTGGCTGCAATCCACGACCCGACCAGGCCGAGGAGAACGCCTGCGCCAACGATCAGCAGGCTTTCCCTGAGGTCGAGTGAAAGCACGGAAAACGAACTGTTGTACAGGCCCGACAGACGTGCCACCGGCTGCTCGAGCGCATAAAGTCCGTAGCCCACCAGGCCGAGTGCCATCAGGCCGCCGCCAAGACCGTACCAGAAGCCGGTGTAGAGAAAGGGCCGCCGCACAAACGCGTTGCTGGCTCCAATGAGCTTGGTGACCTCGATTTCTTCGCGCCGGTTTTGAATATCGAGGCGGATGGTATTGCCGATGATAACCAGGATGGCAACGCCGAGCAGCGCTGCACCGATGACGGTCGCGCGTTCGAGAATGTCGAGGATGGCGTGGAACCGCCTCACCCAATCCGTATCCGTCTGCACGAATTCGGTCTCCGGAAGGTTGGAGAGTTCCTCGTTCAACAGCATCATCGACTCGGCGGTGTTCGACGCGCCGGGGCGAACCACCAGCGTATGCGGAAGCGGATTGCTGGTGAGCTGATCGAGGGCCGCACCGAAACCGGATTGCTCGCGAAATTCCGCGAGGGCCTCATCCGCGGAAATAAAAATTACCTGGTCGATATCGGCACGCTGGTCGATGATCGAGGCGAGTTGACGAGCATCCTTCTCCGAAACCCCTTTCTTCAGATACACGGAAAAGTCGAGCGCATTGGCCCAGTTTCCGCTGATGGCCTGCGCATTCTTGATAACAAGATGGAGTGCGGCAGGCAGTGCAAGAGTCACTGCAATGACAAGGATGGTCATCAAACTGGCAAACGGCTGTCGTGCAACCCTGCCAAGTGCGGCTACCGCCGTGCCGAGATGCAGAGCAAACCATGTCGAGAGGATTCCCGAACGGCGTGCCGGTGCCAGCGTATCTGCCGCACGGTTCATGGCCATTCGATCCGCGCCCGCTCAGACTCGAGCTGCTCCGCGTATTCGGCGACCACGTCATCGTCCTCGTCTGTCTGCAGGCTGCCATCCACGAGCGGAATTCGCCGGCAGCCCAGCTGGTCGATCAGAGTAATGTCATGACTCGCAATCAACAGCGTTACGCCGACTTCATTGAAGCGTCGGAAAATACGCATGACTTCCAGCGACAGGTCGGGATCCAGGTTGCCGGTCGGTTCGTCTGCAATCAGCAGTTTGGGCCGGCTGACGATGGCGCGGGCAATCCCGACGCGTTGCTGCTCACCCGATGACAGGGTTTCCGGCAGCTGTTTCTCTTTATGCAGCAAGCTGACCTGATCGAGAGCGGCGCGAACCCGTCGCCCGACTTCACGGTGGGCAAAGCCTGCGATGATCAGGGGCAATGCCACGTTGTCAAAGACCGGCCGGTCGTAGAGCAGCCGGTGATCCTGAAAAACCATGCCGATCTGGCGCCGGTACGCGGGTATCTTTCGCCTCGACACTCGTCGCGTATTCTGTCCATCCACTATCACCTGACCGCTCGTCGGGCGTTCGATCAGGGCGATCAGCCGCAACAAAGTGCTCTTGCCGGCACCGGAATGTCCGGTTACGAAAACCATTTCGCCTTTCTCGACAGTCAGGCTGAGGTTTTTCAGCGCGGCCTGTCCGGTCGGGTAGCGTTTGGTGACGTCCTCGAGTCGAATCATTGCTGCGAGTGGACCTGGTTCGGTGTACTCATCAAGGCGTCCGCGTACTCGTTGGCGCGAAATTCCTGCATGTCCTCAACACTTTCTCCGATACCGATGAATCGCACGGGAATGGCCAGTTTCTGCGCAATCGCCAGCAGAATTCCTCCCTTGGCAGTGCCGTCAAGCTTGGTGACGGTAATGCCGGTCACACCAAGTGCCGCATGAAATTTTTCGGCTTGCAGGAGCGCATTCTGTCCAAGGCTCGCATCCAGTACCAGCATGAT
>JAHKKM010000194.1 GCA_020027645.1 Pseudomonadota bacterium
ATCGGCGGACTGGGACCGATGGCCGGCCAGGCACATTATTTTCTTCGCTATGCGCCGCACAAGAACGAGGAAGGCATGCGGCGTTTTCGCCAGGAAGTGGCGCGCCTTTACGAGGTCATGGACTGGCAACTGGGCCGCGAGGAATATCTCGGCGGCGAATACTCGATCGCCGACATCGCTGCCTGGCCATGGGTTTTTCGCTATGACTGGCAGGGGCAGGACCTGAACGACTTCCCAAACGTCAAACGCTGGTTCGAGGCGGTCGGCCAGCGACCGGCGGTGGTGCGCGGCGCCGCGGTCGGCAAGGACCTGGTCGACCGTTCGGTGCAAATGTCGGACGAAGAAAAGAAAATACTGTTCGGACTCGTCGATCAGGACTTCAAAAACGACTAGGAAAGGTGCCGGATTTTTTCTGCTTCCCCGGCACAGCCTGAAACAGTGCCAGTTCTTGACTCTCTACAAATCCTGGGCTTGCGCTATAGGCGCCCGCATTGCGGGCGACGTACGCGGACGATAACGGCAGCGTCGGTCGGGTTGCCTGTGGCGGAAATTAAGCGGACCGAAGGGAGCCATTCCGCCACAGGCAACGCGGCCGGCGATGCCCCTTTTCCATCGCGTGACGATTTGACGTCCGCGTCGCCCGCGATGCGGGCTCCTACACGGAAAATGCCGGCGCGCTTTGCCCGTAGATGAGTACGTCCTCGTCCGTAACGCCCGGCAATCCCTGTTGCGTCCTGAGAAAAGTCGAGCCCAGCCTTTCGGCGACGGCGATGCTGCGCTCGTTGCCGCTTAGTATCACGTGTATGACTTCCGTCCAACCGAGCACAGTGCGGGCATACTCGAGCGACGCCCGCCCGGCCTCAGTGGCGTATCCCTTGCCCCAGTCTTCGCGACGGATTGCCCAGCCAATCTCCGGCGCCGGCCAGCCGTCCGGGTACCACGGCCCCACCCGGCCCAGCCATACGCCCGTCGCCTTGTCCTCGACCGAGAAAAAACCGAATCCACGAATTTGCCAATGGCCAATAGCTGCAGCCATGTTGCGCCATGCGAGCGCGCGATCCATGACCTGGCCGCCGATGAAACGCACGCTGTGCTCGTCGGCCATCAAACGCGCCCAGCCATCGAAGTCCCGCTCGGGATCGATGTTGCGCAAAATCAGTCGCGGCGTTTCGATCCGTATGTCTGAACCCATGTCTCTGTTACCTGGTGCTGTGTCGCGTCGATCGTTGTACCGCCGGACCTCAACGTTCTACCTCAGCGTTCTATTTCGCTTTTCTTCGCAAGCTTGCGGGCAGCATCACCGCCGGCGACGGAGTATTGCATGCTGACATTCCGGGTCTTCTGGAATTCTTCCAGCGTCTCGCCGCGCATCTGCGCATAGACCTGCGGATTGGAGCTGCCTATCACGGCCGCCATTTTCTCCAGGCAGAAGAATATGACGCCGTAATGTATGAGCCCGATCCAGTTCCTGTCATCGACGAGGCGGCGCTCTTCGGCGGTCAGCCGGAATTCCTCGTACAGCTTCGCGGTATCGTGCAGAAAGCGATCGCGGTGTGCAGGCTCCACCAAGCGGTGCAGGAAATCGTTCAGCCGGTAGGCCCGATGGCTCGTTTCCAGAGTGAACGGGTGCGTGCCTTGTAATTTTTCGATACCTGCGAGCTGCACGCCAATGCGCTGCCGCTGCTCTTCGGCCTCTTTTTGTTTGGGTTCGGCCGGGTTCTCATAGATCACGGTAGCGATGGCGGTCATCGACGGCAGACAGTAGTCGCGGTGTACGCAGTTGACCTGCTTCGGCAGCGCACCGCGCATGATCAGCCACATGATAATTTCCGCACTTTCCATACCGCCGCGCTCGGCATACTCGGCATGGGTGATGCCGGTCAGCGCTTCCGGATCTTTCTCCAGCAAATCGAGAAACCGCATATCCCATTCGGTGTTGTTGAAGCCGCAGCGTTCCCCGTGCACCTGGTGCGAAAGTCCGCCGGTGGCGACGATGGCCACCGACAGGTCTTCCGGATAGCTTTCGATAGCCCTGCGCAGCGCCTGGCCAAGCCGATAACATCGCCTTGCCGTCGGGATGGGGAACTGCAGCACGCCCACCTGCAGCGGTATCACCGCACCGTTCCACGATTTCCCCCGGTCCGTCATCATCGACAGCGGCGAAAACAGTCCGTGATCGATCGGCTTTTTCTGAAAGAACGAGATATCGAATTCATCCGCGAAAAGCGAGCTGCCGATGTGGCGCGCCAGTCCCGGATGACCGGCAACCGCCGGATACTCGCGTGGGCCGCCGCCCTCATCCGCCGTTACGTAACGGTCGTCCACACCAAGGACGAACGGCGAATAGTGTTCGAAGAAGAACGAGGTGATGTGGTCGTTATAGATGACCAGCAGCACGTCCGGCCGCCGTTGCTCCAGCCATTCCTTCAGCGGCTTGAATACGCGGAATACACCTGCCCATGCCGCGTCGTTTTCGGTTTTCGTGTCCTTGGCAAAACCTATCGTGGGTGTATGCGAGGCGCCGATGCCGGCGATGATTCGTGCCACTGTCCGTGCCATGATTCAGTATCCGTTGGCGGGGTTCGCTAAAGTCTCCATCAGGGAGAACTACAGTTTGTAGTCTTTTCTTTCCCTTGCAAAGCGCAGGAAATAATCGAGTGAGTCCGGGTTGCGCATCACGCTGGGATTGGCGGCTTTTTCAAGCGGCGTGCCCATCAGTATGCGCCTTACCGGCACCTCCATTTTCTTGCCGGTGAGCGTATACGGGATGTCGTCGACCGGGTAGATCTTTTCCGGCACGTGGCGTGGCGAGTATCGCTCGCGCAGGGTCTTGCGAATCTTCTGGTCGAGCGCCTCATCGAGTTCGATACCATTGGCGAGCTGCACGAACAACGGCATGAAAAAATTTCCGTTCGGAAGATCCAGGTTGACGATGAGCGAGTCCTTAACCTCATCCATGGCTTCCAGGCAGCGATAGATCTCCGCCGTGCCGATGCGGATGCCGAATCGATTCAGGGTGGCGTCCGAACGGCCGAGCACAAAACATCCGCCGCGCTCGTTGACCATGAAGAAATCGCCGTGTCTCCACACGCCCGGCCAGGTGTCGAAGTAGGTTTCCCTGTACCTGGCATCGCCCTCGTCATTCCAGAAACGCACCGGCATCGAGGGCATCGGTTGCGTAATCACCAGCTCTCCCACCTGGTTGATCACCGAATGTCCATTCTCATCGAAAGCGTGCGCATCGACACCGAGATGCATGCCCTGGATCTCACCGGCGTAAACAGGCGGGCCCGGGACGCCGCCGACGAAGCCCGAACAGATATCGGTACCACCGCTCCCCGGCATCACCCACAGTTCGCTCTTTACCTTTTCGTAGAACCACGCCATGCAATCGCCTGAAACCGGCGACCCGGCCAGCATCACGCCCATCAGTCCGTGCAGGTCGAATTCATTCTTCGGAACGATGCCGGCCTGCTGTTGCAATTGCACGAAGGTCGGACTGGCACCGAACAATGTCGTGTTGCTTTTCTCGACGATGCGCCACAGGGCAGACGCATCCGGGTAGTTCGGATTGCCGTCGTAAAGAACCGGAACGACGCCGACCAGCATCGAACTCACCAGGAAGTTCCACATCATCCAGCCGAGCGTCGTATAAAAAAACAAACGCTCGTCCTGTTTCAGGTTGAAGTGCAGAGAGCTGAGTTTCATTTGCTCGATCAGGATGCCGCCGTGGCTTTGCACGATGGCTTTGGGTATTCCCGTTGTGCCCGACGAGAACAGTATCCACAGCGGATGTTCGAACGGCAGCTGTGCAAACTCCAGCGGGCGCGCATTTCGTATCGACGTTACGTCGCGCCACAGTACGGCGCCATCGATCACCGCGGGCGACAGGGCGGGATCCAGTACCGGCAGCAACACCACGCGCTCGACGGACGGCAATTGCGCGAGCAGATCACGAACGGCTTCGAGACGGTTGAATGCCTTGCCGCCGTAACGATAGCCGTCGACACAAAAGAGAACCCTGGGCTCGAGCTGCTGGAACCGGTCCAGCACACTGGGCGTGCCGAATTCCGGCGAGGTTCCGGCCCAGACTGCACCGATGCTCGCCGCCGCCAGGAGCGCGATGACTCCTTCCGGCGTGTTGGTCAGGTAACCGGCGACGCGGTCCCCGGGGCCGATGCCGCACTCCTTCAGCCAGTGCGCCAGCGAACGGACGCGCTGCTCGAGCTCGTCCCAACCGAGTGCGGCGAGCTCCCGGTTCTCGCCCGAATACAAGAGCGCCGGCGCATCGTGTCGACTCTTGCGGAAAATGTGCTCGGCATAGTTAAGTCGCGATCCGGGAAACCACTCGGCACCGGGCATCTCGCGCTTTGCCAGCACACATTCGTACGGGCGCGACGACCTGACCTCGAAATACTCCCAGATCGCCGCCCAGAACTCATCGAGGTTCTCGACCGACCAGCGCCGCATGGCCTGGTAGTCCGCAAACTTAAGGCCCCGGGTCCGCCCGAGCCAGTCGGCAAAGGCAGTGATGTTGGCGGCCTTCACCCACTCGGCGGGCGGCTGCCACAGGAGCTCGCCCGTAGTCACCATACGACAGGCATCACTATAGGCATCGCATGCCTCACCGCCGGACGAAATCAGCTGCCGGGGTGCCGGCGCCTCTCATCATGTGCCGGTGGTTCGCCAACCGCCTGCATATTGTTCCCGGGCGACTCTCGAATACGGCACCGGACTGA
>JAHKKM010000195.1 GCA_020027645.1 Pseudomonadota bacterium
CGCTGGTTCGGCCCCCACACACGTCCCTTCTGGTCTTTCCTCGTAACCATGCTCTGTATCGCCATCAGCGGTTCGTAGGGTCCCGGTGTGTAGTCGGACGCCGGGGCAACCGGTATGCCTGCATCGAGGAAACTCCGGTGCGCAAACATGTGCTGCATTTTCTCCGGCCCGTAGTCCACCCACTTGTTGCCGTGATAGTAGGCATAAGTATAGAACGGCGCGGGCACAACGCCGGCTGCCTTTATTCTTGCGAGCAGCTTGTCGTTGATCAGCGAGCAGTGTTCGATGCGATGCCGCGGATTGGCTCCGCTGCTGTTCTTCAGTACGCGCTCATAGGCGTTCAGTACCATCTCGATCGCGACATCGCCGTTTGCATGGATGCCGACACGAAAACCGTGCGCCACGGCGTCATCCACCGCATCGTCGATTTGTTCCTGCGTCATCGTGAGGATGCCGTAGTCGTCCGGCCGTCCTTCGTACGGCGTACTCATGCTCATCGTTCTTTCGGATGCGGAGCCGTCGGCCGCATACTTGACCGCGCCGATGCGCAGCCACTCATCACCGAAGCCGGAACGTATGCCCGCAGTTTTCAGGCCCTTGTATACCTCGCTATTGCCACCGGGCATGAAGCTCATGCGAAAGTACATCTGACCGGCGGCGCGGGCATCCTGGTAGGCGACCAGGTCGTCGTAACTGCCATAGGCATCCGTTGTCGACGTGAGCCCGGACGCCGTCATGTTCCGTGAGGCAATCCTGACCGCCTCCTGGCGCAGGCTGCGCGTCATTTCGGGCCAGGTCCCGGCGCTGAAAAACGGCTCACGCGCATGTTCTGCAACCTTGCCGGTGAACTCGCCGTTCTCGCGATAGAACTTGCCGCCAACCGGATCGGGTGTGTCGATGGTTATGCCTGCGACCTCGAATGCCTTGGAATTGACCACACCGGTGTGGCCACCGCGGTGGCCGACATACACCGGGTGATCGCTGACCACTTCATCGATATCCTGGCGCGTCAGCGCCCGCTCGTCCTCGAATATTGTGTCGTCATACATGACGCCGCGAACCCAGTTGCCCGGTGGCGTTCTTGCTGCCTGTCCCTTGAGCGCCTGTTTTACGTCGGCGATGCGCGGCAGGTTGACGTTGACGCCAACGGCTTCTTCGGCAAACAGGGGGTGGCTGTGAGCGTCAATGAACCCGGGCGTCACGGTCATGCCGCGGGCGTCTATGCGCGTGGTACTCGAGCCCGCCAGGTTGACAATATCGGCATTGGACCCGACTGCGATTATGTGACCGCCACGAACCGCAATCGCCTCCGCCACCGGCTCGTACGAATCCATGGTCAGCACGCGCCCGCCGGTGACAACGATGTCGGCGTCGCCGAAAGCGGTTTCGGCACGCACACCCTGCGAGACTGCGCTGAGTCCCAGTGGGGCGACCAAGGAAGAACCGAGCGATGCTCCGAGAAAGCCCCTGCGTGTAACCCTGTTCATTTTAATGTCCCCGTAGTTGTTTTCGATCCTCAAAGACCGGAACCGTCCTCCGAGTAAATAACCCAGATCTTGGTGTATCCCTCGGTATCCCAGATACCGGTCCATTCTTTCGGAATGGTGACCGCTTCACCTGCACCGATAACCTGGATACTGCCGTCGCTGGAGGTCAGCGTGACCCCGCCCTCGATGAAGTACATGAACTCGTCGACACCGTAAGGCTCTGTGATCTCGGACCGGACCTTTCCGGAACGATACATGCCCGAGGCGAATTTCTTGTCGCTGCTGAGCAGTGTCGTCACATCGAGCGTGGTATTGCTACCGTGCGTTGTTTCGATCATCTCCGGCCGCTCGAAGATCTTGCCGGACATATCCTCCTTGCTGATTTTCGCCGGAACAATCGTTTCGTGATGCGCCGACACCGCCAAGCCCCCGAATGCAAGCAGTGTCGCTACTGTTAGCGTAACTCTTTTCATCCTCTCATCTCCCAATGTTGTTTTTGACTAAATAAAAGCGATCAACAGGTACAAGACCACGGTGATTGCCGCTCCGATCAGCGCATAAGGAATCTGCGTCAGTGCGTGTTGCATCGTCGTCGGTCATGACGCGCATGGTTGTATAAGGAATGCTTGTGATAAAGCCGAGATCTTTCATCGGTGCCTGCTAACGGATTGTGAGTTGTTCGGTGACCGCGCGCTCCGCAGCATCGATCGCGCCATTGACGTATGCATACGCCTGCGCATCGGAGTTTGCGATCGAAATACGGCCAATCTGTGCGCGACCGGCGATGTGTGGTCCATTGTCCCGGTTCATGCCGGGCGGATCGCTGAATTCGTTGTATTCATACGCATAGCCGTGCGGCCATCGATTGACGGTAATGGCGGCAATATCCCGGTCCGCATCGAATCCGCCCGGCGCCAGTGCGCCGTTCATCTGGCCGAGGATCCTGCGCTCGAAATCATCGAAGCTCATCTCATACAGTTCGCGCCTGCCGCGAGTGTGCTGCTCGCGCGACGACAGGCCCTCATCCGGGTAGGCCGGGACGAATGTGCCGTGTATGACGGTCGGCTGGTCCGGACTCTGCGTGTAGTTGTAGCCGCCCATGCTCACCGGGAAATCCATGGCGAAAGAGTGCATCAGGTCGGGCTTCGGGATTGAAATGTTGTGGTAGCGGAGTTCGGCAAATGCCTGCCAGTTGCGTACCGCGATGCTGATGTACACCAGCGGCACTTTCGAAGCGAAAGCTATCGCCTCTTTCTGTTTTTCCGGCACCTCGGAACAAATATGCGGAATGATGCAGTTGTAGCAGGCGAGGATCGTGTGTTTGCCGCGTGCGCGGAAAGTCTTGCCGCCCTGAACGTAGGTCACGTCGGTAAATTTTCCGTCGCCGCTGTGGCGCACGTCGACGCCGGTGCTGTTCAGCCGGATGCGAATTTTCGATGCCGGTCGATCGAGCAAATCGTAATCGAGTTGCGACAACACCAGGTCTTCCATGGAACTGCCAGGCAGTGCCTCCGGCAACAGCTGTCGCACCATCGACCGCGCCACGCCGGCGTTGCCATCAGGAAAATGAAAAATATAGGGTTCATCACGGCCGGGCGGTTCATTCGTCAGTTCGCCGATACCTAGCTGCGCTGTGGCCGGCATGCCGAGACGGTATCCCTCCAGAGCCGACAGTGAATCCCAGCCAACCCCCCAAAAACCGCGGATGCCGTCACGCAGGATGTCCGTAACTTCTTTCGGCATGCCCGCGTGCCGCTGCAGAAAATTGGTGTAGCTGATACGCCGCAGCAGAGCGATCTTCTCCTCACGGCTCAGGTCCGGCAGGTAATCTTTTTCCTCGCCGAGCAGATGCAGGAATGCAGCCTTTGACGCCTCGGCTATCGGATAACGACTTACGCTCTCCTCGATATTGCCGCCGGCCTCGGCTCCGAAGCCGCGAATCACGTCCGGCGCGGTAATATCTTTGCCGTACTGCTGCTTGCTGAAATACAGACCGCGCCCCAGTTTGCGCTTGGAAAAATATTCCTGATCGTAATAATCGAAGAATCGATTGGTAACGATCCCGATATCGTTCAGCAACTGCGTCGCAACCGTGGAATAGTGGCCCGGGGTATCGATACTCTGGCTGCCGCCGTAGCAAATCAGTTTCCGGCCATCGACGTCGAACTCGTTGCGTTTTGCATGACCACCGAAATCGTCATGATTGTCGAGCAGCAGGATTCTTGCATCCGGGCCGGTTCTCTGCCGATAGAGACAGGCTGCCGCAAGCCCCGAAATGCCGGCACCGACAACGACCAGGTCGTACGTGTCATCGGTCTGATTCTTCGGCACAGGGAATTCGTTGCCCGCCCAGGCAACCGCGTGCGCCACTTCGAACGAACCGGGATGACTGCCGCGCATGCCCGTCAGTGCAGGCGGGTAGCTGCCTGCGGCCTGCATTTTGGCGAACAGCTCCAGCGGCGACAGGCTGGTGCCCGCCGCCAGGCTGAGCGCGACTCCATTCATGAAGTCCCGGCGATTGATTTTTATTCTCTGTCTCATTGTTGTGCGTAGACCAGTTTACCGTTCAGCCATGTTTGCAGAACACGCGTGTTCATGATGTGGTCCGGATCAATGTTCAGCAAGTCCTGATCCAGCACGATCATGTCGGCCAGCTTGCCGGGTTCGATGGTCCCTTTCTGTTGTTCGTCGAAGGTCAGCCAGGCACCGAGCGCCGTATAGGCGCGCAACGCCTCGACTACGGTAAGCGCTTCTTCCTTTCCGTACACGGTTCCCGACATGCCCTTGCGCGTCACGGCAGCCTGGATTCCGACCATGGGTCCGATCGGCAGGATATCGCTCGATATCGCGACGTGGATACCGTGATCCATCGGCGTCCGCAGCGGATTGTTGTGCTGCAGTCGATCGCCGTCGAGATACTCGACGTAGCGCCCTTCCAACGTGTAGGTGAAATTCGGTTGTTGCGTGATGGAAATTTCATTCTCTGCCATCGCGACCATGGTCTCGGTCGATGGCATCACGGTGAAGTGATTCAGGTAGTGACGATGGTTTGGGCGCGGCGCGTCCTGCAATGCGGCGACCAGTTCGTCGACCGTCAGTTCGATCGCTGCATCGCCGATGGCATGAATGCCGAGCTGCCAGCCCGCGGCGTGTGCCTCACGGATAACCTTGCGCAGCTCCTCGACC
>JAHKKM010000196.1 GCA_020027645.1 Pseudomonadota bacterium
ACAGTGCATGTAAAGGAACGCATCTCGACCGCGGGCGGTGTCGCCTTCGGGGAGACTGAAGCCCTTCTCGGACATGCGGTCGGACTCGCAGCCGGCGAATACAGCGACGCTGGCCAGCACCAAGGGAAACGCAAAACGAGTTTTCATGACAACACCCCGCTAAGTCTGCAGTTGTTGAAGAATGCCACGATACACATTCGCTTGCGATAAGGGAAAACCACAGCCGTCATGCTGGTGCACACGATCGGCACGCGGTCTGCTCAGTAACTGACGGCGCCACCGTCTTCGGCACGCGAATCGGCTGCGCCCGAAAACACGCCGGTCTCGAGATCATGGTAGACACCCATGGCCGCGCCAATGTCGCCGACATCACGCACCGGATGGCCAAACTGCTCGTATATCGACCGCGTATCCGGTGACATCGCCCGCTTTTCCACGGCGGTGACGTCGGGCAGCCACTGGTGGTGTATGCGGCCGGCCTCGATGGCCTCCGCAATTGTCATGTCATGGTCAATGACATTGAGGATGGTCTGCAACGTTGTATTGATAATGGTCTTGCCGCCGGGTGTGCCGGTCGCAAACACCGGTACGCCATCCCTGGCGACGATGGTCGGTGTCATGCTCGACAACATGCGCTGTTCCGGACGAATCAGGTTCGCCTCGGTACCGATGCGACCGCGCTCATCGGTAATGCCGGGTTGTGCATTGAAATCGCCCATTTCATTGTTCAGCAGAAACCCGGCGCCTTCGACCACGATGTGTGAGCCGTAACTCCACTCCAGGGTATAGGTCAGTGACACCATGTTGCCGTCCTTGTCGACGACCGAGAAATGCGTAGTCTGGCCGCTCTCGTACAACTGCGCGAACCTGGCCGGATCGCTCTGCGATTTCTGTGCCATGTCGATCGATTTGCGCAACAGCTCGGCGTGTTCTTTCGATGTCAGGCGGTCGAGCGGCATGTCCTCGTTGAAGTCCGGGTCTCCGAGGTAATTTGCCCGGTCGGCGTACGCACGCCGCATCGTCTCTGTCAGTACGTGCAGGTACGCGGCCGAGTTGTGTCCCATGGCCTTGAGGTCGAAGCCCTCGAGGATATTCAGCATCTCTACCAGCACGATGCCGCCGGAACTCGGTGGCGGCATGCTGATGATCTCGTAACCGCGGTAGCTGCCGCGAACCGGTTCGCGCTCCACGGCCTCATATGCCTGCAAGTCCTCGAGTGTGATGATGCCGCCGTTCGCGGTCATGAAGTCTGCGATCAGTTGCGCCGTCTTGCCGCCGTAGAATCCGTCCCTGCCGATTTTCTGGATGCGCCGCAGGGTGCTGGCCAGATCCTTTTGCACCCAGATGTCGCCAGGCTCATAGAGTGAACCATCGCGTTTCGAAAATATCCTGGCGGAACTCGGGTAGCGATCGAAGCGGGCCTTGCTGTCTTTGAAATCATCATGCAACGCCCAGCTGATCGGAATGCCGTCGCTCGCAAGGCGAATCGCGGGCTCGACCAGGTCTTTCCATTTCAGCGAACCGAGTCGTTCGTGCGCCAGTTGCAAGCCGGCGACGGTGCCCGGTACTCCGACGGCAAGAATACCCTCGTGATTCGAGTTGTCTTTGACATTGCCGTCGGCGTCGAGATACATGTCGCTGCTCGCGGCCAACGGCGCCTTTTCGCGAAAGTCAAAGGTGGTCGCGAAACCGTCAGCGCCGTGATAAACGAGAAAGCCGCCGCCGCCGATGTTGCCAGCGCTGGGCCAGGTTACCGCCAGGGCAAACGCAGTGGCGATTGCGGCATCAACGGCGTTGCCCCCATCCCGCAATACTTCGATTCCCACTTCGGATGCAATCGCTGACGACGATGCAACGACACCGTTGTATCCACGTACCGCGACCCTGCCAGCGGCATCTGAGTGAATCGACCCCAGTATGAGCAGGGTTGTAAGTAGTGCTGAAATGAAATGCCGAATCCTGATCTGATACACGTGAGGTTTCCCCGTTGCGACTGACTTGCGTTGCGATTCCACCGGTCCGTTGGACGCTGCATCTTACCAAGTCAGGCAGCGAGTGCCAGCCGTGGCGACGACTCGCCAGTGTATAGTCAGAGCATGGTTGAGCCTGGTTTGCAGTCACTGATTCCGGTCGTCGTGACGCTGGTCGTCGCACTGACGCTGCGCAATGTGCTGGCGGGACTTTTTGCCGGTGTATTCATTGGCGCCGCGATGTTGAGCAGTGCATCACCATTGCAGTTTGTTCCGGAGCTGGTCAGCGGCTGGCTGGTGCCCGAGGTGGCAGACAGATACAACGCCAGTATCCTGGTGCTACTCGCATTCATCGGCGGATTCGTCAAGCTGATCGAGACTTCGGGCGGCGGCATGGCGTTTGCGCGCAGCGCAATCCGCTGGGTGAAAGGCCCGGTCCGTGCGCAGATCGCAGCCTGGTGCGGCGGCATCATGATCTTCTTCTCCGACCTGGGTACGCCGCTGATCGTCGGACCCGTGTTCCAGTCACTGATGGATCAACTGCGCATCTCGCGGCAAAAGCTTGCGTTCATACTCGATACCACATCGGCACCCGTCTGCATCCTCATTCCGTTCATCGGCTGGGGGGTGTTCATCATGAGTGTCATAGCGGACGCGTTCAGTGCCAATAATGTCGATACCGGCGAGTGGGATGCATTCATTGCTGCGATTCCATTCCAGTTCTACGCCTGGCTGGCAATTTCCATGGTGCCTTTGCTGGCGCTGCTGCAATTTGATTACGGCCCCATGCGACGTGTGGAAAGTGCAGCCCGACAAGCGCCACTCGCAGATCCGGTGAAGCTTGTATCGGACAGTCTCGCAAAGCCGATGCTGGTCTGGCTGCCGCTGATAATTCTATTCGTCACCCTGTTCGCCACGCTCGCAAAGCACGGCTTTCCGTTCAGCCAGGTTGCCGGCAGCGAGTTTCGCGCGGGACTCTCGGCTGCCTATTTTATGGCCGCGGTCACGCTGGTGTTGCTGACCATGCTGACGCGCGTGCAGACCCTGTCGCAGAGCATGAGCCAGTACATCGACGGCGTAACCGGAATGATGCCGATCGCTGCGACGCTGGTGCTTGCGTGGACACTCGGCGCCGTCACAGAGGGTCTCGGCACCGGAGTCTACGTCGCCGAACTCGCAAGGGACGGCTTGCCGGGTTCGCTGTTGCCGGCGGTTATTTTTGTGCTGGCGGCAATCATCTCGTTTGCTACAGGGTCGTCGTGGGGAACGATCATCATCATGATGCCGCTTGCCGTGCCGGCCGCCATTGCCACCGCTGCGCCGATGCCAGTGGTCATCGGCGCAGTATTGTCGGGCGGCCTGTTCGGCGATCATTCATCGCCTGTTTCCGAAACGACGATACTTTCTGCCACCGGCGCGGGCACGACCACGCTCGAGCACTTCCGTACACAACTGCCATATGCGCTCACCAACGCGATGATCGCTTTCGTCGGATTCCTGCTGGCGGGCCACCTGGCCGCGGTGTGGATTGCGTTACCGCTGTTGCTCGCTCAGGCTATGGTGCTACTCGCCTTGCGGCGACTGCAGCGGCGAGCACATAACTGAACTTCGATACAGCGAGACCCGCCATGAACCGTAGACATTTCGTTGGCGCCCTTGGCGCCATTACATCAGCTCTCAGTTTCGTCAGACCGGCGAAGGCCGCCGCAACGTCGGCGGAGGCACGACTGCGTGAACTCGGCATAGTGTTGCCGGAGGCGCCGGGACCAGCCGCCGTCTATGTGCCATTTCGCACCACAGGTAGCCTGGTATTTATTGCGGGCCAGGTTCCTCCCATGGACGCCGGGGTTCCGACCGTCGGCAAGGTGGGTGCCGAACTGACCGCCGAACAGGGCTATGCCGCGGCAAGGCTGGTCGGCCTCAGGATACTCGCCCAGCTCAGGAAGGCTTGCGACGGCGACCTGGATAGGGTCGTGCAGGCGCTGCAGATTCGCGGCTTCGTCAACTGCACTGCCGATTTCACAGCCCAGCCGAGCGTGATCAACGGCGTATCCGATCTGATGCGTGAGGTTTTCGGCGATGCCGGACTTGCAGCACGTGCCGCGCTCGGCACCAACGCATTGCCAATGAACGTAGCGGTCGAAGTCGAGTCCATATTCGAAATACGTCATTGATTCCAGCGAGGAGATTTTCATCAGACGCACCCCGTTCCTTTTGATCAGCACTGTGCTTGCCGCCTGTGCATCGGCCGATCCGGAGTCGCGGCCGTTCGATGCAACTCCGGTTGCCAGCTTCGAGGAGCCCTGGGCCATGACCTTCCTGCCGGACGGCCGCCTGCTGCTTACCGAGAAATCCGGCCGGCTGCTGCTGGTTTCGGTGGATGGCAACAGCAGCTTGTTGTTCGATGCTGTACCCGAGCTGGTTTATGGCGGACAAGGGGGCCTGGGCGATGTCGTACTGCACCCGGATTTTGCCGAAAACAAACTGGTGTACCTGAGTTACGCCGAAGCGGGTGAGGGCGACCTTGCCGGTGCGGCCGTGGCGCGCGGCCGATTGGAACTGAATGCTGCTGCAGGAGAGCTCAAGAATCTCGAAGTTATCTGGCGCCAGGTACCAAAAGTCGCCGGGCGAGGGCACTACGGACACCGCATCGCATTCTCACCGGACGGATACCTGTTCATTTCTTCCGGTGAGCGG
>JAHKKM010000197.1 GCA_020027645.1 Pseudomonadota bacterium
GTTGTTACCGAAGTGGGCGGCAACCTGCAGTTCGAGGACTTCATCGACGGTGTTACCGTGACCGAACAGGTCGACGAGTTCACCGGCCTGACGAGCATTGTCATTCTCGACCCGAAACAGCGCGGCGGCTCCGGCAAGGATCTGCGTCCGGTGGCCCGGCTTGTAGACGACAAGGGCAAGGACGTTTCCTTCGCGAAAACCGATCTTCCGGCGGTCTACGTACTGCCGCCCGGCGCCATCATCTCCATGAACGACGGCGCCAAGGTATCGGTCGGCGACATCATCGCGCGCATTCCCCAGGAATCGTCGAAAACGCGCGATATCACCGGCGGCCTGCCGCGTGTCGCCGATTTGTTCGAGGCGCGCAAGCCGAAGGAACAGGCGATCATGGCGGAATTCACCGGCACGGTCAGTTTCGGCAAGGAGACCAAGGGCAAGCAACGGCTGGTCATTACCGATGAAGAGAGCGAACGTCACGAGGAGCTGATTCCGAAGTGGCGGCACCTGAACGTGTTCGAGGGAGAGCAGGTCGTACGCGGCGAAGTAATTGCCGACGGCGAACCGAATCCGCACGACATTCTGCGCCTGCAGGGCGTCGAATCACTTGCGGATTACCTGGTCCGTGAAATTCAGGATGTGTACCGGCTGCAGGGCGTAAAGATCAACGACAAGCACATTGAAGTTATCATCCGACAGATGCTGCGCAAGGTGTATGTCACGCAACCGGGCGACAGCACTTACCTTCGCGGTGAGCAGATCGACCGTTCACGCGGGCTGGAAATCAGCGAGCAACTGGAGGCCCAGGGGAAGAATCCGATCATCATGGAGCCGATACTGCTGGGTATCACCAAAGCCTCACTGGCGACAGAATCCTTCATTTCAGCGGCGTCCTTCCAGGAAACCACGCGAGTTCTTACCGAAGCAGCCGTTCGCGGCCTTCGCGACGACCTGCGCGGCCTGAAGGAAAACGTCATCGTCGGCCGGCTGATTCCGGCCGGAACCGGCTTTGCGCACCATGCGGAACGACGGCGAACGCGTGAGCAGGATCTGGCCGACCAGCTCCGGGAATTGGAAAGCCGGTCAGCTGCCGCGGAAGCGGAAGCTATCGAGGAAACCAGGGCGGAAACGTTCAGCGAGGAGGCCCCGGCGCCTGCGGTATAGGGGATAAGCGCCGCAAGGCCGCGGTCGCCCGCGGACCTTGCCGGTGGCTGGCTTGACACCCCGGACCGGGCGTCAATACAATGCCCGCCCTTAACCCCGGGGCCCGCCAACAGCGGGCCCAGTACATCGGCGACGAAACGACAGATATATTCTTACGTTTCATAAGATTAGATCGGTCGCCATTTCACCCTGAGGCTGAATCGCAGAGATTCGGCCGTCGGGTGCGCGCGCGTTTTGCCGCACGCACCGCTAGCACGACGCACTACGCTGATATTGGCATTTTCGATTTATCAAACAAGAGAACTTAGGCCCATGGCCACAATGAACCAGTTAGTACGCAAGCCGCGAGTCATGAAGAAGGCGAAAAGCACGGTACCCGCTCTCGAGCGCAGTCCGCAGAAACGCGGCGTGTGCACGCGCGTGTATACCACCACGCCGAAAAAGCCGAACTCCGCGATGCGCAAGGTTGCGCGTGTGCGCCTGACCAATGGTTTCGAGGTAACCAGTTATATCGGCGGCGAAGGCCACAACTTGCAGGAACACTCGGTCGTGCTGATTCGCGGTGGTCGCGTCAAGGACCTGCCGGGTGTGCGCTATCACACCATACGAGGCACGCTCGATTGTGCAGGTGTCAGCGACAGGCGGCAGGGACGCTCCAAGTACGGAGCGAAGCGTCCCAAATCCTGATCCGGACCAATTGTAAAACAGACCAATAAGACCTCCCGGCAACGCGGCCGGGATCACAGAGACGAACCATGTCAAGACGATCACAGGCACCCAAGCGCACAATTCTGCCAGACCCGAAATACGGCAGTGACTTGTTGGCGAAGTTCATGAACATGATCATGAACGACGGCAAGAAGTCCGTTGCAGAGCGTATTATTTATGGCGCGCTCGACCGTATTACCGAGAAGGAAGCCAAGGTCGAAGCCCGGGCTCTCGAGCTGCTCACGCAGGCGCTGGAAAACGTCAAGCCCATGGTCGAGGTCAAGTCACGCCGCGTTGGCGGCGCCACGTATCAGGTGCCTGTCGAAGTAAGACCGTCACGTCGCCAGACACTGGCCATGCGCTGGGTAATTGAAGCTGCGCGCAACCGCAGCGAAAAATCCATGGCGCATCGCCTGGCCCACGAGCTGATGGACGCAGCCGAGAACCGCGGAACGGCCGTCAAGAAGAAGGAAGACGTTCACCGCATGGCGGAAGCCAACAAGGCGTTCTCGCACTACCGCTGGTAGTCACGCGACTACTCAAGTTTATTAAGGAAGACACACGTGGCACGCATCACTCCTATTGAGCGCTATCGCAACATAGGCATCATGGCCCACATCGATGCCGGTAAAACGACGACCACCGAGCGCGTTTTGTTTTACACGGGTGTATCTCACAAGATTGGTGAGGTGCACGACGGTGCAGCGATCATGGACTGGATGGAACAGGAGCAGGAGCGAGGCATTACGATCACCTCGGCTGCGACGACCTGTTTCTGGGGAGGCATGGACAAGCAGTTCGAACAGCACCGCATCAATATCATCGATACGCCGGGACACGTTGACTTCACTATTGAAGTCGAGCGCAGCCTGCGCGTGCTTGACGGAGCCGTAACGGTGCTTTGTTCAGTTGGCGGCGTGGAGCCGCAAACGGAAACGGTCTGGCGCCAGGGCAACAAGTACAAAGTTCCGCGCCTGATATTCGTCAACAAAATGGACCGCGCCGGCGCCAACTTTTTCCGCGTCGTTGGCCAGGTGAAGAGCCGCCTGGGCGCCAACCCGGTGCCCGTGCAGTTGCCGATCGGCGCCGAAGAAAAATTCGAGGGCGTCATCGACTTGATCCGGATGAGGGCTATCTATTGGGACGAAAGCAACATGGGTACGTCCTTCGAGTTCCGCGATATTCCAGCGGACCTGCAGGCTGTCGCCAAGGAATGGCGCGACAAGATGATCGAAGCCGCCGCTGAGGGCGGCGAAGACTTGCTGAACAAGTTCCTCGAGGGCGAAGAGCTCACGAACGATGAGATTCGCCGGGGCTTACGCAAGCGCTCGCTGGCGAACGAGATCATCATTACCATGTGCGGCTCGGCGTTCAAGAACAAGGGCGTCCAGGCGATGTTGGACGGCGTTATTGACTTTTTGCCGTCCCCGGTCGACGTGCCCGCGATCAAGGGTATCCTGGAAAATGAAAGCGAAGGTGAGCGACACGCCTCTGACGACGAGCCCTTTGCTGCGCTTGCTTTCAAGATCGCGACCGATCCATTCGTCGGTAACCTTACCTTCTTCCGGGTTTATTCCGGCGTATTGAATTCCGGTGACACGATCTACAACCCGGTCAAGAGCCGACGCGAACGGATCGGTCGTATCCTGCAGATGCACGCCAATGATCGAAAAGAGATCAAGGAAGTACGTGCAGGTGACATCGCGGCTGCGGTCGGGCTGAAGGATGTGACTACGGGCGACACACTGTCGGACATGAAGAACATTATTACGCTCGAGCGTATGGAGTTTCCGGAGCCGGTTATCGCCGTTGCGGTCGAACCGAAGACCAAAGCGGACCAGGAAAAGATGGGCCTTGCGCTGCAAAAGCTGGCCAAAGAGGATCCGTCGTTCCGCGTGCACACGGATGAAGAGTCCGGTCAGACCATCATCTCCGGCATGGGTGAACTGCATCTCGACATTATCGTCGATCGCATGAAGCGTGAATTCAAGGTTGAAGCGAACGTCGGCAAACCGCGAGTCGCGTACCGTGAAACGATTCGCAGCTCGGTCCAACAGGAAGGCAAGTTTGTACGGCAGTCCGGTGGCCGCGGTCAGTATGGCCATGTGTACCTGAAGCTCGAGCCACAGGAAGCCGGCGCCGGTTACGAGTTCGTCAACGGCATCGTTGGTGGCGTCGTGCCGAAAGAATACATCGGCGCGGTCGACAAGGGTGTACGTGAACAGCTGGAGAATGGCGTCATGGCCGGTTACCCGGTGGTCGATGTCAAGGTCACCCTGTACGACGGCTCGTACCATGATGTCGATTCGAGCGAAATGGCCTTCAAGATCGCCGGTTCGATGGCGTTCAAGGATGGCGCGCGCAAGGCAAACCCTGTGTTGCTCGAGCCGATCATGAAGGTCGAGGTTGTAACCCCTGAGGATTATTTCGGTGATGTCATGGGTGATCTCAACCGTCGTCGAGGCCTGCCTCAAGGCATGGACGATTCACCGGCGGGCAAAATCATTCGGGCAGAAGTGCCGTTGGCCGAAATGTTTGGTTATGCCACGGATCTGCGCTCAATGAGCCAGGGACGTGCCGTGTATTCGATGGAATTTGCGAAGTACGTTGAAGTTCCGCACAACGTTGCGGAAAGCGTAATGAAGAAGGCCAGCTAGGCCACCCGACATTTGAACTGACTGACCAGTTAACCGTCACGAGAGAACAGGACATGTCCAAAGAAAAATTTCAAAGAACCAAGCCGCACGTGAACGTAGGCACGATTGGTCACGTGGACCATGGGAAGACGACGTT
>JAHKKM010000010.1 GCA_020027645.1 Pseudomonadota bacterium
CGGATCGCAAACGGCACCCAGTTCATCGCTTTCACCGTGCGAGCCACGCTAACCATTCCGCCTGACGTTGACGACGCGCGGGCGCGCAAGTTGCTCGAGAAAGCCGAACACGCCTGCCTGATCACGAACTCGCTTAAAGCAGTACCGGCACTCGATATCACCCTGCGCCCCGGATGACTTATAAAATACATTAGCTACAGACAGTTACCTTTTGTTTTTACACACTTTAACTTTGTCATATCGGCCGCAGAGGCTCGCCCTCTTCTGGCAGATCCTGTTGATCGGCGGGCTGCTAGCGGCGTGCAGCTCCGAACCGGAGCTGTTAAACAGCGAACGTATCGAACTGAGGTACGGGAATTACGCTGTCCGCGTGCTGTACTCGGACGAACGGCAACGAGTCTCGAGCCTGTACAGCGCGGGAATCGAAGGCGAGGTTTGCCGGACCTATGCCGTCGTGGATTTCATGCTGCCACTGGATTCGCGCCTGGCGGCGGAGCACCGCTCGATACTTGCCGGTGGTTCCATCGGCCAGGTCTTTCGACAGGCCGGCTGGCAAACTGAAAAGTACACGCTTTCCATTCGCGAGACCCCGGCCGGCGAATACAGCGTGCAAATTCCAGGGCTCATGCAGCTGGATCCGGCAGAGCCGCTCGCGATGCACCGGTATCGTTTCGAGGTCACGCGCGGCGAGCTGCGAATCCCGTACGCCGTCATTACGGAAATACATCATCCGGACTACCTGACCGTGCAACAGTTGCACCAAATCTACGATTAGGCGACGCCGATTTCGCGCGCAAATCCGTGTAGTTGGCCCGCTTTGCGTTTTGCGACTAAACTGCGCACACCGTCGGGTCGGATCAAACGATAAAAGGAAGAAGTCATGATGAGGATATGCAGGCCGGGGGCATTCGCGTTGTTTTCCCTGCTGTTGGCATGCGGCACAACGGCCGCGCAGCAACAGGCAGCCAGCGATCAGGCCGCAGTATGGTCGGTGATCGAGGACCAGTGGGAACGCAATGAACGCGGCGACACCAACTGGATCGATGAGCTACTGAGCGCCGATTTTGTCGGCTGGCCGCGGCAATCGCCGGCACCCCAGACCAAATCGTCGGTACGAATGTGGGATGCGTTCAGCTCGAAGCAAACGGAAACCCTCGAACACGAGCTCTTTCCGCTGTCGATCGTTGTGCATGGCGATATGGCTATAGCACATTACCTGTACACCAACGCCACCCGCGATAAAAAGGGCGAGGTCAAGGTCTCAAACGGGCGATACACCGATGTGCTGGTACGGGATGAGGGCGTCTGGAAATTCATCTCCTGGCACGGCGGAGACGATTCGGGCGACGATTAGCGCGACGATTAGCGCGACGGTTAGCGCGACGATCCGGAAAGCGATTGACACCACGCAACGCGCCTCTCAGGTGCGCTCCGCCGGAACCGGCTTGTGCCGTTCGGCAACCAGCGGCAAACCGGAGCCGCCCGGCTTGGCCGCTGCTCTCGGTTTCGTGGCAAGCCCATTGCCACTCCTGTTTTCGCGGTTTTCTCCAAGGATCAGCAGGTTGCCGGCCATGACCAGCACGATTCCGGCAAAGATCGAGAGCCTCGGCTGCAGGCCTTCGAAAAAGAACGAAATGACCAGAGCCACCACGGGGAACATCACCATCGCATAGCCGGCACGATGGGCGCCGATCCGTCCGAGCAAGGTCAGGTAGGCGCCGAACGCAATCACCGATCCGAACACGCTGAGATACAGCAGAGAGACCAGGTATGACGGCGAGCTGTCGAAATTGAATTCATGGCCCTGTGCCAGACCGATGCCGCCGGTCAGTATCGCGCCGTACATCATGCCCCAGGCATTCGACTGGATAATGGGCAGCCCTTCGCGTTGTGCCTGTTGTGACACCATGTTGCCAAGCGATGCTATGTAGGCTCCGCCGACACAGATGGACGTGCCGAGAAAGGTCGCATCGGAGAACGACAGTTCACCGATCTGCGGCATGAAAAGTATGCCGATGCCGACTACGCCCAGCACCGCACCCGCCAGCACGCGCAAGCCCGCCCGGACGCCAAAGAATATTCTTGCGTTCAGGATATTCATCCAGAGCATGGTCGAGAATGCGATCGCGGACAACGCCGACGTAATGTATTGCTGCGCATAGTAAGTCATGACGTAGTTAAGACAGAACAGCAGCAACCCAAGAAGCAGGAATCGCCCGTGTGCGTGGAAATCAAAGCGCAGCTTGAGTCCGCGCAACTGACACCAGGCAAACAACAGTCCGGATGCCAGTACGTAACGATAAAAAACGGACACCTCGGGCGCCACGACCCCAAGCTGAAATTCGATTGCAATCCAGGTCGTACCCCAGACTGCAACCGTAACAATGTATAACGCCAGATTGTTCATAATGTGCCCGAGCAGCCGGAGGCTTGCAGCTCCGGATCCTGACCTTGACTGTAACGCCGTATTGAGACTATAACAGTCGCAGTTTAATGAAAATGCGATATCAACAGTTATGCTCGCAGTGGACAAGAGCAGCAGCGACTTTCTTTACCGCCAGGTCATTGACCTGATCGCTGCCAACATCGAGACCGGGACGCTACGCCCCGGCGATCGCCTGCCGTCATTGCGCCGCATGAGCAAGCGTATTGGCGTCAGTGTTCCCACCGTTCGCCAGGCTTACGTCGAACTCGAAAGGCAACGTCGCGTCGAATCGCGCCCGCAGTCGGGATTCTACGTTCGTGGAGCCAGGCTGAACGAACTCGTACGCGCCGCGCCCAAGTTTCGCCGCAATGCCAAGCCCTCCCCGGTTCGTGGACGAAGCTTGATGGACCGCGTCTATGACGGACTGTACCAGCCCGATGTAGTTCCGCTCGGCATTGCCAACCCGTGCATGGCAAAGCCCGCCGCGAAAGCCTTGCATCGCGCCATGAAACGGGTGATGGCCCGCGCCGAAGAGCGCAGCCTGGCGTATGCGCCGACCAACGGCGAACCAGGGCTTCGCCGGCAGATCGCGTACCGGCTGCTCGACACCCTCGGCAGCCGGGTCGAACCGGACGACATCTGCATTACCAACGGCGGTCAGGAAGCACTGTTGCTCGCGCTGCGCTGTGTGGCGCAGAAAGGTGACGTGATCGCGGTTGAGTCGCCGACCTACCACGGCCTGCTGGAGCTGATCGACAGCCTTGGCATGCTCGCCATCGAAGTCGAAACCTGCCCGCAAGAAGGTGTCATGCTGGATGCCTTGCAAAAGACGCTGGATACGCACCCGGTGCGCGTCTGTATGTTTTCGACCACCCTGTGCAATCCGCTCGGCGTATCGATGCCGGAGGAAAAGCGCAGGCAGCTCGCCGAAATCATTGACGCCAGAGATATCGTGCTGATCGAGGACGATGTGTATGGCGAATTGCTGTTCGACGGTCACCGGCCCAAGCCTGTCGAAGTCTATTCACGCAGCGGCCGCGTCATGACCTGCGGTTCGTTTTCCAAGACCGCGGCCCCCGGCTATCGCATCGGTTGGTTGTTGACCGCTCATTACCAGGAACAAATCCGCCGGCTGAAGCGTTCCTATTCCTGTTCATCCGGGCTGTTGCAACAACTGACGCTCGCCGAGTTTCTTGCCAGCGGCGATTACGAACGCTATCTCAAGTCCCTGCGGCCGGTGCTGCAGACCAACGCGGGGCGGATGAGAAGCCTGGTCGCCGAGCATTTTCCCCGCGAAACCCGCACGTCGAACCCGGTCGGCGGCTCGGTCCTGTGGTTGGAGCTTCCTGCCATGGTCGACTCCGAGCAACTTTTCGACCAGGCCATCGCTGCCGGCATCAGCATTGCCCCGGGCCCTATTTTCTCACCCTGCCAGCGATACCGGAATTTCGCGCGCCTGAGTTTCGGCCACCAGTGGTCGGACGACATCGACAACGCCGTGGCTTGGCTCGGCAGGAAAGTACACGAGCTGGCCGGAGCCTGAGAGCCTCCGCCTGGGGGCCCTGTGCCAGCCTGAAAATACTCGCCCGATAGGCCTCGAAATGGTTAAGGGCCGGTTCAGGTACCGCCGCCTAAGATCTGTCCACGATCACTGAAACGCGCCGACTTTGGCGCGGATGGCCAGGAGGCTGTTATGAACAGGCAATCGTGGAAAACTCGGCTTACCGGCTTATTCGTGGCAATGACCGCCCTCTCGACGCTGGCTACTTTGCCCGCGCTGAGCCAGGTCCCGGTTGACGACCAGGGCAATCCGCTCGGCAGCACTGCCGAAGCCGGTGAGAGTGGCTACAGCGAAGCCGAACAACCGGTCGCGCTCAGTGCAAGCGAACTTGACGAGCTGATCGGCCCGGTCGCGCTATATCCCGACGACTTGCTGGCGATTGTGCTGCCCGCTTCGACCTACCCGCTGGAAATCGTGCAGGCAGCCCGGTTTCTGGAGCAGTACGAACAGGATTCCACTCTGCAGCCAAACGAAGACTGGGATGAGTCGGTCACGGCGCTGCTGAATTACCCGGAAGTCCTGCGCATGATGAACGACGACATCGACTGGACCTGGAAGCTCGGCGACGCCGTCGTCAACCAGCAAGCCGACGTTATTGCGGCCGTTGAAACCTTTCGCGATCGCGCCTATGCGGCCGGCAACCTGAAGAGCGACCAGCACCAGACGGTCAGCGAGGATGACGGCATCATCGAGATCGTTCCGGTGGACGAGGAGATCATCTATGTGCCGTATTACGAACCGGAACAGGTGGTCGTACGGCAGGTGACGCCGGTCTACTACTATTACCCGCGGCCGTACCCGGTCTATTACTACCCCTACCCGGTCGGATATTCGTTCTACAGCGGCTACTTCTGGGGCGTGACCACGGCGTTCCAGATCGGCTGGGCAACAGACCACCTGCGTGTGTGCCACCAGAGTTACTGGGGACACCCCTATTTCGGCCACAGTTACTACGGTCACTATTACCGGAGTCCCAGCGTTTATGTCTATAACAGCTGGTATGTAAACAATTCGCCGTATTACTCGTCGAACCGTTATCGTGACGGCGATTACTGGCGGCCGCGTACGCAGAGCCGTGCCCGCCCGGCGTATTACAGCTCACGCACGCGCAGTTACCGGGACAATGACGTCAATCGCGGAAGTTCTGCGCGAGCCTATGGCAACGCCTATACCTCACAGGTTTCGACGCGGGACGTGCGCAGCGACAACATTCGTTTTCGCGAGCGCAGCGAAAACCGGCAGACCGTTCGCCGGGACTCTACGGCTGGCGCAACGCGTTCGGGCACCACTGCTCGCACCGATTCGCGCACTACTCCTCGCCCGACAACGAGTACAACTACTCGCTCGGCTACTCGCATGGATTCCCGCACGGACTCCCGCACGGATTCCCGCACGGATTCCCGGCGCTCGCCTGTGACCACGACAACGGCCACGGCGAACAATCGTAACCGCGAGGCCACCCGGGTTGAAGTACGCAATGAGGCACAGACAGGAGTGCGATCTGTGGCGCGGACAGAGGCGCGAATTAGCACGCCGGAACGACGTGAAGTGCGAAACGATTCGCGCGCAGATTCGCGCGCAGATTCGCGCGCGGAAGTGCGCACGGATTCGCGGTCCGAGGCGCGGCCGGAAAGTCGTCCGACTACGCGCAGTGAACCCCGGGCCGAATCACGAACTGAATCGCGTGATGAATCGCGCGGTGAATCGCGCGGTGATTCAGAGCCAGCGCAGAGATCGGCACGTCAGGGCAGTCAGGCCCGGCGCCAGAGAAACTGATCTGATAGACGCCAGGTCCTCCGGCCGGCTCCCCGGCCAGGCCGGAGGATTTCGAAGAACCGGGCGCATGCTTTCACTCTTTCGCATCGCCCGGTTCTTCATTTTCGGACCTTGATGCCATCGCCTTTTCCGCCTCGTCCGAGGACAGGCGCCAGGCAAAATAGAACACTGCGGCACCGGTAGCTGCACCCAGAAAAATCAGTATCAACATGAGCAGGTTCATGGATCGGCATCATAACACCTGCACGATTGCCGGCGGATTCATTTGGGCTGCGTCGTTTCTCGTTGCAACCGCCCTGCCTTTCGCAGTGCCTCGCGAAGCACGAATTCGATCTGCGCATTCAGACTGCGCAGATCGTCGTTTGCCCAGCGTTGCATGGCGTTCAGGGTCTTCTCGTCGACCCGCAATGCAAACGGCTTGCGTGCACCCATCACCTGGATTTCCTTGACACCGGACTGACCCGCTGGCTGGACCGCTTGTCAATACAACGAGCCGGCATTCAGCACGGGTTGCGCACTTTCTTCACTGCACAAGACCGTCAGCAGATTGCCGACCATCGCCGCCTTGCGCTCTTCATCGAGGTTCACGATATTTTCGGACTTCAGTTTGTCCAGTGCCATCTGCACCATGCCAACCGCACCGGCAACGATCAGGCTGCGTGCGGCAATCACCGCACTGGCCTGCTGGCGCCGCAACATCGCGTGGGCAATTTCCTGCGCATAGGCCAGGTGACTGATGCGCGCTTCGATGACGCTGATACCTGCTTCCTCGAGACGCTCCTGAATTTCATCGCGCAGTGCACTGGCGATTTCGGACGGATGACTCCGCAGCGCTGTGCCCTCGCCTTCGTGCGGCTCGTATGGGTATGAAGTCGAAAGATTGCGCAGCGCCGATTCACTCTGTATGTGCACGAACTCCTCGTAGTCATCGACTTCGAACAGGGCTTCCGAAGTATCGAATACCTTCCACACCACGACCGCCGCAATCTCGATCGGGCTGCCGTGTGAATCATTCACTTTCAGTTTGCCGCTTTCGAAATTTCGCACGCGCGTCGACACCTTGGTCTTGGCATAGAAAGGATTGGCCCAGCGCAAGCCGGGTTCCCTTGCAGTGCCGACGTAGCTGCCAAACAGCTGCAAGACCTTGGCCTCGTTCGGGTGCACCATGAAAAAGCCGCCCCAGAGAATCATCACCAACACGGCCAACAGCACGGCTGCGATCAGACCGCTTATGGATTGTGCGCGGGCCGCCAAAAACACGGCATAAGCGCTCAATAACTGCGCCAGCGCCAATACCACGATCATTCCGTAGCCCGAGGGTACTTTTCTAACCACTTCCCGAGTCATGACCCACTCCTTGCACGAAAAAACAAATCACTGTGATATCATTTTGATATTACATCTCGAGAATTGCAAGTGCAGCCGGCGACCAATCGGCAGCACCGCGCCGGATAATGGGCCCGATAAACGGTGTTGCTAGATTATGTTGAATTGTGTCCAGCTTCAGGGGCAGTCGGGCTCGCTCTCGAGCAGCGTGACTTCGGCCTCCGTGGGCGTCATGCCGTTGTCGCCGCCGCTGTCGAACAGGACCAGCCACTTGCCCTCGGCATTTTTTCGCCAGGTCGAAATGAAGTGGCCCCAGGACTCGATCCGCTCACCGTCGGTGCCCATGCGCACAGAACGGTACGGCCCGCGGCTCAAGGCCAGCCGGCCGTCAGCGGATACCTCGGTTACGGCCGGTCGCCAGCGCATCGCCGGCCCCTCTTGATCGAACACCGCCGCCCACGATGCGGCAATTTCGTCTATGCCCCGGGACACGGCGGCATTCGCAAAACGCGCATCCGGATCGACGAATTCCAGGAACCGCTCCAGGTCCCGGTTCTCGGCTGCCCGGCTGAACCCGGTCTCGGCGCAGATGACTTCCTGCTGCAAAGAGACGTTATCGGCCAGCGCTGTTGCCGGCACGCCCGCACACAGAAATGCCCCCAGTGCAAGGCGCAGATTTGATAATCGCATTGTTGTTGCTCCTCTTGGCTTATTCAATTGCGAGTCATACCCGCGTATACCAGACAGTTTTCGACATCGCTCGTTCAAAGCTGACGACGCTGCCGCGGGCATGCACTGTGTATTGTCGTGCAGGCCCGAGCCGCGGTACCGTCCGCGGCAACGTTGACCCGGGAGCAATCGTGGACCGAACAACCCCAAACGACACACCGGAGCCCATCGAGAGATCGCTGGACCCGGAGAATTGGGACGAGCTGCGTGTGCTCGGCCACCGCGTGCTGGACGACATGATCGATTACCTGCAAACAATCCGCGATCGCCCGGTGTGGCAGCCGCTGCCGGAATCGGCAAAGCGTCTTTTCTCCCTGCCGCTGCCGGTCGGCGGATCGGGCGCATCGGAGGTGTATGACCGCATCCGCGACGATATCCTGCCCTACCCGACCGGCAACATTCACCCGCGGTTCTGGAGCTGGGTCGGCGGCACCGGCACGCCGACACAACTGATCGCGGACATGGTGATCTCCACCATGAACGCAACCGGGCTTGGATTCGATGAAGTTGCCTCGACGCACGTCGAACTGCAGTTACTGAACTGGCTCAAGGAAATGCTGGGATACCCTGCCGAGGCCAGCGGGCTACTGCTCAGCGGCGGTTCGATGGCGAACCTGGTCGGCCTTGCGGTGGCGCGAAATCGCATGGCGGGGTTTGACATCCGGCAACAGGGAATCAGTGCGGGCGGTGAACCGAGGATGATTTTCTATGCATCGTCAGAGACCCACTCGTCCGTTCGCAAGGCCATCGAACTGCTTGGACTCGGCAACGAGTCGCTGCGCACCGTTCCGGTGCTGGACGATTTCACAATAGATGCAACTGCACTTCGCGAGGCGATCAAATCCGACCGGCAGCACGGTTTCCGTCCGGCTTGCATCATTGCAAATATCGGTACGGTAAACACCGGCGCCATCGATCCGTTGCCGCTGCTTGCAGACATCGCCTCAGCCGAACGGCTCTGGCTGCATGCTGACGCGGCCTTCGGCGCGTTCGCCCGCTTGTCGCCGCAATCTGCCGCCCTTGTCGATGGACTCGAGCGGGCCGACTCGCTCGCATTCGATCTGCACAAATGGCTGTACGTGCAATACGACTGTGGCTGTGTGCTGGTCAAGGACAGCAAGGCGCACCGCAACACCTTCTCGGTCCTGCCGTCATACATTCGCAGTCTTGATCGAGGCGTCGCCTCCGGGCCACTCAATTTCTCCGAATACGGGGTGCAGCTATCGCGATCCTTCAAGGCGCTCCGCGCCTGGATGGGCCTGAAGAGTGAAGGCGTGCAGCGCTACGCGGAGCAAATCGAACAGAACATTCGCCAGGCGCAATACCTGGACCAATTGGTCATGCAGCATCCCGAGCTCGAATTGCTCGCGCCGACTGCACTGAATATCGTCAACTTTCGCTATGTCGCCAAGGGACTGGATACTCAAGCCCTCGATGAGCTGAACGCAGAAATCCTGATGACATTGCAGGAACGCGGCATCGCGGCACCGTCGTCCACAGTGTTGAACGGAAAATTCTCGCTGCGAGTGGCCATTTGCAATCACCGCAGCCGTCGCGAAGATTTCGACATCCTCGTCGAAAACGTCGTGGCGATCGCACGCGAGTTGACCGGAAAAGTCGCTAGTCGCTGAATGACTCGGCAAGGAAGGTCTGCAGCTCCTCCCAGCTCGCGTGATCCGCTGCTTCGTCGTATCGCAGCGGCATGTCGAACTGCTCACCGATCTCCGTTGCGCCGGGCCGGGTGAAACTGTGCATCGCTCCCGGATAGGCGATAAAGGTCAGGTCCGCTCCGGCCGCCTGCATTTCGGCCTTGAATGCCTCGACTTCCGCCGGCGGCACAAACGGGTCGTCGGCGCCATGTGCGACCAGTATGCGTGCCTTGATTGCGCCGGGTGCCGCCGGCGATGACGTGCCCAGGCTGCCGTGAAAGCTGGCGACAGCGTCGAGGTCAAGGCCGCTTCGCGCCATGTGCAGGACCACAGCACCGCCAAAGCAATAACCGATCGCCGCGATTTTCTGCGGATCGGTCATTGCATTTTTTTGCAGCAGATCCCTGGCTGCCATAAATCGATCGGTGGCGGATTGCATGTTTTCCAGAACTTCCATCATGAACTTCTGCGCATCGTCCGGGTGGGTCGCCAGCTTGCCATCGCCGTACATGTCGACTGCAAGTGCGGTGTAGCCCATTTCCGCAAGCATCCTCGCGCGTTGCCTCACGTATTCATTGTGGCCCCACCACTCGTGCACGATCAGAACGCCGGGGCGTGGTCCGCTGCGCGCCGCATCGTAAGCCAGGTAACCCTTGAGTACTGTGGCGCCCGCTGCGTAACTGACTTCCTCACCAACGATCTGCACTGCGGCGGGCGCGGCCACAACGTCGGCCGGCGTCGACTCGGCGACTGGCGACGCTTCGCGGTCGCCACAAGATGCCAGGAGCATCATGGTCGCGATGAAAAGGTAGCGATGGAATGTAAACATGTTGCGACTCCGGCAGAATTCTGCTGCCCTTCGGGAATCTGCAGAGTCTAGCAACAATTGCCGACCTTGCCGACGCTTACAGCCGGTGGCAGCCGACCAGGGAACCCGGCTCGCTGTGCAGGATCGAATAGCGTCACCGTATCCCCGCTTTCCCCTATAATCCGCCCTCATGACACGCTTCATCGCCGAACTCAAAAGACGTAACGTACTTCGTGTTGCAACCGCGTATGCATTGGTAGCGTGGATCATCATTGAAGCCGGCTCGGTGCTCTTGCCGACGTTTGGCGCATCCGAAAGCTTTTTCCGGTTGTATGTCGTTGCCGTTATCGGCGGATTTATCGTTTCCGTCGTCTTCGCCTGGGTATTCGAGCTGACACCGGAAGGCGTGCGGCTCGACAAGAACATCGACCGGGCGACGCCGGTCGATCCGGCGGCACGGCAGAAAATGAACTATGTGATCATCGCGCTGCTGCTCATCGCACTGGCTGTTTCAATCACGTTTAATGTAACCGGCATTCGTGAAAACGCCGTGACAGTTGCCAGTCCCGGGCGCTCTATTGCGGTATTGCCGTTCACCAGCCGCAGCAACGATCCGGAGAACCGGCTGTTTGCCGACGGTATCCACGATGACCTGTTGACCAAGCTTGCCAACATCAAGGCTTTGAAGGTCACCTCGCGCACCTCCGTGATGGGATACCGGGATCAGAATCGCAACCTCCGTGAAATCGCAGCCGAACTCGGCGTCGATACTATTCTCGAAGGCGCGGTGCAGCGGGTTGGCGACAATGTGCGCATCAACCTGCAGTTGATTGATGCACGCACGGATGAACACCTTTGGGCGCAAACTTACGACCGGCCACTGACCATCCAGAATATCTTTTCCATCCAGAGCGAAATTTCGGAAGCCGTTGCCGCCGCCCTGAAGGCTACGCTGTCTCCGGATGAACAGGTGCGCATGGCAGTGGTACCGACACGCGATCTGCGCGCTTACCGCCTGTTCACTGAGGCCAAGAACAATCTTTACGAACGCCGCCTTGAAACCATTCGCAAGGCGCGCGATCAGTTCCAGGAAGCGATTTCGCTGGACCCGCAATACGCCGAGGCGCACGCGGGCCTGGCTGAAAGCATCATGTTGTTGCTGATCAATCACCAGGACCTGCCGGAGGCCGAGGCCCTGGCCGCCGCGCAAGCAAGCATCGATCGTGCGCTGGAACTGGACCCGAAACTTGCGGACGCGTATGCCATTCTCGGCCTGATGAAATCAACGGTTTGGAGCGATACACGGCTCGGATCCGAGAATCTCGAGGCCGAGGCTGCATTTCGTCGCGCGATCGAGCTGAATGCGAATCACGCCAGTGCACACATGTGGTTTGCCGCGCTGCGTGACAACGAGGAGCGCCTGGACGAGGCCATCGAACTGTATCAGGAGGCGATGGAGCTGGATCCCCTGGCGCGCATCCCGTATTCCAATCTGCCGTTGATTTACGCGAAAAAGGGTCAGGCGGAGGAAGCCATGCAACTGTGGCTGGAGGCGGTTCGTATTCACAGCGACTGGCCGACGATCTACCAGTACATTGCGGTGCAACTCTGGGGCCTGGGGCGCCTGGACGAGGCCTACGCATGGCACGACAAGGCAGTCCAGATCAGCGACGACCCGACCGTCGGTGGCAACATGAACATCGGCATCCTGGTCGAGCTCGGCGAGTTCGACCAGGCGCGCGCCGTACTTGACAGCCTTCCGGAGACGCACCCTTTCTACGAGCTGGCCGATGGGTTCAGGATGCTTCTTGCTGGACGCTATGCCGATGCACAGCAACTTTTTGTCGCGGCAATCGAAAAAGGTGACATACCGACACGCTTTGTGAGTCCGTTGGCAGCCGATACAGCTCTGCTTGCCGGAGACCTGGTAACTGCGAGGAAATACACGCTGCAGTCAAGTCCGATTCTCGGCAGTGATTCCCGGATCACCGTCGATCGCAACACCGCGCGTGATGCCGTGAAACTTGCCTATATCGAGCAACGTGAGGGTCACGACGCAAAGGCCCTCGAACTCCTGAATGCCGCACTTGTGGCCGTCCGTGATTTGCCGCGTGTCGGTACCTTCGGCTTTGGCATCCGGGACGTGCAAATCTATGCACTTCTCGGGCGCACGGAAGATGCCCTGGCTGCATTTCGCGATGCAATCGACCAGGGCTACCGCGGTTCGATCATTTTCGATGGCTGGCCGCTGGAAATTGATCCTTACCTGGATAGTATCAGGCAAGATCCGCGATTCGTGTTGATGACCGATGAGCTTGCACGATACATCGACGTGATGCGTCAGAGCCTGATCCAGGCGGAGCAGGCAAACGATTTCGAAAGTCTTCGGGCGCGGGTCGAGCGCATCTGAATCAACTGACCACCGGAGGAATGAGAAGTGATTCGTTGTAGCACTGGCTCTTTTCGAATTTGGCTGCGATACATTTGGCCGATGCTCGCTGGCCTGCTTGCCGGCGGCTGCAACAATGCGCCGCCACTGCCGGCAGATCGCGTCTTTCTGAATGGTGCCGTCTATACCTTCGACAATGAACGTCGCAAGGTCGAGGCAGTTGCCATTCGCGACGGCGCGGTGATTTTTGCCGGCTCATCGACGGCCGCCGCGAGATTCATCGACGACCGGACCGACGTTACGGATCTGCAGCAGCGTATGCTGATGCCGGGGTTTCATGATGCGCATGCACACGTGCTTGGCGCCGGGCTTGCCAAAGCCGGCTGCAGCCTGGAGGACGAACGCGATCACGAACTCATCCGTGAAATGCTGGAGGTTTGTGCCGGCAGCGGAGATGTCGGTCCGGATGAATGGGTAAGAGGCTCGCGCTGGCCGCTCGCGGCATTCGCCGATGGCCGCCCGCCCATCGAGTGGCTGGACGAGATTTTCGCCGGCAGACCGGCCTATTTTGTCGATTCCTTTGCGCACAGTGCGTGGGTCAGCTCGCGCGCCCTGCAGATAGCCGGCATCGACCGCGATACGCCCGACCCGGAACAAGGCGTCATCGAGCGCGACGCGCGTACCGGGGCACCGGTGGGTGTACTCCGGGACGCGGCCATGGACCTCGTGGCCCGTCACATGCCGCAGCCCTCGGCGGCTGACTTTGCCGCCGCACTGAAAACAGCGCTGGTCGACGTGCGCCGGTTCGGCATAACCGCCTACATCGAACCCGGACTCGCCGAGCGACATCTCGAGGCTTACCGTGATGCAGAACAGTCAGGCAAGCTGACGGCCCGCGTGCTTGCCTCGTTGTCGCCGCTCGGTTGGGAAACCGGGCGGTTCGGCGACGAGATCTACGACCTGGTCGCCAAACGTGCGACCTACCAGGGCAAGTACCTGCACACCGACTCGGTCAAGGTCTACATCGACGGAGTCATCGAAACCGGAACCTCGTTTATGCTGGAGCCGTACACCGATGGCAGCAACTTTCCGCCCTTCTACCCTGCCGACGACCTTGCGGTCCTTTACCAGAAGCTCGATGCAATGGGACTGCAGATACACACGCATGCCATAGGCGATGCTGCCATCCGGCATGCCCTGGACGCCTATGAGCATGCCCGCCAGCAAAATGGGCCCAATGACAACCGTCACCAGATCGTTCACCTGCAATTGATCGACCCCAAGGACATTCCGCGATTCGGCGCCCTCGAGGTCGCAGCGAATTTCCAGTGCCTGTGGTGCTACCCGGATGACTATATCGACGTTGCCATGGGACTGGTCGGTGCCGAACGCGTCAATCGCTTCTACCCGGTCGCGAGCATTGCCAGGAGTGGCGGATTGGTGGTCGGCGGGAGCGACTGGGATGTCTCGTCACTGAATCCTCTGGATGCAATCGAGACTGCCGTCACCCGCCAGAATCCTTACACCAATGAGGGGCCCGTTCTGGGATCCGGCGAAAACATCGACCTGCAGTTGGCACTGGATATGTACACGCGCAATGCAGCGCGGGTGATGCGGCTCGATGCACTGACTGGCTCGATCGAGGTGGGCAAGCGTGCCGACCTGATCGTACTTGACCGCGACCTGTTCAGTATCCCGATCCATCAAGTGAACGAGGCACGCATCCTGCAAACTCTGCTCGATGGCGTCGAGGTGTATACCGACAGGTCATTCTGAAACTCCTATACTGGATCAGTGCCGCCACCGGCGGAATCAACCAAGGAAG
Source organism: Pseudomonadota bacterium (assembly GCA_020027645.1). Taxonomy (GTDB): domain Bacteria; phylum Pseudomonadota; class Gammaproteobacteria; order Steroidobacterales; family Woeseiaceae; genus JAKEGN01. The sequence continues at coordinate 14,489 of JAHKKM010000010.1, forward strand.
TCTTATGAATTTTTGCTGTAATGCAATCGCGCCTCGAATTTTGCTGCTCGCAGTAATGCTCGCGGGCTGCGGAGCTGCCGACAAGGATGCACCGGTCGCCGGGAAGGACACAGCGGTCGTCGACAATGCCCACCGTGCGCTGGAGATCGCGCGCACCGCGATTATTGTCGATGGACATATAGACGTTCCGGATCGCCTTGCACTTGAGTGGGTCGATGTGACCCAGGCAACCGATGGCGGCGACTACGACTATCCGCGCGCGGTGGCAGGCGGACTGAACGCACCCTTCATGTCGATTTATACGGCAGCAGAACTCGAAGCCGAGGGACGCTCGAAAGCGACAGCCGAACAGCTGATCGATATCGTGGAAAAAATTGTCGCGACGGCACCCGAAAAGCACGCCATCGCACGCTCACCCGATGATATCGAGAAGAATTTTGCAAACGGGATTATCTCACTGCCACTGGGCATGGAGAACGGCTCACCGATCGAAGGAGATCTTGCCAATCTTGAACACTTCTACGATCGCGGCATTCGCTATGTGACCCTTGCGCACGGGTTGTCGAATCACATTGCCGACTCTTCCTATGACCCGAACCGCCAGTGGGGAGGATTGAGTGAGTTCGGCTTCGAGGTGGTCCGGGAAATGAACCGGCTCGGCATCATGGTCGACGTCAGCCATATTACCGACGATGCAGTCCTGGACGTTCTCGAAGTAACCAAAGCACCGGTGATCGCATCGCACTCGTCTGCGCGTCATTTCACGCCTGGCTGGGAACGAAACATGTCAGACGAACTGATTGTCCGGCTGGCCGAGAACGGTGGCGTCATCATGATCAACTTCGGCTCGGCCTTCATCAGCAAGGAAGCTTCGGAATACAGCGCAGCGCGACGTGACGCCTATACTCAGTATCGCGAGGCGAACGGACTGGAAGCCAGCGACGAACTGGAGAAATCCTTCGCGCAGACTTACGCAGCCGAACACGGCGCGTTTCCCTTTGCCACGCTGGACCAGGTGCTGGACCATTTCGATTACGTCGTAAAACTGACCAGCGTCAACAACGTCGGGATTGGCTCCGATTACGATGGTGTAGGCGACAGCCTGCCGATTGGCCTGAAGGACGTCTCATCGTATCCCAACCTGGTCAAAGGATTGCTGGACCGCGGCTACAGCGAAGAAGATGTACGAAAGATCCTGGGCGGCAACCTGCTTCGCGTATGGCGCGAAGTCGAGGCGGTAGCGGCGAGTAGCTGACGACCTTCGGGTCAAGACGGGAGAATACGCATGCTGAGGAATTACCGCATGAGTGCGAGGTTGCTGCTTCCAGTCCTGATCCTGTTGCTCGGCGCCTGCAGCCCTGCGGAAAATGATTACGACATTATCCTGCGTGGCGGCACGATTTACGACGGGCTCGGCAACGAGCCTGTGGTTGGCGACATTGCCATATCCGGTGACACGATTGCCGCCATCGGTGACTTGGGCAAGTTCAAAGGAAAGCTTGAGTACGATGTCCGCGGCAAAGCCGTTGCTCCCGGTTTCATCAACATGTTGTCCTGGTCCACCGAATCACTGATCGAGGACGGCCGGGGTATGAGCGACATCCTGCAGGGCGTGACCCTCGAAGTGATGGGTGAAGGTTTCTCGATGGGCCCGCTCAATGCGGCGATGAAAAAAGAGGCGCAGGCGCGCCAGGGTGATATCAAGTACGACATCCCATGGTCGACGCTGGGCGAGTACCTCGATTACCTTGTGGCAAAAGGTATCTCAACCAACATTGCATCCTACGTTGGCGCCACTTCGGTGCGCGTTCACGAGATCGGATTTGAGGATCGGGAGCCCTCCCCCGAGGAACTCGGCCGCATGCAGGAGCTGGTGCGCGTGGCGATGCGCGAAGGCGCAATCGGAGTCGGATCATCCCTGATCTATGCACCCGCAAGCTTCGCGAACACGGAAGAGCTCATCGCACTGGTTCAGGCCGCCGCCGATTACGGCGGTGCCTACATTTCGCATATACGCTCCGAGGGCAACCGCCTCGAGGAAGGCGTGCAGGAACTGATCAAGATCTCCAGCGTGACCGGCGCGCCGGCGGAAATTTATCACCTGAAAGCAGCCGGCAAACAGAACTGGGACAAGTTCGACGGCGTATTGCGCCTGATCGAGGAGGCACAGGATGCGGGCCTCGCAATAACGGCGGACATGTATACCTATACGGCGGGTGCCACCGGACTGGATGCGGCCATGCCGCTGTGGGTGCAGGAAGGCGGCCATGACAAATGGGTGGAGCAGTTGCGTGATCCACAGGTCCGTGCTCGTGTCGTCAAAGAGATGCAGCAGCCAACCGATGAGTGGGAAAACTTTTTTGTCGGGGCGGGGCCGGAAAACATGATCCTGCTCGAATTCAGGAACGCGAAGCTCAAGCCACTGACCGGCAAGACCCTGCTCGAAGTTTCCGAGGCACGTGGCACCTCACCGGCAGAAACAGCCATCGACCTGGTCATCGAAGACGACAGTCGGGTCGGCACGGCTTACGTGCTCATGTCGGAAGAAAACGTTCGCAAGGCAGTCAGCAAGTCCTGGGTCAGTTTCGGCTCGGACGCTGCCGCGGTGGCAAACGAAGGCCAATTCCTCCTGAGCAATCCACATCCGCGGGCCTACGGCAATTTTGCGCGCGTGCTGGGGAAATACTCTCGCGACGAGGGCATCGTGCCACTCAAGGACGCCATCCGGCGCATGACTTCACTTCCTGCGCACAACACGGGTATCCGGCAACGTGGTCAACTGACAGCCGGTTACTTTGCCGACGTCGTAGTGTTCGATCCTGCACGCATTACCGATCACTCGACCTTCGAAGACCCGCATCACTATGCCAGCGGCATGGAGCACGTCTTCGTCAACGGCGTGCAGGTACTGAAATCAGGCGAACACTCCGGCGCCTTGCCAGGGCGTGTGGTACGTGGCCCGGGCTGGACTGGCTGGCCGGAAAACAGTGACAAGGATGTATTGTGAGCGTGTGCAAGCGTTGTGCATCGGCACTTCAAAGACGGGACACGACAGCCGGCCAGTGATTCAGAAAGAGAACGGCCGAGGATCTCGTAAATCAGCGGGAAGGTATCGGCTCCGCAGTTTATGCTGTTTGATCGGCGGAAATTCCTCGAGGATGATCCGCCGCACGTGATTTTCGGCGACCAGCAGACGGTCGTCGGCTATTTTCTGCAGCGCACGTGCATCCTGCAGGGCTTCCTTGGCCTCCTGCAGATAACTGGGCCTGACCTTGTCACTTGATTGCCGCAGGCTGTCCAGCCGGGACTCGGCTTTCATGGTCACACGCTCCGCCTTTGCTGCCACCTGACGCTGTTCCTGCATCGCTGCAAGAGCCTGGCGCAGCTGCCCCGACGCGGAGTGTTGCCAGCCTGACAATGCAATATGCAGGGTGGCCGCGACGAGCAATACCGATCCGGCCAATAGCCCCCAGTGTTGTATGAGGAATTGATTGTCCATAGGGATCAATCTAACAGCTTCGACCGGCCACAAATCGGGCGGATGTCGCAAAATTGCCCGACCTCCCGCCGGTTATTGTTTATGCTTGCCGCCATCCGCCCTGTGACCCCGGGAAACTTCCATGCTGAAGCTGATTATCGCATCCGTCTTTCTAGCCGTGAGCGCATTGCCGGCAGCCGCGCAGAATCAAAGCTCGTTTTACACCGCGGACTACCAGCAGCAGGCATTGGAGATTTTCCGTGACATTATTGCGATCCGCTCAGCGGCGGGGCATGGAAAAGTCCCAGAGGTCGCTGCATACCTGGCGGAACGCTTCCTGGCCGGCGGCTTCGACAAGGAAGACGTGCACGTACTACCGTTCATCCTGCCCACGGGCGAAGAAACCGCATCGTTGGTGGTTCAGTACCGCGGCGATAATTCCTCCGGACGCAAGCCGATCCTGCTGCTTGCGCACATGGATATCGTCGATGCGCTGCCCGAGGACTGGGAACGGGACCCGTACACGCTCGTCGAGGAGGACGGTTACTTCTTTGGCCGTGGCACACTCGACAACAAGTTGGGTGTAACTGAACTCACTACCACGTTCTTGCGATTGAAAGCCGAGAGTTTTACGCCGACCCGCGATCTCGTCATCGCTTTCACCGGCGACGAAGAAACCAACATGCTGACCATTCGTGACCTGGTGACCACGCACCGCGAATTGACGGATGCCGAGTATGTCCTCAATTCCGATGGCGGCAGCGGCCTGCTGGACATCGATCACCACGCAAAAGCCTATTACTTGCAAGCGGCCGAAAAAACCTACGCCAGTTTCGCACTGACTATCCGCAATCCAGGCGGTCACAGCTCGATGCCGCGAAAGGACAATGCAATCTATGAACTCGCCGCCGTGCTGCGGAATATCGAGGCATACCAGTTTCCGGTGCAGACCAACGAGATCACGCGCGCGTATTTCGAGGTCATGGCACCGATAACCACAGGAGAAGCCGGTGCCGCCATGCGCCGTTTTGCCAGGGACCCGCAGGACCAGGAAGCAATCGACGTGATCAGCCGCGACCCGTCGACGATTGGCCTGATTCGGACGACTTGTGTGGCAACGATGTTGGCGGCAGGCCATGCAGAGAACGCACTGCCGCAATCAGCAACCGCAACGGTCAATTGCAGGATTTTTCCCGGCGTGTCTCCAGACGATGTGAGAGATAAGCTGCGGGTGGCCGCGCAGAACGCGGCACTGGAAATCACGACGCTGGATGAACCGCGTGCCGGCCCGGCATCGGAACTGAATGAGGAAGTGCTGAGTGCAGTAACGAAATCAGTGAGCGCACGCTATCCGGGCATTCCAGTCGTTCCCTACATGGCAGCGTATGGCACCGATGGCAAGGAGACACGCATCGCCGGTATGCCGACTTACGGGGTTTCCGGATTATTTTTCCGCGCGGAAGACGAATTTTCGCACGGCTTGAACGAACGGGTTGAAGTGCGGGAATTCTACGGTGCCCTGGAACACTGGCATCGCATGCTACTTGCACTGGCCGGCCGCTGATGCGCGACCTCTCACGGCGCACACTGCAAATTCTTCAGTCGTTCTTATCCGCGCCTTCGGCCGAATCCTCGATTGCCGCCGACGGCGGCCACGGCGTGTCGAACGGAAACGGACGTACGTTGGTATTGAACGTAAGAAACCGGACGATCTGGTAGGTGTAACTGGCAAGCGATTGGCCCAGGGCCCGCAGGGCTTCGTTGATGGTGCCGTTGAACAACAGCCAGAAAAACTGCAGCAGGACGACAGCAAACAGCACCATTCGCGAAATGGCGTACAGGAAGACGAACACCAGGATGAAGAAAAAGCGCAGCCAGGTTGCTTTGGATTTGACGTTCTGCTCCAGAGAATTGCTGTTATGAACATCGCCCGTGCCATCGTCCGTGTCATCGTCCATGGCATCGCCGGGTGCATGGTCGCGCGGTTGTGATCCGTGGGTCATCGTCGATCCTCGTTTCAGCCAGTTGATTTACGCCGACATCATACCGCGGAATGGGTGGGTCGGGAGCAGGTCGGCTGCTCAGAGTATCGGGACTGCAGGGTGCAAGTGTCTTCGCGGATACCTCAGGCGGCAGTCAAATGGCGATAGACGGCGAAAATCAGTAGCGCCAGTAACAGTGACATCAACAGGCGTGGCGTGCCGCTGCCGGATTCCGTCAGTTCCGGCCGCGGATTCTTTTCCGTGAACTGGCGCGCAGCGCGTTCGACCAGCACTTTTGCATTGGCGAGGCCGATACCAGTACGCTCACGCAGGATCTTGATCGCCTCGATCTTTCGGCCCTTCTCGATCGCGTGCAACACCTCCATCGGCAGTTCGGCGTCGGAGACAATGACTTCCGGTTTCATTCCTGTATGCCTCGCATACCGTATTAATGGGCGTACTCTAGCGATGGCCTGTATGACTGACGCCAAAGCAGGTCTCAATTCCGGAAATTTAGCGACTGGTCGATCTGGGTGACAGGTACATCGTTATCCCAGCCTGCACAACTTCCACGCCTTGGCCGTCGAACACCTGCACCTTGACGATGGCGTCCTGCGCTATGCCCGGGATCACCTCCGGCATGACGGCTTTCGCGACGACGCTGGCGTTGGCCTTGGCCAGGTAACGGATGGTCATGCCGCGAGGAATCCAGCGCATGTTCGTATCGAGCAGTGCCTCCATCATGGTACCGGCGGCTACTTCGCAAAGGTTTGCCATGGCGATTGCGTGCACGGTGCCAATATGGTTGGTGACACGGCGCCGTTTTCGCATGTGCACTTGCACCGTTCCTTCGCCGAGCTGCACAAACAGCGGCCGGATGGATGCAAAATACGGTGCACGCCAGCAAACAATGCGCGAAAACAGCCAGCGGCCGGTGGCATGTCCCTTCAGCCGGTTCCACGCATCAATGGCGCGCGGCATGGTGCCTCTCACCTTGCACTCGGTTTGCGAGGCGGCCGCAGTTCATTGCGCCTCCCCGGCTCCGCTGGAATTTTCGCGACAGCGCGCCAGCAGACCTTCGATTTTTTTCTGGAAATCACCACCCGCACCGAGCGATTTTGCCTCGTACCCGAGGTCGGATTTCATGCACCAGGCAACGGCGTAGTCTTCACCGCGCAGCAGCAGTCCGTAGTAAACGCCCTGGGCGAATCCCTCGTAGTAATCATCGTGAAATTGCGGTGAATCAGGACCGTCGGCAACGCCATCGCCGGCAAGCGCCGAAAGGCATGCCAGCAATGCACCGGCCATCAGCAGCTTTCGATACATACCTGAGCCCCCGTTAGTAAGGCCGGAACCGTGCTCGCCCGGCGCGCGATATAGTGCGCAATTTCGCCGCCGTGTAGCAATATCGCCTCGCTGCAGATGGATGTCCGGTCGGGCCTGCTGCTACTCATTCCGTCGGCCACCCGTGAGCCCGGCGCTACCGGGTCCGCCGCCGGCAAAGTAGCCGAGCAGCCGGTGCATGGCGTCGGTATCGAAGCGGCAGTACTCGAGCAGCTGCTGTTTCAGTTCCGCCTTGCGTTGTTCCGTCGTAGCCGGATCGATAGCCTCTAGATAACCTTCAGAAGCTTCTGTACCTTCCTGAATTCCTTCTAAATCTGTATACCCTGAATCCGCAGTTATAGTGGGCAGCACCGACTTCAGCGACCAGGACCCGGCCATCGCCGGGTGGTAGTAGTGGTCTTCGGTCACGCGCCTCAGATCGACCAGGCGTTCGATGATCGCGCTCAGCGCGGGGGCGAGGTCCGGGAAGCGATGTAACAGGCGATCGATGACCACCCGCTCATAGCTGGAATACATTAATACGACGCCATTCTTGCCCAGCACACGAATCAGCGACTCGGCCACCCGGCGCATCGGCGGCTCGCCGCTGAGATCAAGAAATTCAGCATGCTGCACTTCGCCTGCCGACGCTTCGTAATGACAGGACCACTGGAATGGCAAGACTTCGTACGGACGGGTGTTCGCCCAGCGTGGAATTGCCGGAGCAATCGTCTCGAAATCCAGGTAATAACGCGGGTAGCCGAGCGAGTCAGCAAAGGCCTTTGCACCAGGAAGAAGTTCGGCGGTCCCGGACCGGGTGACCCGTTGCACCCATTGCTGGCGATCCGTTAACTGCCGCTCCGGCACCTGCCTGAGGTCGGTAATGCCGAGCCTGATCCATTCGCCTGCAGTGCCCTTCGAGACTCTTGGCAGGGTTTGAACCGGAAATTCGTCTTTGGGCCAACAATAGCCGATGAACGGGCAGTCGTATGGCGTATTGCACTGTTTGCCTACGCCGATTTCCGGCTCGCCACCGGCGACGGTATCGCGCGCCATCCTGACCAGCGATGCTACTTCCGGGTTGAGCCGAACCACGTCGTCACCGATATCGACCTCGCGCAGCAAGCCCAGGTAATTCTCACCACCGGGATAGACAAACTGGTTGTCGACGTGGGCCAGCAGGACCTGGTCGGCCGTGTAGCCCAAACCGCGAAATACCCAGCTCTGCACAGCCGTATCGAAAAGGTGTTCGTCCTTCACTGAAGTTGATGACTTTACTTCGATGATGTGCCAGTTGTGGCCGTCGGGGAGCAGCACATCGATGCGAACAAGGACTCCACCGAAAGCAAGCGTTGCCTCGAAAACCGGGAACTGTGCACCTTCATTCAATAATCGCGTGGTCTTGCGGATCGCGTGCTCCAGCCCGCCCTCATAGGGAATCAGCACGGATCCGGGTGCATCGTAGATTGTTCTCGCGACTTCTCCGATCGCATGGCCGGCTGAAAACGCCGCGCGCGTTGCCGACGAAAAAACTGCCAGCTCGGGCTTGTGCACTTCGAGCCAGAGTCGTTTCAGGCACTGGCGCGCCGACATCAGTCGCGATTTCGACAGATTCCTGGCTTTGCTGAGCATATAGACCCGGTAGCGATAACGGCTGCCGACTGGACAAGCATCGGCTGCGTTGCCAGACTAGCGTACCGCGATCCGCTGGATGTGAGCCATGATCCCCATGGAAATACCCCCGGCTAAAAAAGCAATGAGGATACGTCGATGAGCCGACAACCTGGCCATAATCTCGCCTGCTTGCTGCTGTCCCTGGCTTGCATTGCGGCTTACTCCCCGGCTGTTCAGGCGCAGGCACTCGATGGCGCGCTCAAGCGAGTGGCGGACTCGGGCATTTTCACTATTGGTTACGTGCCGGATGCGCCGCCAATGGCCTTTGACGGTGAGGATGGCAAGCCGACGGGTTTCTCCATAGCCCTTTGTCAACATGTGGCCACGGCGGTAAAGGAAGCCGTTGGACGTGAGAGCATCGATATTCGCTACGTGCCGCTGATTTCGCCAGAAGACCGCATGAAAGCCATCGAGTCGCACACTATCGATATCGAATGCGGTACGACCACGGTAACGCTGTCGCGCCGCGCGCGGGTCGATTTCAGCTTGATGACTTTCATTACCGGCGCCGCCGTATTGTCGTTGAAGAGCCATCCGATCAATTCCATCGAAGAGCTGTCGGGAAAGACCGTCGCGGTCATCAAGCATACGACCACCGAAACGGCGTTGCGCAAGTTCATTACTAATAATGACTTCAAGATCACCCTCAGGATCATCGAGACCCACGACGAGGGCATCGAGCTTTTGTCGGCAGGCAAGGTTGACGGCTACGCATCCGATCGGGCCATGTTGATTGGCCAGGTCTTCCGCAGCACCGACCGCGCCAAGTTCGCGATTACCCGTGACGTGTTCTCGCTCGAACCCTATGCACTGATGCTGCCACTCGGGGACACGCAATTCCGCCTGGTGACCGACCGCGCACTGGCCAACGTGTACCGGGGAGCGAGGATACTGCGGCTCTACCAGGACTGGTTCGGTCGATACGGCGAACCGATGTCGCCTGTACTCAAGGCACTGTATGAATTCGAGGCTGTGACTGAATGAACGCCATAAGACTGTTGGTTGTGCCGACCCTTGCAATGGTTCTTGCTTCTGCGAATGCTGAAGAGGAAACCACCGGCAGGGATGCTGCTGAAGCGGCACCGCAAGTCCTTGTACAGAAGAATCCGGGCTGCGGCTGTTGCGAAGCCTGGGCCGATCACCTGCGGGAACACGGTTTCACGGTCGAGGTTTCCGAGAATCCGGGACTCTACGATCTCAAAGAACAGATTGGTATTCCGGCATCGCTGCAGTCCTGCCATACGGCGCAGGTAGACGGGTATTTCATCGAAGGTCATGTGCCGGCAAAAGACATACTCGCGCTGCTGCGCCTCAAGCCACAAAACATCAAGGGACTGTCCGTTGCGGGAATGCCGCGCGGATCGCCGGGCATGGAACATCCGCAACCTCAGTCATTCGACACCATCGCCGTTGGAACCGACGGCACAACCCATGTGTTTGCCAGCCACGAGGCCGGTGAGGATTTTTCGGCCGCCGACGACTGACTCAGGCCAGTGCCTGTTGCAGGTCCGCGATGAGGTCATCGACGTGCTCGATGCCTATCGAGAGACGCAGCAGGTCTTTGGGTATCGGGCTCGACGCCCCCTCGATTGAATAGCGGTGCTCGATCAGGCTTTCGACGCCACCGAGCGAGGTCGCCGGGATGAACACCCGGCATTTGGTCGCCACGTCACGAGCCGCCGACTCCCCGCCTTTCACGCGCAGCGACAGCATCCCGCCGAATCCGCCCTGCATCTGACGTTTCGCAATGTCGTGTCCCGCATGAGCTTTCAGGCCGGGATAGAGCACCGCGGCAAGCTTCGGATGAGCTTCGAAGTGCCGGGCAATGGTCATTGCCGAAGCGCTGGACTGGCGTACCCGCAGGAAAAGCGTGCGCATGCCTCGCTGCAACAGCCAGGCCTCGAATGAGCCGGCGATCGCGCCGCCGTGCGACCGCACTTCCGCGATACGTTCCCAGAACGAGTCGTTTCTTGCAGTTGCCAGCACACCTGCTACGACGTCGCCGTGCCCGTTCAGGTACTTGGTGGCCGAGTGCATGACGATATCCGCACCGAGCTCGATCGGTCGGGTCAGTACCGGCGTGGCGATCGTCGAGTCGACCACGAGTTTGGCCTTGGCATCGCGCGCCACCTGTGCCGCCGCCGCAATATCGACCACGTCCCAGGTGGGATTGCACGGCGTTTCGATCCAGATCAAGCGGGTCTTGCCGGGTTTCACCGCACGCGAGAGCGCAGTGGCATCCGCCAAATCAAACAGGTCCACAGCCAGACCCCAGTTCGCACAAAATTGCACCAGCCAGTTGCGCAGACCCCAGTACATGACCTTCGGCGCTACGATGTGATCGCCGGGCTGCAGCGACTGGACGATGGCCATGGCAGCCGCCATCCCGGATGAAAAAAGCAGGGCAGACTCGGCGCCTTCCAGTGACGCCAGCAGCTGCTCGGCGGGCAGATAGGTTGGATTGTGGTCACGCCCGTAGCTGTGCGCTGGCGATATCAGCGCGTAATCCTTACCCCGGGCAAAAGTGGTCGACGGCTGGATCGGCGGGACGATCGCGCCAGTGGCGCTGTCAATGAAGTGCAGGGCCTGGGCCGCGTTGGTTTCCGGTGCCAGCGTTTTCTTGGTGTCCATAGCGTGACAGTAACCTTATTTCCGCAGAATTCAATTCTACGTCAATGGATCAGCCAGGGAATTAAGGTTACTGTCACCCTAATTACGCCGGTCTATCTCGCCGCCTGCGCTGGCAGGGCGTATGATTCCCGCGAATCACGGCGCGAATCATCGCGCCAGGGGTTGGCCGGGAATGAGCATGCTGACGTCCACCAATCGCAACGATCTGCAAAAAATCGTTGTGCTGAATCCGAAGGGCGGCTGTGGCAAAACCACGCTTGCGACCAACATCGCAAGTTATTTCGCCATCAAGGGTTCCTCACCAGCGCTGCTGGACTGCGATCCGCAGGGTTACAGCATGCGCTGGATCGAACGGCGTCACCGCTCTCTTGCGGCAGTGCACGGCATCTGCGCACACAAGAAGACCATGCAGGCGGTGCCGAGTTGGCATCTCAGGGTACCTCAGGAAACGAGCCGCCTGATCATCGATACTCCGGCGGCGATCGAAAACCCGGACCTGTTCGATCTGACTTACGATGCCAGCAACATCATTATTCCGGTTATGCCTTCTGCCATCGACATTCGCTATGCCGCGCGTTTCATCGCAGAGCTTTTGCTGGTGACGAGAATTGACCGGCGCAACCGGCAGCTGGGAGTTGTCGCCACCCGCACGCGCAAGAACACGAAAAGCCTGATCCAGCTGATGCGCTTTCTCACCAGCCTGCAGATCCCGCTGATCGCCAGCATTCGGGACAGCCAGAATTTCGTCTACGCCGCCGGCAATGGCATCGGCATCTACGAAATGCCGATGCACAAGGTGCGGGATGATATTCAACAGTTCGCGCCGATAGTCAGCTGGCTCGAAGCATGGCGGCCTCCGTTGCCATCACTCAGCCCGCTGCCACCTAGACGAGCGCCGGAACCGTTTCTGGACAAGCCACTGCATTAGATGACTCCCTGCGAATCGAGTCGCCGGCCGCAGCGATACCCGCTCAAGCCCCAGGCCCTCGACATGCTTCGCGGCTTCGCCAATACTCAGGACTGATTTCCCAGAGGTCTGCTGCAATGCCAAGCAAAGCTGACATTCTTATCCTCATAGCCTGCGCCATTGCATTCATCCTTGGCGTTTACCTGTGGTTCACCGGCAACCATGAGCAGGGCATGTTTGCCGCGATGTGGGTCCCGGCACTGCTGTGCTTCGGCATCTATTTCAAGCTGTTGTGCCAGAGAAAGTAGACACCATGGATAACGATACATTCTTACTCTGGGGCATGCTGGTGACCCTGTTTCTTGTGATCGCTTTCCTGCTGACGCTGCGGCAGATTTTCGAGAACTACATGGCAGACCGCGCCGAGAAACTGGAGCAGGCGCAAAAAGCGCGACAGATTGCCGAGTCGAACTCGGGCCTTTAAACGGCGGAATGGAAAATACCGTTACGCCCTGCGTCTCACTTACGCTGTCTGCGGAGCGGCGCGCCAGGCGTCCAGGACAAAAAACCCCACCGCAATCCAGATCAGCCCGAAACACAGCACGTGTGCCGTTGTCAGGACTTCGCCGTACAACAGTCCCATCAGGAACTGCAGCGTTGGAGCGATGAACTGCAAAAAGCCGATCAGTGAAAACGGCAAGCGCCTGGCTGCCAGCACAAAAAGCAGTAACGGCAGAACCGTGATCGGTCCGGCAAGCACCAGCAGAAACGAGAATAACGGTTTGTCGGGCGAGAAATCCGACATTCCGGTGTTCATCAGCCAGAGCCAGTACACCAGTGCCAACGGAAACAGCACCAGCGTTTCGACAAACAATCCCGACATTCCCCCGATCGCGACCCGTTTGCGGATGACCCCGTAGATTGTAAAAAGCACCGCCAGCGATAGCGCGATCCAGGGAATTTCTCCGCCGATGAATGTGAGTATCGTGACGCCTGTCGTCGCCAGTATCACTGCAACCAGTTGAAAGCGGCGCAACCGCTCACCAAGGAAAACCACCCCGACGACGACATACATCAGTGGGTTGATGTAATAGCCGAGACTCGCCTGGAAGATCTGCCCGCGTTGCACCGCCACGATGTATATCAGCCAGTTCAAGGCAATCATCACGGCTGAAATCGTGAGCAACGCCAACATTCTCGGCGAGGTCATGGCCCGCCAGACATCGGCGCCCTGCCGTCGCGCCATGATGATGACGGCACCGAAGGGCACGGCCCAGATTACACGATGAGCGAGTACCTCGAGTGGCGCGACCGTGCCCACCAGTTTGAGATAGACCGGCAGCACGCCCCACATGAGGTAAGCAAGCAACGCACAGATGACACCGTCACGTGTCTCTTCCGCCGCAGTCTTTGCCGGGTGAATCACAACTAGCGACCATCCCATGCATTGCGTGTGGCAGCTGCCTTCAGCTTCCTCCGATTCTCTTCCGTCGGCGCCGGTTCGGACTCACCAAAAATGGCTCTCACCCAGTGACCGTCGGTAGGGTTCGGCAATACGATGAACTTTCGTCCGAAGTCATCCCTGTCCCGTTCCATCAGCGCCATGCGCTGGTCGATGTCGGTCACGTAGTAATCGCGTTTGTAGTCGTTCAAGTTGTCGCCAATCAGTAGCGCTATATCGTGCGATGCTGCGAGCTTGTCCCGTGCCGGTGACTTGTCGGAGGAATCGCGAAATACCGTCAGGTGCTGAGGGTCGGCATAGGGGAAAGCCAGGTGCTGAAGGTGTCCGAGGGCCAGTTCGAAACTGCGCTCGCCCTGGTCGCGGCTGGTGACGTAAAAGGTCTCGACCCTGTTCGCCTCGCAATAGCGGAAGAACTCGATGGATCCTGGGACGGCCGTGACCAGGTTTTTCGGAATCCACGCATCCCAGATTGCATCGTCGAAAAAATCCCGGTTCATTGAAACCAGGTGTCCCCAGTAGCTGGCAGCATGCAAGATCGTGTCGTCCATGTCGGCAATCACGGCCAGCGGCTTGCCATGCGGTGTTGCCAGCGCAGTGTCGAGCTGCATCCGCGCAACATTGTATGCCTGGTAGCACAGAGCACCGTACTCCGCTGCGGACTGCTTCCAGGCCACCGCCCAAAGCAGGGCATTTTGCAGGTCCGCATCGCACTCCGCATCGCGCTCCGAAGCTTCGCTGCAACCCGGGGCAAACGGCACGACCCCGCCTGCAAGAACAGTAGCCAGCAATCGCCGTCGGTTCAGGTTGCGCTCATGCATAGGAGAAATCCCAGGGCAATGGCAACAGGGGCTGGACCTGGCTGTCGAACAGTATCGACAGCCAGTGGCGCCTCAGTCGCGAATCGATTGACGTTCCTTAAGCTGTATCGCCCAGATAGTCTTTCTTGCCGACGTCCACGCCGTTATGCCGCAGGATGGCGTACGCCGTTGTTACGTGAAAGTAAAAATTCGGGATCACGAAGTCGGTGATATATGCGGTCCCGGTGAATTTCACTTCACGCGGACCCAGTTTCAATTCGATATTGCGTTTTTCTGCGCCTTCGAACTGTGCTGGCTTGAACGTGGCGAGGTAGTCGATTGCTTTACGAATTCGCGCGTGTACATCGGCAAACGTTACTTCGTCGTCGGGCCACTTCGGCACGGTGCTTCCTGACAATCTTGCCGCGGCGCCCTTGGCCGTGTCGGTCGCGATCCGGATCTGAAAGACGAACGGCAACATGTTGGGGAACAACCTGGCCTGTATCAAGGTCGCCCCTTCGATGTTGTGCTCAGCCGCGTACGCCTCGGACTTGCCTACCACGGCGTCGAGGTTCTTCAGCATCTTTGAGAGTGGTGCAATAACCTGATCGTATACGGAAATACCCATTTGTTCTTCCTTTGAGCCGGAGCAGTAGTGAGAATGACTTTGACAGCTTGCCTAGCGCTTTGCCTTCTTCTTTTTCTTTCCCTTCTTCTTGCCGGTCCGCTTCACCTTGCTGGCGGCTTTGGCCATGTGGGTTGCAATTGCATCCATCAATGGCGGTGACAGGCAGTCGTAGGGTTCAAGGCCGATTTCCTTCAGGCGCGCGCGGATGGCAGCCATGTTTTCCGGTTTCTCGCCGGACTCGATAATAGAGGACACGAAAGCGGCGAACTCCGGCGGCGACCAACCGGCCTGCGGCGACCTTTCGGTGTGAATGAAGTCCAGGCCGAAGAACGGATGCTGCTTGTTCTCGATGCGCCCGACCATATGCACACCGCAATCCTTGCACGCATGGCGCTTGATGACCGCGCTTTCATCGACAACTTTCAGTTTCTTGCGGTTGGCACTGACCTTGACCTTGGCCCGTGACACGACTGCGACCTGCGAAAACCTCGCACCGGCTGGTTTCCAGCATCGGGTGCAACCGCAAACGTGGTTGTGCGCCGACTGGCTGCCAACCGTGATTTCTACCGGGTCCGTCCTGCAAAGGCAAACGAGTGTGCCACCCTGAAATCCGACACGTGCCGGCATAATGCCGTTGTCGACGGCCGGATGAATGGATACGGAACCGTTCATAGCGCCCCCTTAGAAGATTTTGATATCGAAGACCCGGAACACTTGAGGCCGCTGCATCGGCGGCGGCATAGTGTAAGGCAGCGCAGCCAGCGCGCAAAGCACGATGCTATGATCCGTTTCGTTTTTTGTTGACGGATATTTTCATGCTCCGCAATACCCTGCCCTGTTTGATACTGGTCCTGGCCAGCGCGATGGTCGCCTGTGGCCGGGATGCGGACGATTCCGCTACGCTGGCCGCAATCGAGGCCGGAGGCAACGACGAAGAGGCTGCGCTCGCGACCGTGACCACGGATACCTTGAAAGCTCACCTCGATTACCTGGCAAGTGACGCCCGCAAGGGCCGGATGACCGGCACCCCCGCCTATGACGAGGCGGCGGCCTATGTGGCTGACCAGTTTGCGGCGCTAGGACTCGAACCGGCCGGCGAGGATGGCTGGTTTCAGAATGTGCCGCTGAGCGCGAATCGGCTCGACCTCGAGCGCGTGTCGGTCACCTTGCACAAGGACGATGGCGACGCGGAACTCGGCTGGAAGGATGACTTTGTGATGTCTGGCGATGCCGCAAGATCCGAATCAACCGTAACCGCCGATGTCGTGTTCGTCGGCTTCGGCGTGCACGCACCCGACGTGAACTATTCGGACTACGAGGGCATCGACGTCAAGGGCAAGATAGTAGCCCTGTTCGGCGGCGCCCCGGCTGCGTTTCCGCACAACGAGCGGGCTTTCTACTCTTCCGGCCGGACCAAGGCAGACGAGATGGT
The DNA here is from genome assembly GCA_020027645.1 of Pseudomonadota bacterium. Lineage (GTDB taxonomy): Bacteria > Pseudomonadota > Gammaproteobacteria > Steroidobacterales > Woeseiaceae > JAKEGN01. Next base: position 30,803 of record JAHKKM010000010.1, read on the forward strand.
CCGCCGCGGCGCGGTCGGCTATATCGGCCTGCGCTCACGGGTCGATCAGAAGCGCTATCCCTGGGAGGTGCTGACACTGAACGCGGGCGTGCAGCCTGGCATGTCCTGGATCAACCTCTCCGGCGAGCTGGCCGACTACTACCCGCAAATCGAGGGTAACTCGACGTTCAACGTACCAACAGCCACCGAACTGTTCGCCGGATCGCCGATCACCTTCGAGGAGGCGCTCGACGCCGCCGACGCCGGACGCCCGATGTCAACGGCACTCGGTGTCAAAGTCACTTTGAGCCAGCAAGCCAGCCACGAGGAGGCCACCAGCGCCAACGTGGTGGGGCTACTCCGCGGCAGTGATCCGGTACTGGCGGGTGAATACATCGTGTATTCGGCGCATCTCGATCACGTCGGTGTCGGCACGCCGGTCGATGGCGACGATATTTACAATGGCTACTACGACAATGCGATGGGTGTGGCCCTGATGCTCGAGGCAGCGCGTGCGTTTGCCGCCATGCCGGAGCGACCGGCGCGTTCCATCCTGTTTGTTGCGGTGACCGGCGAAGAACGCGGGCTGCTCGGCTCCGACTATTTTGCACACTATCCGACCGTGCCGACAGAAGCATTGATCGCCAATATCAATCTCGACATGCCGCTGTTCCTGTATCCGCTGGCCGACATCATTGCTTTCGGCGCCGAGCACTCCTCGCTCGAATCCCTGATTGCGCCGGCGATTGCGACAGAGGAATTCCTGCTGACGCCCGATCCGATTCCGGAGGAAGTGATTTTCATTCGCAGCGATCAGTACTCGTTTGTACGTCAAGGTGTTCCTGCGGTGTACCTGGTGCCGGGATTCACCTCGCAGGATCCGGCCATCGATGGCGAAGCGGCGTTTCGCGAACACCTCGCGACCCATTATCACCGGCCAAGCGACGATGACACCCGGCCCGTGCACTGGGATTCCGCGCTGCGTTTCGCGCGTGCCAATGTGCGCATCGGACTCCAGATATCCGCGACGGCCGAACGGCCACACTGGAACGAAGGCGATTTCTTCGGCACCCGCTTCGCCCGCAGCAAATAAGAAACCGGGGTCAGACCACCAAATGATCGCGGTCAATGATCGGGGTCAGATCCCCAGCATTTGGTGGTCTGACCCCGATTTTGGACCCCGATTTTGCCTCAGTAAGCCGGACCGTCTTCGTAGACCAGGCCGGCGACTTCCGCCTGGCGGCTCACGGTGTCGTAGATCTTCTGATCCAGCGAATCACGTGCACCGCCCGCTTCTTCCACTTTCTTTTTCATGTAGTCGCTGCGGGCATCCGCCAACTCGCGCACCCGCGCCGACAACTCTTTGCGCTCTGTTGCGAGTTGCTCGACGTAGGCAACCTGTGCAGCCGGCGCCATCGGTTTCAAAGCCTCGGGAAGCGCATCCTTGTCCAGTTCCTCGAGCCTGACGGTGCCGCTGGCTACTGCATCAACCAGCTCGTTCTCACCGAGGAAGTTTTCCTTGCCGGCTTCACCGGAGTTGAATGCTCCACGTCCTGCACGCGATGCCACCGACGCACCCTCGTGCAGCTTTTCCGTTGCGGCAACCTTCGCGGACATCTTTTCCCTCTGCTCGGCACTGCCGTAGTACAGTCGGGTTTCATCCAGTTTGGCTGACAAGGTGGCGATCTCCTCGTCGAAGGGGGTCGTCATAGCCACTGCGCTGCCGGCTTGCTCCACCTGGAAATAATTGCCGCGACCGAGGCTCGCAATCTGCGTCCATGGCTGAATGGTCTCGGTCATGTTGCCGCACTGGATGGTGTTGACCACGATACCTTTCTCCGCCGCCGAGGCGAGGATCGCCGGGTACTGCACTTCGCCCTGGTAATCCATGTGCGGTGGTGCGTCACCCACCAGGAAAATCACCTGGTATGCCTGGTCCGCCTCACTCCAGGCCATCTGGTGCACGGCGTCGTAGAGTGCGTTGTTGACACTCTCCGGTCCGTCACCACCGCCGTCTGCCTGGAAGTCCATCAATGCCGCGTATACCGAATCCAGGTCGCTGGAGAGATTGACGATCCGTGTTACATAGGTATCGCCGCGATCCCGGTAGCCGACCAGGCCGATGCGAATCTCCGGCGTCGGCTGTGCCGCGGACATGGTCGTCGCAATGGACCAGATCTTTTCCTTCGCCGCATCGATCAGTCCCGACATGCTACCGGTCGTATCGAGCACGAATACGACGTCGACGATCGGCTTCTGTGCGATCAGCGGCGTTCGGATCGGCGCGCGAATCGTACTTCGGGATTGTTCTATCAAATTCCTGGCACTGAGAGACGGGTAATACAACACCGCGCCGAGCGTCAGGGTAAAAAGTGCAATTCCTAAAAGTTTCGTTTTCATGATTCCGTCCTCGTAAGTAATAAATGTCACTGCGTAATCAGTTGCTTCAGCGCGGCGTCGGCCTGCCGTCGTGCGCGCTCGAACTCGTTATTAGCCATCGGCGCAGCAGCAGGCCCGGTTTTTGCGCCGACCGACTGCGGAATTGCGGTAAAAAGCGCCTGCACCAGGAAGTAACACCAGGTGCCAAGAAACACGCTGCCGGTGCGTGACAGCGCCCAGACCGCGGTGACGATGCTCAAGCCGGTCAACGCCATGTCCACGAGCGAAGGAATGACGCCCGAATAAAAGTACAGTGAGCGCACCAGCCACACGACACCGGCATGAATGAGCAAATAGAATGGCAAGGGAGGCGCCAGCCACCACATCGCAAACGTCATTACGCTCCATAACACCACGGTCGTTATCCGGCCGGTCCTCTCATCGTTGCGGCTGAACAGATACAGGATGTAAACGAGCGCGAGGCCCGGGATCACCAGCCGCGTCACTGCGCCGATGCCGACAAACGGCGTGAATACCGCGATGAAGGCCGATGCAAGGAAACCCAGTACGGCGGCGGCCGCGACACCGTGGAAGAAACCGGGACGGTTCATGACGCCCTCCTTACGTTCTGCTCACGCAGAAACGCCACTTCGATTTCGCTGTCACTGACGACCAGTTCCTGTGCCAGCCACTGTGCGTCACCGTACGCACTCCTGCTGTCGCGCGGCGATCGTTTGGCAAAGATCTCGGCCTTCTGCTTCAGCGATTCGAGCGCGGCGCTATTTTCGTCGAGCTGGGCGCGTTGTTCTGCGAGGAACTTGTCGTTCGCCTGCTCGTCCGCGTTCAAGCGTTTTAACAAACGTTGCGTTTCGAGCTTCTTGCGGATCAGTCCGCGCGCGAGCTCGTCCTTTTTCGATGCAAAACACAAGTCGAGCTCCTGCTCGAACTCGGCGAGCTTGTCGCCCAGCTCGATCTTTCGCGATTGCAGTAATTGCTGTTCGTGCGCGCACAGCTTGATAGCCTGCTCGCTGGCCGCAAGTTCATCCTCCATCTCGCGGATCGCCTGCCTCAGGAGCTGTTCGGGCTCCTCGATGCGATCCAGGACAGCATGAAAATCGGCTTTGAAAAGTCGCGAGATGCGATTGATGAGTGCCATGATGTATCTCCTGCGTGGTTGCCTGATGACGGGATACATCGTAGAAACACCGGGTCGCGCTTCACAGGCAGATATTGGTAAAACCTGCTGTTTGTTATTTACAAAAAATTTACATTCGCGCGCGGCGCTTGCGGCCGCCTGGTGATAACGTAAGTCCCCGATGAAAAGACCAAACCGCATACTGGTGGTGGAAGACGAGGAGGCCATTCGCACCGGCTTGGCGGACGTGCTCGTTTATCACGGCTACGAGGTGGACGAGGCAGCAACCGGGCCGGAAGGCTTGAAGAAAGCACTGAGTGGCAAGTTCGACCTGATCCTGCTGGACATCATGCTGCCCGGAATGGACGGTTACGCAATCTGCAACGCCATTCGGGACAATGATCGGCGGCAACCGGTGATCATGCTGACCGCCAAGACCTCGGACGAGGAGATCATCAATGGCTTGAAACACGGTGCCGACGACTACGTGGGCAAGCCATTCTCCGTGCAGCAACTGTTGCTGAGGATCGAGGCGGTATTGCGGCGCAGCCTTTCGGGCCAGGAGCGGCAAAGGACCCTGAACCTCGGTTCCCTGAGCGTCGACACCGAGAACCTGTCGGGCACGCGAGAAGCAGAAACGTTGACATTCACGCGCCGCGAGATCGACATACTGACGTATCTCGCGGCGCACTCGACCCGACCCGTTCCTCGGGAGGAATTACTATTAAAAGTATGGGGTTACGCACGAAACCTCGACATAGAGACACGTACAGTCGACATCCACATCGCGAAGCTCCGACGCAAGATCGAGCCTGACCCGAAAGAGCCGGTCCGTCTCCTCACCGTACGCGGCGCCGGCTATCGCCTGGTCACTGGCGACTGACATGGCAGCCCGCAGCGTTTTCCAGGTATTCGATGTGCGGCGATTGCGGCTGCTGATCGCGCTGCTTTTCGTGACGCTAGCCGTTCCGACGACAGTCCTTATCTGGCAAGCCTGGGGCCAGCTCAAATGGGAGGCTTTCTACCAGCACCGCGGCATGGCCGAGGAACTGACAGCGCGCATCGATGCGGAACTCAGTGAACGCATCCGGGTGGCGGAAGCCCGAAGTTTTGGCGATTTTTCCTTTCTGGTCGTCAGCGGCGATCCCTCCGCCAATTTCCTGCAGCGTTCGCCGCTGTCCGAGTACCCGGTACCCCAGGATCTTCCGGGCGTGATTGGCTATTTCCAGGTCGACGCCGATGGCAGCTTCCGCACTCCGCTTCTGCCGTCCGCCGGCGCGGCGGTAGACAAGCTGGGTATCCCGCCGGAAGAACTGGAGCAACGTCGCGCGCTCGCCGACGAAATTCGTCAGGTCCTGGCCGACAACAGACTGGTACGTGAACCGGCGGACTTCAGCGCCGCACTTCACGAATCCGGGCGCAGAGCCAATGCTGACGTGGACACTGTGGTGGCGGCTGCAGGCGAAGCCGAACGGCAACTCGAGAATCAACGCGCAGATCAACGCGCAGATCAACGCCCGAAACCCGAGGACGGCTACAGCCAGCAGGTCTTCGACCAACTGAACAGTGCGGCCCAGGCGCCCGCTCCCGCCGTCGGCGCGATGTCAGTGGCAGGTAATGAAAAGGATGCACGCGAGCAAGCGGCCAGCTACGGCAAAGTGGCTGACCTGAAACTCGATGCGGC
>JAHKKM010000050.1 GCA_020027645.1 Pseudomonadota bacterium
TGGTCTGCAGCGTGCTTCCGGGTTTCTAAGAAGCAAGCTTGGGCAGTCGATGAAAATCCGGCACGTCCCCGAACTGCGCTTCAAGCACGACGACAGCATTGCGCACGCAGACCGGATCAGCCGCCTGATCGACGCGGCCAATCGCCAGAACAGCGAAGGATAGGCTTGCATGAGTACGGGTACGCAGAGCCGGCCTGTTCCCGCGGCGGTGGACGGCTTGCTGCTGTTGAACAAGCCGGCCGGCCTGACTTCGAACCAGGCCTTGCAAAAGGTCAAGCGCTTGCTCAATGCCAGGAAGGCCGGGCACACCGGAGCCCTGGATCCGGCGGCAACCGGCATGTTGCCGCTTTGCTTTGGTGAAGCCACCAAGGTCTGCGCCTATTTGCTCGATGCTGACAAGACTTACCGGGTCACCGCCAAGCTCGGTGAAGCGACGGAGACTGGTGATGCGGAGGGCAAGGTCACTGCCACCGCCAGTATCCCGGCGCTGAATCGCTCCGAATGGCAGCAGGTGCTGCATACGTTTGTCGGAACAATCATGCAAGTGCCGCCAATGTATTCGGCGCTGAAAAAAGACGGCAAAAGACTCTACGAGCTTGCGAGACAAGGAAAGGTCGTTGACCGCGACGCGAGGCCGGTACGAATCAAAGAAATCGACCTTCTGGAGGTCAGCGGTTCACGGCTGGTGTTCCGCGTCAGCTGCTCGAAAGGTACCTATGTCCGTACGTTGGTCGAGGATATCGCCAAAGCAGCCGGAACTGTGGCGCATACCGCCAGCCTGCACCGCGAAACGGTAGGCCGATTCCGTGCCGAGGACATGCTCGATCTTGTTACCGCCGAAAAGGCAGCGGAGGGCGATGGCTTGGCCTTGCGCAAATTCCTGCTGCCAGCCGATAGCGCTCTGGCCGACTGGCCGCAAGCCTGCCTTGGCGACGACGATGCGGCACGGTTCAGCGGAGGCCAGCGGGTCCGCCATGCTGGTGGGCAGCCGTCGGCAGTTGGACTGGTGCGGGTTTACCGTGATGACCGGACCTTTCTCGGCGTGGGTGAGCTGGGGGAAGATGGCTGGTTGGCGCCGAAGAGAGTATTCCGCTGATCGGCCTTAGGAGCGAGCTGGTTTTGCCCTCTGTAATGGGCAAGGGCCGGATTATCGGTACCTGAGTGGAGCCATCCGCAGAAGGAAAAATACGCGAAAAAGCCCTGATTTTTATGTGTTTTGGACTATTAACCGGCCGAATGAGACGCTAGAATAGCGCGCTCAAAAACAAGGGCCAAAAGATTAAGAGAACGATTGGAGTTTCTTAGAAATGTCACTTACAAGTGAGAGCAAGAGCAAAGTAGTCGCGGACTATGCCCGCGGAGAATCCGACACCGGTTCGCCTGAAGTTCAGGTTGCACTGCTGTCTGCACGTATTGCAGAGCTGACCGAGCATTTCGGCAAGCACTCAAAAGATCATCATTCCCGGCAAGGTCTGCTGAAGATGGTAAACAAGCGACGCAAGTTGCTCGACTACCTGAAGGGCAAAGACCAGGACCGGTATCGCGAGCTGATCGACAAGCTCGGCTTACGCCGCTAGATTCTACGCGGCATCCCAGGCAATGAATAACCGGAACTGTCGGCCCTGAGACGGGCTATCGACCGGTCCTTCGTGCGCCAGAATTTAATTAATCGAGTAGCAAAGTGAAATCGACGAAGAAATCGTTCCAGTATGGCGAACACCAGGTAACTATCGAGACCGGCGCAATTGCGCGTCAGGCAGACGGGGCAGTTCTCGTCAACATGGCGGAGACGGTCGTTCTTGTCACTGCTGTCGGCAGGAAGCAGGCTGAACCCGGGCGGGACTTTTTTCCACTGACCGTCAACTATCAGGAAAAGACCTATGCCGCGGGCAAAATCCCCGGTGGCTTTTTCAAGCGCGAAGGGCGCCCAAGCGAAAAGGAAACCCTGGTTTCCCGGCTGATCGACCGGCCATTGCGACCGCTGTTCCCAAAGGGATTTACGAATGAAGTGCAGATCATTGCAACGGTAGTCTCGCTGAATCCCGATGTCGACCCGGACGTCCCGTCGATCATTGGCGCCTCGGCTGCACTGGCCATTTCCGGAATGCCTTTTGCCGGCCCGATAGGCGCAGCAAGAGTTGGCTACAAGAACGGGCAGTACATTCTGAACCCCGGCATGGCAAAAATGACCGAGTCCGAACTGGACCTCGTGGTCGCCGGTACCGCGGATGCAGTTTTGATGGTCGAATCGGAAGCGAAGTGCCTCGCCGAGGACGTCATGCTCGGTGCGGTCATGTTCGGCCATGAGCAGATGCAGACGGCCATCAAGGCAATCAACGACCTCGCCAGGGAAGTTGGCAAGCCTGCCTGGGAATGGCAGGTGCCGGCGACCGATGCAGCTCTTGACGCTGCAGTGGCTGCGGTTGCAAAGGACGGGCTCGCAGCGGCATATAAGATTACAGACAAGCTGGATCGGCAGGCGAGTGTCGCTGCTGCCAAGGCTGCAGCAGCCGCATCCGTTGCCGGGGCCGCCAACACAGCATGGTCGGTCGAACACGTGATGGGTGCATTGTCCAAGCTCGAGAAACGCATAGTGCGGGACCGGGTGATTGCCGGTGCACCGCGCATTGACGGACGCGATCACAAGACGGTCCGGCCGATCACGGTTGAAGTGGGCATGCTGCCCCGTGCGCACGGCTCCGCGATTTTCACACGTGGCGAGACCCAGGCCATTGTGGTTACGACCCTCGGCACTGGGCGTGACGCTCAGATCATTGATGCCATCGAGGGCGAGCGTAAAGAGCGGTTCATGCTGCACTACAATTTCCCACCCTACTGCGTGGGCGAGACCGGCTTCGTCGGGTCGCCGAAACGTCGTGAAATCGGCCATGGAAAGCTGGCAAAACGCGGCATTCAGGCTGTCATGCCAACGTTGGATGCATTCCCGTATGTCATCCGTGTGGTTTCCGAGATCACAGAGTCGAATGGCTCGAGTTCGATGGCGTCGGTTTGCGGTACCAGCCTTGCATTGATGGATGCAGGTGTGCCGACCAGTGCGCCGGTGGCTGGAGTTGCCATGGGCCTGGTCAAGGAAGCGGACAAGTTTGCCGTATTGACGGATATTCTCGGCGACGAAGATCATCTCGGCGACATGGATTTCAAGGTCGCAGGCACGAAAACCGGCGTCACCGCTCTGCAAATGGATATCAAGATCCAGGGCATTACCCAGGAGATCATGAAAAAGGCGCTGGATCAGGCAAAGGCTGCGCGACTGCATATTCTTGACGAGATGGCTAAGGTACTTGCAGAGCCGCGGAAAGAAATGTCCGAGTGGGCCCCAACGATCATTACTTTCAAGATCGACCCGGAGAAAATCCGCGACGTCATCGGTAAAGGCGGGGCTGTCATTCGAGCGATGACCGAAGAAACCGGTGCCACGATCGACATCGAAAACGATGGTACCGTGCGCATTGCATCGGTGGATGGCGCATCCGGCAAAGAAGCTCGCCGCCGCATCGAGTTGATTACCGCCGAAGTCGAGGTCGGGCGCGTATATGAGGGCCGTGTCGCAAGGCTTATGGATTTCGGCGCGTTTGTTACGATACTTCCCGGCAAGGATGGCCTGGTGCATATTTCGCAGATCTCCAACGAGCGTGTTGAAAAGGTCAGCGACAAATTGTCCGAAGGCGACATCGTACAAGTGAAGGTGCTGGAGGTTGATCGCCAGGGTCGAGTGCGCCTGTCGATGAAGGAAGTCGAAGCGGCCTGATCGGCAGTCGAGTTTCGGAAGCAGAACGGCGCCTTTCGGCGCCGTTTTTTTTGTGGCAGATTGACTGCTCGACCGTGTTGCCTTGGTTACATACCCGGCAAGGCATAGGCATCCGGAACAGGGTCCCGGATCTGCTGCTCCAGAAACTCAATAATTCGCCGCGGCAGGTAGTAACTCGGTCGCCACGGCGTGCCACCGTCGATGAAGCCCACATGACCGCCTCGGTCACTGACTTCCAGCGTGACGAAGTCCGACAGGGCATCCTCGGCCGGAATGATGTCGGGCGTCATGAAAGGATCGTCGCGGGAGTTGATCACCAACGTTGGGCGCTCGATACCAGCGAGGAATTGAACCGAGCTGCAGCGGTCGTAGTACTCGTCTTTGCCGGTGAAGCCGTGCAGAGGCGCTGTTACGGCGTCATCAAATTCGGCAAATGTCCGGGCCCGCATGGTCCGCCGCCAGTCGAAAGCCGCGGTATGCCGATTGAATTTTCGGCTGACGGACTTCTTCATGCGTCTTAGCAAGTGTGTCTGGTAAACCCTTGAAAATCCTTGACTAAGAGCGGTCGCACACTTGTGGAGATTTAACGGCACGCTGACCGCAGCGGCGGCATGTAACGGCGTAGCCATTCCGTCCTCGCCGAGGTACTTAAGCAAAACGTTGCCGCCCAGCGAATAACCGACGGCCATGATGGGGCCTGCCTGACCATCGGTGCGCAACTTGCCCAGAAAGTATCGAAGATCGTTGGTTTCACCGGCATGGTAACGCCTTGGGAGCCGGTTGCGGTAATCGCCGCAATCGCGGAAATGAAGCACGGCGGCGTGCCATCCATGGTCCTTCGCGGCTTGCAGCAGTTGCCTTGCATAAGCCGATTCAGCGGAGCTTTCCAGCCCGTGAAGCACGATGAGGAGTGGCGAGTTGTCGGTTATTTCCGGAGACTCGGCGAGCCAATCCACGACAGTGACGTCACCGTCAGGTAGCTCCAGAGTTCGTCGCGTTAACGCCGGCCTTGGCGCTCTGGAGATCGGCAGCGACGGATAGATTGTTTGTGCGTGACGGTTTTTTAGCCACGCGGCTGGCCGGAACTCACTTGAAATGATCCGGTTTTGACGTGCGATATTCATAACGAAAATATGCGGTGCGTAATGCGGGCCAACCAGTGCGGATTCAGTATTCCGGAAAAAAAAAGCCCCCCGCTTACGCAGGGGGCTCGCCATGGAGTAGAAACTCCTTCAGGCATTCACAGCAGGGGGCGGGGGAGCGTGTCCCTGCTGCATTGCACAAAATAGGGGATTGTGCCCGGACTGTCAAGCAAAAAGAGCGAAATTAACCTGCTTTCTTGCGGTCCTCCGCGGTGCCGCTGTCCTCATCGGGTTCCCGGGATCCGCGCATCAGGCGCTGCAGCACCTCGTCTTGCAGGGCCTTCCAGCGCATGAAGTTCTTTTGCGCGATATCGGCAACTGCACCAACCGGATCGACACCGACAACGCGTTTAACCTGGCCGCGGATGTTCTGCTGCTGGGTCATGAACAATTTCAGGCTTTGCTCCATGTAGTTGGCCATAAAGCCGGGCACGACCTTACCGTACGCGCGAATCACCTGCGACAGGAAGTCCTGGCTCATGATTGCTTCGCCGTGTTGCTCCTGTTCGCTGATAACCTGCAGCAATATGGATCGCGTTATGTCGTCGCCACTTTTCTTGTCCAGGACAACAAAATCGATCTTCCTGATGACAAGGTCCCTGACGTCTGACAGCGTGATGTAACGGCTCTCCTCGGTGTCGTACAAACGACGATTGGGGTACTTTTTGATGACGCGGGCTGTGCTCATTTATCAATCTCTTTGCGGCCCCGCCGCGATTCAATCGTCAATCCGCTGGCACCACCAAGGTCGCCACCGTGGTCAGCGACAAGCGGTTCGGGCGTTTCAACGTTGCGTCCAAGGGCACTGGGCCGGAATGGCGTCTACGATAGCCCATTTCTCGTTGCAGCCAAAGGGTAATCATTGCCCGCAATCGACGTTTTGCCCGCCAACAGACTTGCGTTCCAGCGCCGCAACGCCCACGCCCAGATGTCGGCAAGGTCGGCCTCGGCCAGTTCATCTGGCGGTGATTGACCCAGTGCCTCCAAGGCAGCAACCAGGGTCGGGCCGCAACGTTCGCACCGAAGGGCTGGCGCTCCTGTCTGCTTGCTGAGCTTCTGCCCCGCCTCATCCACGATCACAGGAATATGTAAATATCGGGGGGTCGCGAAGCCAAGGCGCCTTTGCAGGAGGATTTGCCGTGGAGTCGAATCCATGAGGTCAATGCCGCGAACGACTTCGGTGACCCCATGATCGTGATCGTCAGCGACAACCGCGAGATGATAGGCAATGAGTCCGTCCCGACGCCGGATGACGAAATCGCCGGTTTCCACCTCCAGACATTGGGACTGTTGGCCCTGCAAGCCATCCTGAAAGGTAATTGGTTGCCGGTCAGTCAGAGCGCGAATGGCGACCCGGTGGCCTTTGGAGCCCTTGCGGCAGGTGCCTGGATAGATCGCGCCGAGTGGCCCGCGACGAGTGCGTGCGAGGTCGCTGCGGCTGCACGAGCATTGATAGGCATAACCGTCTTGCACCAACTGGTCAATCAGCTCCCGGTGGCGTGTCAGGCGGGCGCTTTGGTAGTGCACGGGCCCATCCCACTCGAAACCGAACGTGGCCAGTGTGTCGATAATCAGCCGAGCGGCGCCTGGTTGCTCGCGTGGCGGGTCAATGTCTTCGATACGGAGCAGCCATCGTCCACCGGCTTGTCTGGCCTGAAGGTAACTGGCGCATGCGGCCAACAGGGAGCCAAAGTGCAGCGGGCCGGTCGGTGAGGGCGCGAACCTGCCGACATACCGCCCGTGCGCGATTTCTGACACGTTCCTCGATTGTCCTGTTATTGCGTCTGCTCGGGCGGAGCGATGCAAGTTCCTAGCGGTATCGATCGTCCCGATCGCGGAACTGGCGCTCCGACATTTCCCGTCGTTCCTGAGCTTCGAGACACAGGGTTGCCACAGGACGTGCTTCCAGGCGTTTCAGTCCGATCTCCTCGCCAGTTTCCTCGCAATAACCGTACGTGCCATCCTCAATCCTGGCAATTGCAGAATTGATCTTACGTAACAGCTTCCGCTCCCTGTCACGCGTGCGAAGTTCAAGTCCGAACTCGGATTCCTGCGTCGCCCGATCGTTGGGATCGGGGAAATTTGCCGCCTCGTCCTGCATGTGATGCACAGTCCGGTCGACCTCGTTCATAAGTTCGCGCTTCCATGAATTCAGGATTGCCGCAAAATGTGCGAGCTGCTCCTTGCTCATATAGTTTTCGCCGCGTTTCGCAACATACGGTTCAATCCCATGGATCGGGCCGGCAAGAACATCTGCCCTTGACCGTGACCTGGTCGCCGTTGCCACGCGCCCACCGGTTTTTGGCGCAATGGCGTAGCTGCGGTCATTCGACATTTGTGCCGCATTTTTTCGCCCGGCCGATTTTTCGGCTACACGTTGTTTCGTGCTCATGGCCTTCTTCGGGCTGGCAGTCTTGCTTCGCACACTGGCTTGCGCACGCGACTTGGTTGGGACCGCTTTTTTCTTTGCTGGCTTTTTGCCGACCGTCGGTTTATTGCGACTGCCGGCCTTCTTGGGGGATTTTTTTGGTGATGACGTTTTCTTAATCACTTTGGATTTCTTTCCTGCAGATTTCTTCTGGGACGATGACATGCGTGATGCGGCCTTTTGACGTGAGGCGGCACCGCCGGCGCGCTTTTTGCTTGCAGCTTTTTTAGCGGCCATTGTTCACTCCTGCCCGTCCAAGAAAAACGCGGAATTATACATTGACTGCGCTGACATGGAAGCCCAAAAACAAGGCTTTTTTGGCCTATTTCAACCGGCTTGTATTTCCGGGCCAATGGCCGCTCAGACTGGTTCGCTGAAAGCACTCTGAACTTGCCCGGTTGAGCCTGTCAGATGGTCTCGTACGAGTATCGACAGCGCTGGCCATTTCAATCGTTTTATCGAGTGAATTCCTTTACACTAGCCAAATTTGACGGGCTACTGGCTGCCACCATCAGATGCGATTAAGCAAGATCAAGCTCGCCGGCTTCAAATCTTTCGTAGACCCCACAGTAATACCGTTTCCCAGTAACCTCGTCGGGGTTGTTGGACCAAATGGATGTGGCAAATCGAACGTCATCGACGCTGTGCGCTGGGTAATGGGAGAGAGCTCCGCAAGTCGACTGCGCGGAGACTCGATCACGGACGTTATTTTCAACGGATCGAGTTCCAGGAAACCCATTGGCGCCGCGTCAGTTGAACTCCTGTTCGATAATTCCGAGACGACGCTTGAGGGGCAGTATGCAAAATACGCGGAATTGTCGATCCGCAGGGAAGTGTCACGTGACGGCATATCGAATTATTTTCTGAACGGTACCCGTTGTCGTCGAAAGGACATCACAGGGGTATTCCTAGGCACGGGCCTGGGGCCGCGCAGTTATTCGATTATAGAACAAGGCATGATCTCCCGGATCATCGAAGCCAAGCCGGAGGAAATGCGCACTTTCATTGAGGAAGCCGCTGGCATTTCCAAGTACAAGGAACGGCGCCGCGAGACATCCAATCGAATAACACACACACGCGAGAATCTTGATCGGCTGAAGGATCTTCTCGAAGAAGTCGAAAAGCAGATCAAGCACCTCGATCGGCAGGCAAAGACGGCAGAACGGTACGGCAGGCTCAAAGAAGAGGAGCGTCGAACCGCTGCGGAGTTGCTGGTGTTGCGTATGCGTGACCTCGATGAACGTTCCCTTGCGTCGACTTCGATCTTCAATGCGAAGGAAAAGGCGCTGCAGGCAACCATTGCCGAGCAGAGAAAGGTCGAGGCTCGAATTGAAGATGCGCGGGTCCGCCAAACAGATGCGGCGGATGAGTTCAATCAGATCCAGGCTCGTTTCTACAGGTCCGGTTCGGAAATTGCGAGACTCGAGCAAGCTATCGAACATTCCCGCGAAATACGCGAACGGCAAAAGCTCGATCTGGAGCAGGCAATTCAGGGCGCGCGTGAAATAGCCGAGCACATTAATAAGGATCAAAGCGAAATTGCACAGCTCGACTTGTCGCTGAGTGAGCTCGTTCCTGGCCTGGAACAGGCCAGGGCCACAGAGCGTCGATCAGTTGAATCGTTGCAGCGCGCCGAGCATGCGTTGGTCGACTGGCAGAAGCAGTGGGACGAGTACTCGCTGAAATCGAACGAATTGTCGCAGATCCGCAGCGTCGAGCAGACTCGAACAGAGCAGATCGAGTCACGCATTCGCAGCCTGGCGGATCGGCGACGAAAGCTGGATGAAGCAGAACCACTTGCAAACATCAGCGAGTTGAAAGCAACGTTCGAAAAATTGGGAGTCCAGGAACAGCAAAAGCGGCACGCTCGTGACGAATTCGACCGGCATCTCGCCGACATCAGCGAGAAAATTCAAAAGCTGCGTGAGCAGGACCAGAAATTAACGCGGCTTGTCGACGAGCGTCGCAATGTCCTGCAGGTTTCGCAGTCGCGGCTTGCGTCGCTGGAAGCAGTGCAAATGGCAGCTTTGGGCCAGAGCGACGAAAGCATTCAAAGCTGGCTCGAGGCCTGTGCCATTGATGGCACAAGCCGTGTTGCGCAGACACTTGAGGTGGAGGCGGGTTGGGAGCGGGCCGTCGAAACGGTACTGGGCGAATACCTGCAGGCAATTTGCGTCACCGATGTAGCCAGCGCTGCAGCACAGCTCGCCGAACTGAAGGATGGCACGGCAATCTTGCTAGCGGAGGGGTTTGCGACCGAATCGGGCGAGGCAGGGTCAGCGACACTGGCGAGCAAGGTGACCAAGGCTCCAGCGGCGGTCTTCGAAATCCTGGGGGACGTTAGAGTCGCGGACACGCTGCCTAAAGCATTGGCCATTCGTGAAAGGGTCGGCGATGCCGGGTCCGTGGTTACTCAGGATGGCATCTGGCTGAGCAAGAATTGGCTTCGAGTCAGGCGGGACAAGGACGCGCATGCAGGCATTCTTGGACGCGAACACGAAATTCGACGCCTTAAGGGCGAGATTCGTGAACTCCAGGCACGCGCCGACAGTGCTCGCAAACTCGCTCAGGATGGTCGTACCCGGCTGATGCAGCTCGAGGAAAGGCGCGAAGCACTTCAACGAGATTCGGCAGCGCTCTCGAAGGAGTATGCGGAAACCAAATCCACGCTGGACGCGGCCCGTTATCAATTCGATCAGGCGAACGCCCGGCGCGCAGCAGTAGCCGATGAAAGTGGGGAGATCGAACGTGAGCAAGTCGCTGCCGAGGAGCAGATTCGGTCCTCGAAATCGCAGTATGAACAGGCGGTCTCAAGTCTAGCCGATCTCGCAAAACATCGTGAAGTCCTTGAAGCGCGTCGGGAGGAACTGCGAGCCGATCTGCAACGCGTCAGGGCGCAAGCCGACGAGGATCGCCAGATAGCACAGAACATGGCGATACAGTTCGAGAGCAGACGAACGAGCAAAGAATCCGCTGCACAAAGTCTGCAGCGCATGGAGTCGCAGCGACGGCTTTTCAGGAATCGCGAGCAGGACATCTCGCAGCAACTTGCTCAAAGTGAAGATCCACTCGCAAAGAATAAGCTTCTTCTCGAGCAACAGTTGCAGGTCCGCATCGGGGTCGAAGCGGAACTCGGTGCTTCACGCCGTAAGGTGGAGGCTGTCGAAAGCGAATTGCGTGAGTTTGATCAGAAGCGCATGCAACTTGATCAGACCGCTGAAAGTGCGCGGACAGAAGTCGGCGAAGCGAAAATGGTGGTTCAGGAAATTCGAGTACGCCGTGAAGGGCTGATCGAACAGTTCGACAAGACCGGATTCGAAGTGGACGCACTTGTCCTGTCCCTGGATGCTGAGGCAAGTATCACCGGCTGGGAAGAGAAGCTCGAGCGGGCACGAGCCCGAATCGAGCGACTTGGACCGATTAATCTTGCTGCGATAGACGAATTCAAGGAACAGTCAGAACGGAAAGCATATCTGGATTTACAACTTGCCGACCTGAATGACGCGCTGACTACCCTGGAAGGCGCAATTCGAAAGATTGATCGTGAAACGCGCACTCGATTCCGTGAAACCTTTACTAATATAGATAGCGGTTTCAAGCGGCTGTTCCCGAAGCTCTTCGGTGGCGGCCATGCGTACCTGGAAATGACCGGCGACGATTTACTGACCGCAGGCGTTACCGTCATGGCAAGACCGCCAGGCAAGAGAAACAGCACAATTCATCTGTTGTCAGGAGGCGAAAAAGCGTTAACCGCGGTTGCCCTGGTTTTCGCAATATTTGAGCTGAACCCTGCGCCATTCTGCTTGCTCGACGAGGTTGACGCGCCTTTGGACGATAACAATGTTGGTCGTTTCTGCGATATCGTGAAGGAAATGTCGGGTAAGGTGCAGTTCGTCTTCATAACGCACAACAAGGTAACCATGGAGATGGCGCGGCAGCTGACCGGAGTTACCATGCAGGAACCCGGTGTGTCGAGGTTTGTCGCTGTTGACCTCGACGAGGCAGTCAAAATGGCGGCCAGTTAACTTGAGAGCACCAGAGAATACTAATGGATGGTCTGCGTTGGTTGCTGTTGCTCTTCGGGCTGCTGATCGTCATTGCCGTCTACCTGTACAGTCGCCGGAGTCATGGCTCAGCCAATCCGTCAAACTCGGCAATCAAGATACTAAGGTCCAAGATCGAACCACTGCTTGCGGCCGACGCGTCCAGCGACAAAGTTTCTGATCCGGACGTCGAGGCCGACGACGATCCAGGACCGCAGAAAATTGTTACCTTGAGAATCGTAGCCAAGCATCATGCGACATTTGCTGGCGACGAGCTCGCACTGAGCCTTCGTGGAATCGGCATGCGGCACGGCAAGTTTGGTATTTTTCATCGTTTGGATGGAATTGACGAAACGAAGTCGGTTTTTTGTGCAGCAAGCCTTGTCGAACCTGGCAGTTTCGATCTGGTGAATCTGAAGGAACAACGGATCCCCGGTATCAGTTTGTTCATGGTGTTGCCTGGCCCAATGGAGGGTGCGAAAGCATTCGATCTGATGATCACGGCGGCTCGCGCCTTGTCACTATCGCTTGACGCTGATCTGCTCGACGAGTCGGGCAGTACCTTGAGTATCCAGCGTGAACGCTACCTCCGGGAAGAAGTTATCCAGTTCGAGCATGAGATCTCGGTTGCCTGATCGCGGTGATCGACTGACGGCCTATGACCGCTTCTGCGACGACTCGTAAACGTGCCGAATCGCTGCGAGAGCAGATTCGCTACCACAACTATCGATATCACGTTCTTGATGATCCGGAGCTGCCCGATATCGAATATGATCGGCTGGTTCGCGAGCTCGAGGCTCTCGAGCGAGATAACCCTGAGATTGTTACACCCGATTCGCCGACGCAGCGGGTGGGTGCTCAGCCGGTCAAGGCATTCGGTTCGGTTGCTCACAAGATGCCTATGCTGTCGCTGGAGAATGCTTTCAGCGAAGAGGAATTGCGCAATTTCAATCGCAGGGTGGTCGACCGGCTCGATGTCGATCCTGGCTCTGCCATTTCTTACGCGGCTGAACCAAAACTCGACGGCGCTGCTGTCAGCCTGCTGTACGAAAATGGACAGCTTGTTCGTGGCGCCACGCGAGGTGACGGCACACGAGGGGAAGACATCACGCACAACGTGCGGACGATTGAGGCTGTACCGTTAAGCCTGCTCGGGAAAGGGTTTCCAAGAACGCTTGAGGTTCGTGGAGAGGTCTTCATGCCGCGAGCCGGTTTTCAGGAGTTCAATGAGATTGCCAGGGCGAAAGGCGAAAAGACTTTCGTCAACCCGCGCAACGCGGCCGCCGGCAGCCTGCGGCAACTGGATCCGCGCCTGACGGCCGAACGACCGCTCGATATCTACCTTTATGCCGTCGGTCAGGTGGATGGCGGCCAACTGCCGAAGCGCCAAAGTCAGGTGCTCGATCGCCTGCAGGACTGGGGATTCAAGGTTTGTCCAGAACGCCGGGTCGTCGAAGGCGTCGAGGGTTGCCTCGAGTTTTACCGGGCTATGGGTGCGCGGCGCGATTTGTTGGCCTATGACATCGATGGTGTCGTATACAAGGTCGACCGCCTCGACTACCAGGCACAACTTGGCTTCGTTTCACGTGCGCCCCGTTGGGCAATTGCTCACAAGTTCCCCGCCCAGGAGGAGCTGACAGTCATTCGAGACATTGAGTTCCAGGTAGGCCGTACCGGAGCGGTCACTCCCGTTGCCCGACTGGAACCGGTCTTTGTCGGCGGTGTTACTGTGAGTAACGCGACTCTGCACAATATGCACGAGCTGCATCGCAAGGACGTACGTATCGGGGATACAGTGATTGTCCGCCGGGCCGGCGATGTAATTCCCGAAGTTGTGGCAGTGTTGCTGGAACGCCGGGTTAAAGGCGCCAGAATTGTCAAAGCTCCAAAAAAATGTCCGATTTGCGGCTCTGCGGTGCTGTTTATCGATGAGGAAGCAGTGGCGCGGTGCACAGGAGGCCTGTTCTGTCCGGCGCAACGCGCCGAAGCGCTCAAGCATTTCGCCTCCAGGCGCGCGATGGACATTGACGGTCTGGGCGGAAAACTCATCGAACAACTTGTGGCAGTCGATCGCGTCAAAACACCTGCTGACTTGTACCACTTGTCCGTCGACGAGCTGGTGACCTTGGAGCGCATGGGGCAGAAATCAGCCGAGAAACTGTTGAAGTCTATAGAGCGGAGCAAGGCAACAACCTTCTCTCGCTTCCTCTACGCACTAGGAGTTCGCGAGGTTGGGGAGGCCACGGCGAGCGCCCTGGCAAGTCATTTCGGGAACCTCGACGCGCTGGTCGCTGCAGACGAAGAGGCCCTTCAGGCGGTAAGCGATGTAGGCCCGGTAGTCGCGGCTCGCGTGCATGCATTTTTTGAAGAGAAGCACAACAAAGCCGTGATTCGAGGGCTGATCGATGCCGGCGTAACCTGGGTCGAACGTGAATCTCAAGCCCCTGTGGCTGATGGCCCGCTCACGGGAAAGGTTTTTGTTCTGACCGGCACCCTTGCCGGCATGACCCGTGATGAAGCGAAGGACCTGATTCAGGCGGCCGGTGGCAAAGTGACCGGAAGTGTTTCCCAAAAGACTGATTTCGTCGTTTTTGGTGACAAAGCTGGTTCGAAGCTGACAAAAGCGCAAAAGCTCGGAGTCAAGACAGTTGACGAAGAGGGCCTGAAAAAACTGCTTGCTGATCAATAATTAAGCAATGTTTGGGAATTTGGGATCAATATTTCCCAATAAAATCAATCTCTAAAACTCGCCGTTTCGCCCATAAATAACAATGGTTTTCAGGACAATTCTCAGACGAGACTTGGGCCATTTTTCCCAAGTGCCTTATTTGTTTGACCGATTTTTTTCGCGCTCCTATATTGCGCGACCATGAAAGACACTATCCAAACTCAAATACTTAATGCACTTTTGACCGCACTTCGACCGCTCGCAAGAGCCTTGCTTCGTGCAGGAGTTGGCTATCGCGAGTTCGAAGAAAT
>JAHKKM010000198.1 GCA_020027645.1 Pseudomonadota bacterium
ACATCCAGCAGCCCCCGGTATCGGCGAGCGGCTACAGCTCGCAGGCCATGAACCCGCATTTTCCGCACACCGTGAGGAAGACCGAGACCAAGACCTGCAACAATTGCCATCTGACCGGGAACGGCGGCAACAACGCGGTGATGGCGCAACTGCTGCTGCTCGGTACCAATTTCGTCAACTTCGTCGGCTTCAACGTCTGGGCGGGGCTCGAGGACGCAGTTCTTGCAGCCCAGGTCACGGAATGGGACGAGCCCCAGGCGGTGATAGGCAGCTACTTGCATCGCTACGCGTACCCCGATAACTACCGCAGGCATGTGGACGGACAGCGGCAGCTCACTTCGGCGCAGTCACATCGTTCGGGAACGGCGAATTGCGTGCAGCTACGCGGCGAATACCTGTATAGCGCGGAAGGCGATAAAGGACTCCGTGTTTACGATGTGGCGAATGTCGCAAACAAGGGATTCAGCCAGCGCATCGTCGATGCGCCGTTTTCGAAACTGGGCCACGATCCGGGCCTGAAATCTGCCGATGCCAGTTGCGTTGCGTTGCCGACCAACCAGCCGATCCATCCGCCGCGAAACGAAGGCGACCTGATGCGCATCGATAACCTGGAGCAGCCGTTTCACCCGATCTATAACTACGCTTTGCTCACCGATCGCGTCGAGGGCCTGATCCTGACCGATGTGAATACCTTTGCCGACGGAGACCTGGAGAATAATTTCCTTGAACGGGCAGTCAGCTGGAATCCGGACGGGATCCTCGATGGCGCAAGCCACCTGACCATCGGCGGACACTACGTCTATGTCATGGCCGATCGCGGCCTCGTCGTGGTCGACGTCGATCGGCCGCTCGAGCCGCAACTGGCCGCAGTAGTGCCGCTCGTCGATGGGCGTGCTTCTGCATTGCAGTTCCGGTTCCTGTTCGTCACCGACGCAGACGGACTGAAGGTCATCGATGTGACTCACCCGGACAAGCCGGCTTTGGTCGACGGTGCGCTGGTACGAATGGACGATGCACAGCGCATCTACGTGGCACGCAGTTATGCATACGTTGCTGCCGGCGCGCAGGGTCTCGCCATCGTCGACGTGTGGAAGCCACCGGCACCGCGATTGGTCGAGTTTTTTGACGCCGGAGGCACAATTCGCGATGCCCGCGATGTGATCGTCGGCAGCACGAATGCATCGCTGTTTGCCTACGTTGCGGACGGCGAAGGCGGAATCAAGGTATTGCAATTGATGTCACCGGAATCGCAACCGAATTTTTACGGCTTCAGCCCGCAACCTCATCCGGAGCTGATTGCGTTCTATCCCACTTCCAGCGCCGCACTGTCCCTGTCGAAAGGCCTCGACCGGGATCGCGGCGTCGACGAAACCGGCGGACAGATCGCGGTGTTTGGCCGCAAGGGTGCTCGTCCTCTGAATCGCGAAGAGATGCAGAGGCTGTATCTCGATGCACAAGGAAATCCCTGGTATGTGCAAGATGAATAAGCTGACAGAAGATATGGTGGCCGAAGATTTGGTGACAGTAACCTTATCTATAGCTGAAATATTGACCAGAACCGAGATCGCCCCATTAGATAAGGTTACTGTCACCAAATCTTCCAAAATTTCGGCTATAGATAAGGTTACTGTCACCATATCTTTGATGATTGCTTTGCTGCCTGCCGCGCTAATGGCGCAGGCCCTGCCGGAAAAGGATGCCTATGTTCACGAAGGTGTTGCGAGCTGCGCCGCTTCGCAATGTCACGGGTCGGCCGTGCCGCGTGAGGGGTCCGGCGTGTTCCAGAACGAGTACGTTACCTGGACGCAGAACGACCCGCATTCGCAGGCATATCTTGCGCTCGGTACGGAGGAATCCGCCGCTATCGCGCGGCGCCTTGGGATCGAAGATGCGCGCACAGCGGACTTGTGTCTTGATTGTCATGCCGACAACGTATCGTCAAAGCAGCGTGGCGAGCGATTCCAGATCTCCGATGGCGTCTCCTGCGAAGCCTGCCATGGCGGTGCACAAAACTGGCTGGCGACGCATCACAATGTTCCGGCAGTCACCCACGCCGACAATGTTGCCGCAGGACTGTATCCGACCGATCAGGTACAGGCGCGCGCCGCTCTTTGCCTGTCCTGCCATCTGGGCACGCGCGACAAATTTGCCACGCACCGGATCATGGCTGCAGGTCATCCGCGGCTCGCATTCGAACTCGATACCTTCACCGAACTTTGGCGCACGGCGGGCCGCCAGCCGCATTACCGGGTCGATGCTGACTACGGTGAACGGAAGTCGGCGCCCGGGCACAGTTATACCTGGGGTGCCGGACTTATCGCAGATGGGCGTCATCGCCTCGCATTGATCATGGGACCGGCGTTTTCCGGCGATGCATTGTTTCCGGAGCTGGGACTCTACGATTGTCATGCCTGTCATCGCTCCATGAAGACCGTGCAGTGGCGCAGCTTGCCGCGACACGGCGGGGCAGGTCCTGGAGTGCCGTTCATCAACGACAGCAGTTTTGTCATGATCGTGGTGCTGGCACGTGCGCTGGATGCGGATAACGCCGATGCCGTTGCGTCATCGGTGACACGATTGCATTTGGCCGGCAGTCGAAGTGCTGCGGCCATCCAGGCGGCAGCGACGGAACTCGATGCCGAACTGCGTCGATTGCAGGGAGACTTGTCCGAAGGACGATTCCGCGATCGTGAACGGCAAATCCTTGCAGAGATTCTCGATTTTGGCGCCGCAGGAAACTTCCTCGACTACGAAAGCGCCGAGCAGGCTTTCATGGCGGTGCAAATGCTCGTATTCGAATTACGAGATGATGAGCTGCAAGCAGAAATCGATGCGCTCGGCGATGCGCTTCAGGACGATGAACGTTACCGGCCCGCGCAGTTTGCGCGGCTGCTGGAGAAGTTCGCGGTCGCCGAATAGTCGCGCGCGACCGCAAAGATCTGTGGGCCCGGAACTAACTGCTCATGCGCCAGATTTCGCCTTTCTCGATCGTGCGGTCGCGGTGCATGAGTATCCATTCGGCGTGCTCGTCCAGAGCGGAGCCACCGAGGGCCTGCAGTATCTGACGTTGTTCGGTCGGATCATCCGTATGGTCCAGACGGCGCCGCGCATTCTGAAACAGGCGCAACATGAACTCGTATTGCTTGATCAGTTCTTTCTCGGCTGTTGCATAAGCGTAGCCCTGGCGTATGGCATAGATCAGCAACATGGTGCCCATGAATGCCATGAGCGGATTTTTCCACGAGACCGCGAGCACGGATCCGAAAGTTACGAACAGCAGCACGACGGCAATGCTGGTCAGTAGGCTCAACCCTCCGAGTCGCTCGGTAACGCGATTTCGCCTGATCCGGTCTGCCGACTTTGCGGCGAAGTAACCGAGCTGACCGCTGTTCGCATCGCCAATCCATTCGTGCAGGACGAAATCCAGGCCGGCCGCATTCGCGCCAGTACTGACATCGCAACGCGTGCCGGCCACACGCATCACGTTTCGAATCCAGCCAAGTTCCGGATCCTGGGTCTGCAGGAAGTTATCGTGCGTGAATTTTGACTCGCTCTCGTTCCTGATGCCGGCAACCGCCCAATAGAACTGCACTCTGAGGCCTTCGGCAAGAGTGCGGTAGTCCAGGTACTTGCGATGCCAG
Organism: Pseudomonadota bacterium; assembly: GCA_020027645.1. Lineage (GTDB taxonomy): Bacteria > Pseudomonadota > Gammaproteobacteria > Steroidobacterales > Woeseiaceae > JAKEGN01. The sequence continues at coordinate 3,642 of JAHKKM010000198.1, forward strand.
CCATGCTTTCGGGCCATATGCTGAACGCCGGCGGATACCAGGAAAAATAGCAGGAACGCGAACATGTACCACGACCATGTCTGCACATCGGAATACAGGATGAACATCAGGCCCATGAGGAATGCCATCAAATGCGTCGCACGCAATGCCAGCAGGACTTTTTTCTGGTAGCGGATGGCGAGCCAGTCCGCAATGCAGAAAAGAAAATTGATATCGGCGACGCCGGGCGGAAGCTGGCTTGCCTGCTCGGTCTTATACAAAGGGTACTTCCCGGCTTCGATCTCCTGCGCATGCTCCACTGCCTCGCGACTGAATTCGCTGCTGCGCTCAAAGATAAGCTGGTGCTGTTTCGGCAATTCGCGACTGCGAGGCTTGTGCTGGTCCTTGGTGAACCAGTACCAGTCGAGCGGAGTCAGGCCGTCACGCGGCGCGCCATCAGGCCGGTTTCGCGAGCAAACGATGTGATAGACGAGATCGCTCTCATCGTCGACCAGCATTTGCTGCGTTGCCAGGGTCTTGGGCGTGTAACCGGGCATGATGTCGTCATGATGAAACTTCACAACTTGGCCAGTCCCGCCAAGATCGCCGGTCAGTTTGCCGTCCCAGACTGCGAGCAGGATGTGACAATGGGCGCACAGAAAAACGCCGAGCTGCGCATACTGCCGGCTGCGTTCCGGGCCGGCCCGGGAAATTCCTGCGAAAGTATTTCCGGTTGCAATGGGCAGCTCATAAGTCTCTGTCGCACGCCGGCAAAGCGTCTCGAATTGTTGCTGTGATTCCGCGGTGACAAAGTCGGCAACATATAGTGATTTTGGCATGGGTATCGCCACGATCAGGTCGATGCCGAGGTCAAGAGCGACCTCTGCCACCAGCCGATCAGCACCTTCCGCGAGCGGCGACATGACGCGCAGGCGGCGGTCCGGATAGTCACGTTGCATGCCAGAAAGAAATTCGGAAACACGGTCGCGAATTCCCGGAAGCTCGGAGGCC
>JAHKKM010000051.1 GCA_020027645.1 Pseudomonadota bacterium
TTGCGCCGTGCCGCCGACAGGCAGCAATTGTCCGGCAGCCTGCATGCCGGGGTGTGGGAAGACGTCGGAACACCGGCGAGACTCGCCGATCTCAATCAGTCGCTTCGGTCGGGGGAATCCCCCCACAGATGACGCTGCAAGTGCAAGGACATCCGCTCACGCACTTCGGCAAGACTCGCCGTCACTCCGAGGCCGCCGAGGTCGGTTACCTGTAAGTCACTGAATCCGCAGGGATTAATTCGGGAAAATGGCTCCAGGTCCATAGCGACGTTGAAGGCCATGCCGTGGAAGCTGGCGCCGCGGCGCACCCGCAAGCCAACGCTTGCGATCTTCATTCCGGCGACGTACACACCGGGTGCATCGGCGCGACTGTTTGCGCGCAAGCCATAGTCCGCGGCGGTGGCGATTGCCGACTGCTCCAGCGCCGTCACCAGGTCGCGCACGCCGAGCGCGGAACGCCGCAGATCGATCAGCGGATAAATCATCAGTTGTCCCGGACCGTGATAGGTCACCTGTCCGCCGCGATCGATCTGCACGACCGGAATATCGCCCGGCGCGAGCAGATGTTCGGTACTGGCATTCATGCCGAGTGTGAAAACCGGCGGATGTTCGGTGAACCAGATTTCGTCGGGGGTCAGAGCCGCGCGCTCATCGGTGAATCGTTGCATGGCGCGCCACAGCGGTTCGTAATCCTGTAGTCCCAGCTCCCGAACAATAACGGCCGGCGAGGTGTCGGCAGCGGCAGCAGCTTTGCTCACAGCGCCACCAGAACAGCAGTATTCGCGCTGAGCTCGCGATAGATTGCATCAAGTTGCATCTGGCTGGTGGCGTCGATAGTGACTGTGATCGACACGAAGTTGCCCGCGCTGCTCGGCACGGTACGAATGTCAGCGCTGCCGATACTGCCGGCGTGCCGTTCAATGATGCGCAACGCGTTGTCGCGAAAGTCGCTATCAGGGCGCCCCATCATCTTGATCGGAAACCGGCAGGGAAATTCGAGCAAGCTCTCGTTTCCTGTGTTCTCGTTCATATGGCGATGCCCGATGCGTTCAGTCGAACCAGAGTTTCAGGCCGTCGCGCGTTCTCTGCCACAGTGAGCCACTCGGATTCTCCTGCAGGGCCTGCAGCGGCTCTGTGAGCAGCTGGCTGCCGTTCAGGCTCACCTGCAGCTCCGCCACTGGCTGTCCTTGCGCCACCGGCGCAAGCACGACAGCAGGAATGGTGAGCACGGATTCCACCGAGTCGTAACTGCCGCGTGGCACTGTGATGTACAAGTCCTTGGCAAGACCGAGATCTGTGAATTCGCTGGCTGCCTTCCACACCCTGGCTTGAGTGACCGTCTCGCCAGCCTTGAACAGCAAGCGGGTTTCAAAGAAACGGAATCCGTAATTGAGCAGGGCCTGGCTGCCATCCGTTCGGGACTTTGCACTCGCTGTTCCGAGCACTACGGAAATGATTCGCATGCCATCGCGCTTCGCGGAAGAAATCAGGCAATACCCGGCGTCGTCAGTGAATCCTGTTTTCATGCCATCGACGCTCGAATCGCGCCACAGCAAGGCATTGCGATTCGGCTGCATGATCTTGTTGTATTCGAATTCCTTGTCCGAATACCAGCGGTAATACTCAGGAAATTCGCGCACGATTGCCCGGGCTACCTGCGCGAGATCCCGTGCCGTCGAATAATGGTCCTTGTGCGGCAGGCCGGTTGCATTCATGAAATGGCTGGAGCGCATGCCAAGTGCTGTGGCATAGCGATTCATCACTTCGGCAAATACCAACTCGGTGCCGGCAACGTGTTCTGCAAGCGCGACACTGGCATCATTGCCCGACTGCACGATCATGCCGCGCAACAAGTCCTGCACCGACACTCGCGTGCCGACCTCGATGAACATTCTGGAGCCCGGGGTGCGCCATGCGTTCTCACTGATGGTGACCTGCTCGTCGAGGCTGACCTGATTCTCAGCGAGCGCGCGAAAGATCGCGTAGGCGGTCATGAGTTTGGTGAGGCTGGCCGGAGCAAGCCGCGTATCTGCTGCCAGCGATGCGAGTTCCTGTCCGGTGTCGCTGTCAATCAGCAGGTAACTTTTGGCGCCGATCACCGGTGGTACGGGCGGTGGAACAGGTGGTCCGGAGGCAAACACCAGCGCCGGAATCAGAAGAATAACGAATGAAAACAGTAATATGCGATTTCTGTAAAGCATGAGCCCAAAGACGGTGCGATGGCGAGGCGCGTATTGTAGCGTCTCCGGCTGGAAATGTGCCGGTTCACCGAACCGCGCTGACAAACCGTGCTGACGGAAACTAGTCGGTAACCAGGTGGGATTCGGTAATGCCCATGTTCCGCAGCTGTACTACCAGCGCATCGTATTGTTCGACGTCGGCAATCGGCCCGATGCGAACCCGGTACAGTGCCGGTGATCGACTCGTGTCCTCCACGACAAATGCCTTGGCGACGCCCCTGTCACGCAGCTCGGAAAAACGTCGACGCGCGTTGTCTGGATCACCAAATGCACCAACCTGCACGAAAATTGCGGCTTCGCGTGTCTGGCCGGCTGGTGCGACCGCACCCGTTGCAGTGGAACGCGATGATTCGGCACGCAAGGTCTGGTCGGGCGCCGGCTGGGGATCGAAGCTGATGGCTGTCACTTCGACCAGCCCGGTGCCATCCCGGATCAGGTCGAGTTCCTTCGCCGCCGAGTACGACAGGTCGATGATGCGATTGTCGACAAACGGTCCGCGATCATTGACACGAACGATGACCGATCTGTTGTTTCGCAGGTTCCGCACTTCAACGTAGGTTGGCAATGGCAGTGTCTTGTGAGCTGCTGTCATTGCGTGCATGTCATACGGTTCCTGACTGGATGTGGCACGGCCATGAAATTTATCACCGTACCAGGACGCAACACCGCGCTCCTGGTAACCGTAGCTGGAGGGCAAGACGCGATAACGCACGCCGTATACCTCGTAGACCGGTGGATTGCCGTAGCGGCTACGCGGTTCCTCGCGCGGGATAGCGTTGCCGGGCATGTCAGGCGGAGTAGCAGAACCGCTGCGGGCGGCGCCGTCACCGGCCGGACGATTCGCGCAAGCGCTTGCACCGAGCACGACGAGGGCCAGGCAAATGCCGACCCGACCAGGGCTATGGGTGGTCACCGATCACCTCCAGCGCAATTTGCTGGCCCAGCTGATGTGCGACAAGTGCGTACATGACACTGCGATTGTAGCGTGTGATGACGAAAAAGTTATGGAAGCCGACCCAATACTCATCACCGTCCACACCGTCGAGGCGGATCAGCTGGGACTTTTGATTCCCGGGCAATGCGGTTACGAACATCACGCCTTTGCTGCTCAGCGACTTGACGGTTTCCTCCGGCGTCAGAATGTTTTTTGGCGGTTTGCCCTTCCACGGCTTTGACAGCGTGGCCTCTGCGACAACCTGATCGTTCGATTTCCAGCCATGGGCAACGAAATAGTTGGCGACGCTGCCAATCACGTCGTCCCAGTTTGTCCAGATGTCGCGCTTGCCGTCCGTGCTGGAATCGACCGCATAAGCGCGATAGCTGGACGGCATGAACTGTGGTCTACCCATGGCGCCAGCGTAGGATCCGGTTGCTGCGGTGACATCCATGCCCTCATCCCGCACCAGCAGGAGGAAGTGTTCCAGCTCCTTGCGAAAAAATGCCGAGCGCGGCGGGTAGTCGAACGCGAGAGTCGTCAACGCATCGATTACCCGGTAATTCCCGGTAATACGCCCAAAATAGGTTTCGACGCCGATAATGCCAACCAGGATTTCACAGGGCACGCCGGTCTCCGCGCTGATCCGGTTCAGCGCTGCCTCGTTCTCACGCCAGAATTCCGCACCGGCGCTGATGCGTTGATCGGTGAGGAAGATCGCGCGGTATTCCTGCCAGGTTTTGGTTTTCTCGGCCGGCCGGCTTATGGCATCGAGGATTTTCGGCTGCGAAGTGGCTTCGCCAAGGGCCGCAACCAGCGTGGCCCGGTCGTAGTCGTGTTCCGCGACCATGGTGTCGATGAATTGCCGCACATCGTCTCGTTCAACGTCGACTGCGAATGCGGCCGGAACCGGCACGAATAACAATATCGCTTGGATTGGCAGGCTGAATCTTTTCAATGCGGCAATAACTTACGGTGAGTGTGAATGGACATGAGAATACCGAAACCCGCCATGATGGTCACCATGGACGTACCGCCATAGCTGACCAGCGGTAAGGGAATGCCGACGACCGGAACAAGCCCGGTCACCATGGCGGTATTTACAAACACGTACACAAAAAATGTCAGGCTGATACTGCCTGCGACCAATCGCGTGAATGTGTCCCTGGCCTGCGCGGCGATGTACAGGCCACGTCCCACAACAAACATATAGAGGCCGATCAGACTGAGCAGGCCGAGCAGGCCGAGTTCTTCGCCCATCACAGCGAAGATGAAATCGGTGCTGCGTTCCGGCAAAAACTCGAGTTGTGCCTGGCTTCCGTTGGTCCAGCCTTTGCCGAACAATCCGCCCGAGCCGAGCGCGATCTTGGACTGGATGATGTTGTAGCCGGCACCCAGCGGATCCGTATCCGGGTTCAGCAGGGTCAGGATACGTTGCTTCTGGTAGTCGTGCATGAAGAAGTTCCAGAGAGTGTATGCGCCGGGTATCGCCAGCAGGATCAACAGGACAATCAGCCGCACCGGCATGCCGGCAAGGAATACGACCAGGATGCCGGCTGCAGCTATCAGGACAGCAGTACCCAGGTCAGGCTGGCTGGCAATGAGCGCCGTCGGCACGAGAATCATCAGCAGTACCAGCAGCAGCTGCCCGAATTTCGGTGGAATCTGGCGGTCGTGCAGGTACCAGGCAACCATCATCGGTACCGCCAGCTTCATGATCTCCGAGGGCTGGAATCGAATACCGACATCCAACCAGCGCTGCGCACCCTGGCCGATTTCGCCGAGCACCAGCACGAGTATCAGCAGGATCAGTCCGGTGAGGTAGCCCCACGGCGTCCAGCGCCGCATGAAATCCGGTGGCAACTGGGCAACAACGAATAGCGCGCCAAGCGCGATGCAAAGCCGGATGCACTGCTGCAACCACAGGTCCACGTCCGCGCCGACGGCACTGTACAGAACGACCAGCCCGAATCCGCAAATAAGCAGCAAGCCTCCGAGCAGCGGCCCGTCGAGGTTGAGATTCCGCATGACGCGTGCAACGTCGGTCAGTGGAGCCGCGTTGCGTTCGAAAAGACCTCGCGTGTCACTGAAGCGCATTGGAGCCATACCCAAGATGCTGATCCATGACCGCCCGCGCAATCGGTGCTGCGATCCGACTGCCACTGGCACCGTTTTCGATCACCACTGCGACCGCGATCTTTGGTTCCTCCAGCGGTGCGAAAGCAATGAAGAGCGCGTGATCGCGCAATCGTTCCTCGACCGTTTCCGCGTCGTACTCTTCGTCCTGTGCGACAGAAAAGACCTGCGCCGTGCCGCTCTTTCCGGCCATGCTGTAAGGCGCGCCTCGTCCAACCGCCCTGGCGGTACCGGCGTCTCCCTGCATGACGTCGTGCATGCCTTCGACGACGCTCTCCCAGTAAAACTCGTTATCAATTTTGACCGGCTCGAGCGGCGTCGGCTCAATCGACGTGCGCTCCCCGGTCATTGCGTTTTCAACGGCTGAGACTATGTGGGGTTCGAAGCGCCGGCCGCGAGTCGCCATTGCTGCGACCGCATTGGCAAGCTGCAGCGGTGTCGCCAGCATGTACCCCTGGCCGATCGACGCGATCACCGTTTCACCTGGAAACCAGACCTGGTCGGCACGCGCTTGAAATGCACCGCGTTTCCACTCCGTTGACGGCAACAGTCCTTCCTTTTCACCGGCCAGATCGATGCCGGTAAGGCGACCCAGGCCAAACTGATCCAAATAGAAATGCATCCGGTCAATGCCGATATCGCGGCTGATGCTGTAAAAGTACACATCGCAGGACTGTTCGATTGCATCGTGCAGGTCGACCGAGCCATGCCCCTCCGGTTTCCAGTCACGATAACGGTGCGAGCTGCCGGGCAGACTGTAATAGCCGGGACAGAAGTTGCGGCGAGTCAGGTTGGTTGCCCCGGTCTCGAGCGCAGCCAGTGACAGCATTGGTTTAATGGTCGAACCGGGGGGATAGCTACCGCGCAGCGCGCGATTGAACAAAGGTCGATCGAGGTCGTATTGCAGCGCATTGAATTCAGCTGCACTCATTCCGATGGCAAACAGGTTCGGATCGAACGCCGGTGTACTGACCAGCGCCAGCACCTCGCCATTCTGCGGATCGATGGCAACCACTGAACCGCGCATGCCTGCCATTGCGCGCGCAGCAACCATTTGCAGGTCGAGGTCGAGCGTCAGATAGATGTTGTCGCCTGGTTCTCCCGGTACACGTGGGGCAAGTGTCTGCGTGAGATCGCGCGGATCGGCAGGAACCTGGCGGCCCCGAGCATTAGTAACAACCTGCTGATGCCCGGCGTTTCCATGAAGAAGGGTTTCGTTACGAAATTCGACGCCTGACTTGCCGGTGTGCGCGGTACCGGCGTATTCGGCCACGGGTAGTCGGGCGAGATCGTCGGTGGTGATCGCGCCGACATAGCCGATCGCGTGAGCGGCAATTTCTCCGTGCGGGTAATGGCGAATCAGTCGTGGTTGAAAATCGACTCCCTGGAAACGTGGCCGCTGCAATGCAAACTCGGCAATCTCGTCGTCGGTCAGTCGAAATCGCAAAGTTACCGGTTTGAATCGCGGACCACTCCTGCTCAGGTCGCGGATGCGGCCGATATCGGACTCCTCGATCAAACCAAGACGCGCGAGTCGGGTCAGCGTATCGTCGAGGTCCGGCACCTGTTCCGGAATAAGCTCCAGCTGATAGGCAGGGAGATTTTCCGCGAGTACGCGACCCTTGCGATCAAATATCAGCCCGCGTATGGGCGGCACGGCTTCTATCCGTATGCGGTTGCCTTGCGATTTTTCGGCAAACTCCTCGTGCTCGATGACCTGCAGCTGGACCAGCCGGGCAATGACAACGCCAAGCAGAAGCGTTCCCGCGACTGCAGAAAAAATCACCCGGCCGAAAAACATGCGCTTTTCCGAGTGGTGATCCTTGATTGGTGCAATCAGGCGCATCATCTGTCGGCCCTCACCCGATAACGGATGCCGGAAAAAAACATCGAGACCAATGGCCAGATCAGAGTACCCGTAATTACCGGCCCCCAATACGTCACTGACTCCGTATGCAGCCCGGCAACACCGTTGATCCAGAACAGAAGGAACTGGTAGAGAGCAAGCAAGGCGAACACGGTTGCCGTCATTTGCGACAACGGAAAAACTCGCAGTTGCAGGTGAAATTTTACGGTCACATAAATGACAAAACACAGGGCCAGTGCGTGCTGACCCAGTAATGTGCCATGCGCGACATCGACAATGATGCCGACCACCCACGCCGTACCGACGCTATAGCTTCGCGGCAGTGTCATTGCCCAATATATAAGTGTCAGCGCTACCCAGTCCGGCCGGAACGGCTCGATAGCCGTGGGCAGTGGCACGATGCTCAGCATCAGCGCAGCGACGATCGACATCAATACCGGGAGTCGTCTGTTGTTGCGCCCGTTACTCATCGCTGGTCTCCGCGGCAGCCGGCGCGATTTCGCGCGCGTCGTCTCGCGCGGCATCGTCCTTGTTATCGACCGCGGTATCAACCGTCGCATCGACCGCAGTATTTTTCGGTTCGGTCGGCCAGATCAGCATCACTTCACGCACCTGGTTCAACGCCGCCGCAGGTTTCGCCGTTACCGCGGCGAAGGGCTCCTGCGGTACCCGTGTCACGGAATCGACAACAGCTACCGGATAACCGGCCGGGAATGCGCCACCGAGACCGGACGTTACCAGCAAGTCACCTTCTTTGATGTCAGCATTATTAGGAAGGAATGGCAGTTCGAGCCTGGCGAAATCCCCGCTGCCGACAGCAATGGTTCGCAATCCGTTGCGGTTGACTTCGACCGGCAGCGCGTGATCGGGATCGCTGATGAGAATGCCCTGCGACGACAACAATCCGACCTCGATAACCTGGCCAACGACACCGCTGGCATCGACCATGGCTTGACCGTCGAATACACCGTCACGGCTTCCCTTGTCGACCACGATGACGTGTCGGAAGGGATTCGCACTGACCGACATGATTTCGCTGACACGAATCCGCTCACTGCCATGCGGCGTTGCTTCGAGTAGCGCGCGCAGTCGTGCGTTCTCGGCTTCCAGCGCCGCGTACTTTTGCAATCGTGCCTGGGTAAGCAGCCGCTCTGCCTGGAGTCGGCTGTTTTCAAGCCGCAGCTCGTTACGGCTGGTGGTCGTATCGACAATCCATCGCCATGTCGAAATTGGCGCATCGACAAGGACGCGCAGCGGGTGGACAGAGGCGCCAATCGCCTTTCGGACGCCGTCGAGGTAGTTTTCCCGATTGTCGATAACCAGCAGCAGTATGCTCAGACCAGCCAATAACAGGAATCGAAAACCAAGAGCCGAGGCGTTGGGTGCTCGATGCTGGTTGTCAGATTTGACGGCGGCCATCAGCGTATTGTATGCGCATAACGGCCTTTACGGAGACTCGGCGGACTGGATCGGATTTTATTCCAGTCCGAATACGGACGGCCCATGCTCGTCTATCAGTTCAATTACACGGCCGCCGCCACGTGCAACACAGGTCAAAGGATCGTCGGCGATAACAACCGGCAAGCCGGTTTCCTCCATCAACAGCTTGTCGATATCGCGTAGCAGAGCGCCGCCGCCAGTAAGTACGATACCGCGGTCTGCAACGTCAGAGCCAAGTTCCGGCGGTGTCTGTTCCAGGGCTTCCTTGACTGCGCCGACGATACCCTGCAGCGGTTCCTGCAGGGCTTCGAGAATTTCGTTGCTGTTAAGCGTGAAGCTGCGCGGCACGCCTTCGGAAAGATTGCGTCCTTTGACCGAGCACTCGCGGACTTCCTGACCGGGGAACGCGGATCCAATTTCGAACTTGATACGTTCTGCAGTCGCTTCTCCGATGAGGATGCCGTAATTGCGCCGCACGTAATTGGTAATGGCTTCGTCGAAGCGATCGCCGCCGATTCGCACCGATGCAGCATAGACAATGCCGTTGAGCGATATGACTGCAACTTCCGAGGTACCACCACCGATGTCGAGCACCATCGATCCACGTGCTTCGTGGACCGGCATGCCAGCGCCGATCGCAGCGGCCATCGGCTCCGGTATCAACATGACCTTGCGCGCGCCCGCACCTTCCGCGGACTCGCGGATGGCGCGACGTTCCACCTGGGTGGAGCCGTAGGGCACGCAAATCAGAACCCGCGGGCTCGGGCGAAAATAACGCGTGCCCAGCGCTTTGCGGATGAAGTGCTGCAACATCTTTTCAGTAATGGTGAAGTCGGCAATGACGCCATCCTTCAGCGGGCGGATCGCAGTGATGTTGCCCGGCGTGCGCCCCAGCATGTTCTTGGCTTCGGTGCCGACAGCCTCCACCACTCTGCCGCCGCGACCGGAGTCTTCCCGAATGGCAACCACCGAGGGTTCGTTCAGCACGATACCGTGACCGCGGGAATAGATGAGCGTGTTGGCAGTCCCGAGATCGATCGAAAGATCGTTCGAGAAGTAACCGCGAATTGTCTTGAACATGTAGGGGTGGAGTCCCGAGGAAAATCAACGACGTAATCTAACAATGCGCAGGACAATGAGCAAGACGGCGTGTATTATTGTTGACGCACGTCACGCTCGACACCTCGGCGGGCACCAATCCGGAAAATCTCGTGTCGCTAACAAAAGATCAGGTACAGCACATTGCCATGCTCGCGCGGCTGCAGCTTGCGGAGCAGGAATTCGATGACGTTGTTGCCAAACTGTCGCGAATCGTTGATTTCGTCGACCAACTACAGGCAGCGCCAACCGGAAATGTCCTGCCCATGGCCCACCCGTTGCAACAGAAACAGCGCCTGCGGGCCGACGTGGTTACCGAGAGCGACGAGCGGGATGCCATCCAGGCCAACGCTGGCCTGGTTCGGGACGGTTTCTACCTGGTTCCGAAAGTCATCGAGTAAGGCATGGGCGGGCAATCGCGGAATCTGCACGGTCTGTCCCTGACCGCGATGGCGCGAGGCATCGCCAGCGGCGATTTCACGTCTACGGAACTGATCTCCAAGCTGTTGCAGCGTGTTACTACCATCGGCTCGGAGCTGAACGCGTTCATCAGCGTGACCGCCGACGCCGCCATGGCCGCGGCTGCTTTGGCCGACAAGGCTCGGAAATCGGCGCGGCGCGGCCGACTTTTCGGCTTGCCGATCGTACACAAGGACCTTTTTTGTACACGCGGTGTACGAACCACCTGCGGTTCGCGAATGCTGGAAAATTTTGTCTCGCCGTATGACGCCACCGTGGTGGAACGTTTGGCTGCAGCTGGCGCCATCATGTTGGGCAAGACCAACATGGATGAATTTGCCATGGGCTCGTCGAACGAAACGAGCTATTTCGGGCCGGTGCACAATCCCTGGGACCGGGCATTGTCGCCTGGCGGCTCCTCTGGCGGATCGGCCGCCGCAGTGGCGGCGCGCATCGTGCCGGCGGCAACCGGCACGGACACCGGCGGGTCCATACGGCAGCCGGCCGCGCTGACCGGCACGGTGGGCATAAAACCGACCTATGGACGCGTTTCGCGCCACGGCATGGTGGCCTTTGCGTCCAGTCTCGACCAGGCGGGTGTCATCACTCGGACCGCCGAGGATGCGGCCCTGTTGCTCGGCGTCATGGCAGGTTTCGACCCGCGGGATTCGACCTCGGTCGAGCACCCGGTACCGGACTACGTCGCCGGGCTGGACGCCCCGCTCACCGGATTAAAGATCGGCATCGTGCGACAGCACTTCGATGCGGGGCTCGATGCCGAATGTGCTGCGCGGGTGAGGGAGGCGCTTGCCGTGCTCGAATCGCAGGGCGCGATTCTGACCGAAGTCGACCTGCCGAACCTCGACCTGTCGGTTCCAACCTACTACGTCGTTGCCCCGGCCGAATGTTCATCCAACCTGTCCCGGTTCGACGGCGTGCGTTTCGGCCATCGCGCCGCCGACCCCAGAGACCTCATGGACCTGTATTGCCGAAGCCGCGGTGAGGGCTTCGGTGCCGAAGTGAAGCGTCGCATCATGACAGGCACTTACGTGTTGTCGGCAGGTTACTTCGATGCCTATTACCTGCAGGCACAAAAGGTGCGGCAGTTGATCAGTGAGGATTTCCGCAAGGCATTCGCCAAAGTCGATGTGATTGCCGGGCCGACCGCGCCGACCACCGCGTTCGCACTGGGCGCCAAGACCGACGACCCGATAACAATGTACCTGAACGATATCTACACCATCGGCGCGAACCTCGCCGGAATCCCGGGAATGTCCATTCCTTGCGGGTTTGCCGGTCACCTGCCTGTAGGGCTGCAATTGGTCGGCGCGCATTTCACCGAGCAGAGGCTTCTGGCCTGTGCCCATCAATACCAGCAATTGACGGATTGGCACGAGCGCGTGCCGGAGGCCTGCGCATGAAAGCGGGCTGGGAAGTCGTCATCGGGCTGGAGATTCATTGCCAGCTCGCAACGCGCAGCAAGATTTTTTCCGGTGCATCGACGGCTTACGGCGCCGAACCCAACGTGCAGGCCTGCCTGATTGACCTTGGCTACCCGGGTGTACTGCCGGTACTCAATGAGGAAGTCGTGCGCATGGCCTGCATGTTCGGCCTCGCCGTCAATGCCACGATCGCACCGCGCTCGGTTTTCGCCCGCAAAAACTATTTTTATCCGGATCTTCCCAAGGGATACCAGATCAGCCAGTACGAGTTGCCGATTGTCGCCAATGGCGAATTGAAGATTCGCCTGGAAGACGGCTCGGAGAAACGTATTGGCATAGTTCGCGCGCATCTCGAAGAGGACGCAGGCAAGTCGGTGCACGAGGGTTTGGGCCAATACACCGGCATTGATCTCAATCGTGCTGGCACGCCACTGCTCGAAATCGTGTCCGCGCCGGACCTGCGTTCTTCGGCCGAGGCGGTTACCTACCTGCGCAGGATTCACTCGATCGTGCGCTACCTCGGAATATCCGATGGCAACATGCAGGAGGGTTCGTTTCGCTGCGATGCCAATGTATCGGTACGGCCGCAAGGTCAAAAGGCCCTCGGCACGCGAGCGGAATTAAAGAATCTGAACTCGTTCCGTTTCATCGAAAAAGCGATCAATTTCGAGGTCAATCGCCAGGTTGAGCTGATAGTGGACGGCGGGAAGGTCGTGCAGGAAACACGGCTGTACGATGCCGCGCGCGACGAGACGCGTCCGATGCGAAGCAAGGAGGAGGCAAACGATTATCGCTATTTCCCCGACCCGGACCTGCTGCCGGTCGAAATCGATCCAGCTTGGGTACAAGCGTTACGCAAGTCTTTGCCGGAGCTTCCGGATGCCAAGAAGGAGAGATTGATCAGGCAGTACCGGCTGCGGTCCGACGACGCGGAGATTCTGGTAGGGAGTCGAGCACTCGCGGATTACTTCGAGGCGCTGGCGGCTGCAACGGCCGCGCCACCGCAAACCGCCGCCAACTGGGTCATCGGCGAACTTTCGGCAGCATTGAATCGCGAGGGTCTGGACATCGAACACAGCAAGATCAGTGCCGCAGAACTTGCTGGTCTGCTGGATCGGATCAACGACCAGAGCATCAGTGGCAAGATTGCCAAGGAAGTCTTCGAGGCCATGTGGGCGGGCGAGGGCGGCGCGGACCAGGTAATCCGCGCAAAGGGACTGACGCAAATCACCGACAACTCGGCGATCGAAGCCATTGTGCAGGCAGTCATACAGGCACACCCTGCCCAGGTTGCGGATTACAGGAATGGCAAGGACAAGCTCATCGGCTTCTTTGTCGGCCAGGTCATGAAGCAGACCGGTGGCAAGGCGAATCCCGAGCAGGTTAACGAGGTGCTGAAAAAGCGGCTTGCCCAGGCCTAGACAGCATGCAAACGCATTCCGATACCGTCATTCCGTTTGTTTTCGAATCGCTGCCTGTGCGAGGCGCGCTGATCCAGCTGAAAAGCGCCTGGCAAAGGATGCAACTCGGACACGACTACCGGCTGCCGGTACTCGAGGTGCTCGGGCACTCTGCCGCGGCCACCGGTCTGATCGCTCAAAGCCTGAAATTCGAAGGCACCGTCACACTGCAGATCAGCGGCGACGGCCCTTTGTCCATCCTGGTCATGCAGTGCACCAGCGATTTGCAGCTGCGCGGCATGGCCAGCGCGCCTGGGGCAAGCGCTGATGCGGTCTACCGCGACCTGGTTGCCAAAGCGCGTTGTGCGATAACGCTGGATGCAGGGGCAATGGCGCGACCCTATCAGGGCATCGTCGAGGTCAGCGGAAACGAACTGGCCGACAGCCTGCAGAATTATTATCGCCGCTCGGTGCAGGTGCCGAGTCACATGCAGCTGGTCAGCGAGCGCGGCAGTTGCGGCGGCATCCTGCTGCAACAGCTGCCAGACCAGGGCGGGATGGAGGCCGATGACTGGATTCGCCTCGGCTTGCTCGCAGCGACGCTGCGTCCGACCGATATCAGTGAGGGAGTTGGAGCAGATTTGCTGCACAAGCTGTTCGCAGAAGACGACCTGCGATTCTTCGAGCCGCGCGCACTGGAGTTTCGTTGCAAGTGCTCACGAAAAAGGGCGGCTGACGTACTGCGACTGTTGGGCGAAGCCGACACGCGCTCGGCTTGTGAGGAGCAGGGGAAGGTGGACGTAACCTGCGAATACTGCGGCCGCACGCAGCAATTCGACGCCGTCGATATCGCGCGGCTGTTTGCCGGGGAGCCAGGCCCGCAGTCTGACAGCGTGCACTAACGCTGCCGGACATGAAGCTTCGAGGTTTGCCGGCGCCACGGCGCTATGCCCTTCTCGCTCGGAAGTCCTAACTCGCTCGAAAGGCATAGCGCGGCGTCGCCGGCCAGGCATCGGTTGATGCGTGCGTCGACCAATCGGGGTCAGACCACCATTTCCGGAAATCGCGGCCGGATCCCGGTTTGGTTGGTAATGGTGGTCTGACCCCGATTATCAGGCGACGCGCCGACTGGCCAGCGCCCGCCTCGGCGTGTTAAGCTAAATCTATCAAATATAAAAATATCTGCATATATTTATGTTAAATACCAGCAGCGAGCTGTTGCAACAGCTTCGCGTCCTCGCCGACGACACGCGCATGCGACTTGTCGCCCTGTGCGCACAGGGCGAGTGCAGCGTTTCGGAATTGACCGCGGTCGCCGG
>JAHKKM010000199.1 GCA_020027645.1 Pseudomonadota bacterium
GGCATCCACCACGCCCACGATCTCGGCCTGAGAGTGCTGCCGGATGGCCTCCATCAACTCGTGAGAACGAGCGCCGCAGCCCACGACTCCCACGGTAATGCGGTCGCCCGGAGCGGGCCTGGCGGACTGGGCGGAGGCGGCTAACCGAAGTTCGTCACGACTTTGCCGATTTGGGTGATTTTCTGGCTGCCTGGCGGTAGAAGTACCTTTTGCTGCAATCTCGGATTCTGAAAAGCCGATGTAGTGTAGACCTACCCTCTTGAAGGAAGTCAGTGGTCATGACAAGATCGGGCGAGAATGTTTCTGCGCCCGAATCGGCGGAGCAAGGACGGCAAGGACCACACCTACTGGTCACTGGTCGAAACCGTGCGTACGCCCGACGGCCCGCGCCAGAGAAGGCTGTGCTACCTGGGCGAACTGAACAGTTCCGCACAGGCGCGCTGGCTGAAGACGATCGAAGTCTTCAACGAGCAGGGTGAGGCGCAGCAGCTGAAGCTTTTTCCATCGCACGTGGAACCGCCGGCGGATGATCCGCAAGTGGCACGCGTGCTGCTGGACAAGGTGCGACTGGAGCGAACGCGACAGTTCGGAGCGTGCTGGCTCGGTCTGGAGCTGTGGAAGCGTCTGGAACTGGACCGCTTCTTCGAAGAGACCGTGGATGAGCACGAGGCCGACGTGCCATGGTCGCGTGTAGCTGCCGTGCTGGCTATCAATCGGTTGTGCGCGCCGGGCAGCGAACTGGCCATTGAAGAACGCTGGTATCCGTCCACGGCACTGGATGACCTGCTGGGAATTGAAGACGGCAAGATCAACGATACCCGGCTGTACCGCTGCCTGGACCGGATGCTGCCACACAAAACGAAGCTGGAGCGGCATCTCAAGCAACGTTATGGCGAGTTGTTCGGGGCCGAATTCGACGTACTGCTCTACGATCTGACGAGCACCTATGTGGAAGGCGCGGCGGAAAAGAATCCGATGATGCGCCGCGGCTACTCGCGCGATCACCGTCCCGATTGCGAACAGATCGTGATCGCGCTGATCGTCAACAGCGAAGGTTTCCCGTTCAGCTACGAGACGTTCGACGGCAACCGGGCGGACGTTTCGACGATGGAAACGATTCTGCGCATGGTGGAGCGTAAGTACGGCCGGGCGCGGCGCATCTGGGTGTTTGATCGCGGCATCGTCAGTGAGGAGAACCTGCAGGCGATTCGCCGGCGCGGCGGACAGTATCTGGTGGGCACGCCGCGCAGCCAGATGAAGCAGTTCGAAGAGGAACTGTTGAAGGACGACTGGCTGCAGGTCCGGCCCGAAGTAGACGTGAAAAAGGTGGCGATTCCAGGGGGCGAGGAGACTTACATTCTGTGCCGTACGGCTGGCCGGAAAGAAAAAGAGAAAGCCATCCGGAACCGGTTTTCCGCGCGCATGCAAGACGCTCTGAAGCGCCTGGCCAAAACCATCGCAACCGGCCGTCTGAAAGACCGCAACAAAATGGAGCGGCGCCTCGGACGCATTCAGGCCAGCCATCCCCAGGTCAGTGATCTTTATGAAGTCGCTCTGCGCGACACGCCGGAGGGCGTTCGTCTGTTCTGGGAAATCAGGGAAGAGCGCAAGCTCTGGCGCGGACTGCGGGAAGGCGCTTACATGCTGCGCACCAATCTCGAGGCCGGCACAGCCGAAGAACTCTGGTCCCGGTATATGCAGTTGACCGAGGCCGAGGCATCATTCCGTGCCCTGAAAAGCGAACTGTCCATCCGGCCCTTGTTCCATCAGAAAGAACCACGCGTCAAAGCGCATGTGATGGTGGCTTTTCTCGGCTACTCTCTTTGGGTGACGCTGAAGCATCTGCTGAAGCGCCGGCCTGCCATCGTGCCACAGCCGTCGGTCAGCGGAGTCAACAACGCCCAGCCACTGTCGGCAATGAAGGCTCTGGCTCTGCTCTCGACCCTGCAGAGCGCCGACATCGTTCTGCCCACCACCGATGGCCGCGAGATTCGCCTCCGCCGCATCACCGAACCCACCGCCGAGCAGAAGACTCTTCTTCAGCAGCTCTGTCTCACCCTCCCTGAACGCTTCGAACTCAATCGCAAATGTAGTGTAGACTCGGCGACCGCCTGAACGACTTTTCAACGACTTAGCCGCCGTTTGACCTCAGTCGTGACGAACTTGGGCTAGCCTCGATTTCCACGCGTGATAATTTAGTAACGCGAATGGCGGGTTTGGCGGTTTGAGGCGAGGCTTCAGGCAAATTGAATGATCAGTTTCTTGTCGCCGAACCAGGGCATCGGTGTAGGCTGATCGGCCAGACCGGAGGCGACCAGATAGGGATTGTGCGCGCGCTTGTCCAGCGTGACCACAACCGAGGCTGCCGTGATCTCCACTTTGCCGGATAGATCCAGCAGATTGCGAAAGACAGTTTTGGCCTGGGAGTGGATGTATTCTCTACCGATGCGCTGGGCCATCAAGCGGTACAGCGAAGTGGCCGCGAGCGTCAGTTGCATATCGAAATCCACTTTCATCCCGACCATGCTGGAGAGGGCGTTGATGTGGAAGAACTGGACGGCCTCGGAGATTCCATTTTCAATGAGCATGCGCTGCGCGTAGCGCGTCACCAGTTCGACCGGACCGAGTCTGCGGTGGTTGGTCAACAGGACGGTCGGTTCCTCATGTCCCAGTTCCATCACGGTCAACTGGCGCAGTTCGCCTTCGTAGCCGGGAAGGGTCACGCGATTCTCCAGCACTTTGGGGTTGCGATAGATGCGGGTCAGGGCCGGCAAGCTGATCCGCTGCCAGGCAGAATCCGGTTGACTGTAGATCTCGCGCAACATCTTTTCCGAACGTCGGCGCAGGGTGATGAAGCAGATCCCTTCGCGGTTCAGTTGCGAGAGCTTTTGGTAAGTGGTGAGTTGCGAGTCGAAAACCAATTCGGAGGGTGGTCGGCCGGTGTGTTTGCTCCAGAACCGGACGAACTGGAGAATCTCGTCGGCCTGCTCGCCTTTGGTCACACCGGCGTTGGCATAGCGCAAGACCCGCTGTTCGGCATCGCGTGCCAGGAAGACCAGAATCCC
The DNA here is from genome assembly GCA_020027645.1 of Pseudomonadota bacterium. Taxonomy (GTDB): domain Bacteria; phylum Pseudomonadota; class Gammaproteobacteria; order Steroidobacterales; family Woeseiaceae; genus JAKEGN01. The sequence continues at coordinate 3,066 of JAHKKM010000199.1, forward strand.
CTTCTGCGAGCGGCTCCGGCTGGAAACGTAGTGTTTTTCCAGGGGTTCCTGGTCGGAGTTGGCGGGCACGCTATGAAAGTCCAGATCGAAAGAAGAGCCATGGGGCAAGCCGCTCTGCTCGACCTGTTCCAGCCAAGCTTCCATGAAGCGCAGGCAGACCTTGTGATCGATGCGTGAGGAATAGGCCGCCAGGTAGGAGCGTTTCGGAACCACGTTGATTCCCGCAAACAGCGCGATGGCCCGATCCGTCACCAGGTCCATGACGTGACTTTTGCGCTCGGCGCCGATCAGTTTCAGGGCCAGGAGACTGCGGACGGCCTGGGCGGCGGGGATCATCTGCGAACTGGGCAAGCGCGCCGCGGTGACCACCGCCTGTAGATCGATGCGATCCAGCAAGGGCAGAAACAGGAACAAACCGGCTAAAGGGGTCCGGAAGGAACCGGGGGACAGGTCCAGACGACGGATGTCGGCGACGTCGGCGACCTCCGGCTTCACGGTAGCTGGGCGTTCGTCGTCGGCGCGGCGGGGAAGACGGGAGAAGCCCTCCTCACGCAGCAAGACGGTGAGGGAGTTGACGCTGATGGTGTGGCCGGCGCCAGCGAGTTCGCGTTGCATGTCATAAACCGAGAGACTCCGTTTACGCATGGCAATCGCCAAATCACGGACGCGATCGCGGGCAGGAGAAGACTGCGGTCCGCGATGCGGCTGGCGGAAGAAGGAGGCGCGTTTTTGAGAGTCGTGGCGGAACTGGTAACACAGGACGCGGAAGGCGCCGGCAGAATAGCCGAAGCGGCGGGCGACGTCGGCGGAGGGCTCGTCGTCGACGAGGTAAGCACGGAGGGCTTCATACTGGCGCTGCAAGGGGAACTGAGGCGACAGGAAGAAGTCCTGGTTGCCTGGTGTCGTTAACTGATTCGCAGTGCTGGACTCCATATCTCGATAGTGCTACCAAAACATGGCGCAGTCAATATGTTTAGACAGGAAAGAGCGAGCTAAGCGCAAGACACCGATAACAAGGGGAGGAGATGCATAACGTCCTGGCACGGGGTCTGAATGGCCGCCGCAGCCCTTGACTGGATAGCGCTCACATAATCTACTTATCAGTACTGTATATATCTAACGTTAACAGATGAAATGCGGGCCATTCAGGGGATTTTTGACCAAATCAGGCGTTCAGCGGGGGAGCGTGGAAATCGAGGCTAGGCGCTTTCTAAGAAATCTCACAAGCGAATGCAGGGCGAACAAACCCGAAATGCAATCATTTGCGTTCATTACTTGTCCGCGCCTTATCCGGATTCGCCGTCCATTTCGCGGCCCAAAATGTTTTTAGGGTATTTTAGGCAAATGCGTGCCTTCTGTTTCTTCCTCTTTGTAGCAGCGGTCCTTTCCGGCCAGACACGCCGCCCTCGCATCGCCATCGCCGGCATCCTCCATGAATCCAACTCCTTCAGCCAGGTGAAGACCAACCTGTCAGCCTTCCAGAGCGGTAGCCTAGTGCGCGGCGA
>JAHKKM010000200.1 GCA_020027645.1 Pseudomonadota bacterium
ATTCAACATCGCGCCTCAATGAGCTTGCGGTCGACGTGGTGCGAACCCTGGCCTCGGTTCCCGGGCTGAAGGACGTCAGGTCGGACGCAGAACTCGGCGAACGCGAGGTGCGGGTCACTATCGATCGCAGTCGCGCCGACGCGGTTGGCCTTACGGCAATGGAGGTTGCCGGATCGATTGCGATCGCGATGCGCGGGCAGAATCTGCGTGAATTCCGCGGCGAAATGGGCGAGGTAGGCGTACGGCTTGCTTTCCGCGAGAACGACAAGCAAAGCATCGAACAACTGGCTGATCTGCCGCTTTACACGCCTGATGGAAGCAGGATAACGCTGGGCACTATCGCCAGTTTTCACATCGGCCAGGCGCCGGATACGATTCAGCGCACCGACCGCCAGACCGCGGTCGTCATGACTGCGAACCTTGAGGACGATTTCAGCCTGGAAAAAGTGCAACCAGAAGTCGAGAAGTTGATGAACGAATTTGAACTTCCACCAGGATACAGCTGGAAGTTCGGTCGTGGTTTCGAGCGCGAGGACGAGACACAGCAAATGATGCTTACCAATACCCTGCTTGGAATTGCATGCATCTTTCTGGTAATGGCAGCGCTTTTCGAGTCTTTGCTGTTTCCCTTCTCCATCATTCTCGGTTCGATCGCTTTCTCGGTATTCGGTGTGTTCCTGCTTTTTGCGGCAACCGGCACGACTTTCTCGTTCATGGCGTCGATTGGCATCATGATTCTCATCGGCGTGGTCGTAAACAACGGCATCGTTCTGATCGATCGTGTCAACCATCTGCGACTTTCCGGAGTGCCGAGAAACGTGGCGATTGTCCAGGGCGGTCGAGACCGGTTGCGGCCGATCCTGATGACGGTTGCGACCACCATAGTGGGACTGCTGCCGCTTGCCGTGAGCACCACACAAGTCGGTGGCGATGGGCCGCCCTACTTCCCGATGGCTCGCGCGATCATTGGCGGATTGGCATTTTCGACACTGGTTTCCCTGCTGATAGTGCCGGCTCTTTACGCTTACTTCGATACGCTGGCGGCCTGGGGCCGAAAGGTCATGCGTACAGCCCGAGCACCGGGCAAGCTGGCCAGCGCCTCACAAACAGCTCAGTAACGCGACCACTGCGCCTCTGCTCGAGGCCTCAGCCCAGTCGTCCGACAGGATCATCCAGGCTGTCGGGCGGTACGGTAAACCATGCCGGTCCGGCTTCCGTCATGTATATGCAATCTTCCAGCCGAACGCCGAACTCGTCGAAGATGTAGATCCCCGGCTCGTTCGAGAAACACATGCCCGCTGCCAGCGGCGTGGCCTCGCCGTGCACGAAGTTGACGTGTTCGTGGCCATCCATGCCGATGCCATGCCCGGTGCGATGACTCAGACCGGGCGTCGCATAACCCGGCCCGAATCCCAATGACTCGTAATAAGCTCGCACTGCGTCGTCGACTTTGCCGGCCGGAGTTCCCGGCATTGCTGTCTCAAATGCAATCTGCTGCCCCTTGCGTACCGTGTCCCAGACCTCGCGTTGCCGGGTCGTAGGCTCGCCGAATACAAAGGTACGCGAGATGTCGGACTGATAACCCTGCACCGCGCAACCGCAGTCCATCAGCACGATTTGCCCTTCCTCGATCTGCTGCGGCTGGTTTGTGCCGTGCGGATAAGCGCTCGCCGGACCAAACAGAGCCATGCTCCAGGTATCGCTGCCGCCGAGTGCGGCCTGCGCGTCGCGCATCAGTGCGCCGACGTCTGCCGGCGTCATGCCGGCTTCGAGGATCGCGTACACATACTCGTAGGCGCGCAGCGTGACTTCGCTGGCTTTCTTCATCAGCGCGATCTCGTTTGCCGACTTGTACATGCGGCAACCCTGCGTTACCGGAACGGCGCCGGTCAGCTCGTATTGCGGAGCCACCTTTCGCATCCCCTCGACGACAAAATAGCGAACCGTTTCTTCGAGCCCTATTCGACCGTCTTGCACCTTGCGATCTCTCAGGATCACTGCGACCTGATCGAACGGACTTTCGTGTTCGTGCCAGCTGCGCACGTCGCCACCGAAGGTCATGGACTCGCGGACGCTCGGTTCCTCGAAATACGGGGTGACCACGGCGATCTCACCTTCACGCGGGACGATCAGCGCGGTAAGCCTTTCGCTTCGCCGCCAGCTTATGCCGCTGAAATACAGCATTGTCGAACCGGGCTCGACGACGATTGCTGCAATGTCGTTTTCCGCCATCAGGGACTGAGCCCTTGCGATGCGGCCAAGTCGTTCCTCGACAGTAATTGGCCGCACATCATCGGTGATGCGACTCAGCGACATCCCCGGCTTGCCGCTCATTTTGTCATTACAAGCCGACAGCAGCATGCCGGCGCCGGCCGTCGCGCCGGACAGTTTCAGGAATTCGCGTTTGCTGATGGTCATAAAAAAAGATCCCCCGGAGTTCGGGGGATCGTAGCGATAAATACCCTTGCGGGCAAAGCAACTGCTTAAGCAGCCCTGCGCAAGCGAAGAGCAAATGCAAGCAGCGGCAACAGTGACCAGAACCCGATTGCGCCGCCACCAGCGTGGCCGTGACTGATGGTGACCTGCGGGGTGTCGCGGTCGTAGTCTTCGAGCGGCAGGTACGCGAGTTCGGAGCTCTCCTCGGGCCCGAGGCTTGCAAGGAAGCTGCCATCCCAGGCATCGAACACTTCGATCAGCAGGTCGTAGCTGCCTCTCGGGTATCCTGACATCAATTCCGTCACCAGCACGTAGGCGTCATCGCCGGTCGCGCCGAAAAGGGTGAAATCCTCGGTTGCCGCATACTCGTTCCAGGGTCCGCCGTCCAGGCTCAGGTACACGACCGCGTACACGTCCGCCTCGCTGTAAATCGTATCGGCATCGATCAGCAGGTCGATACCATAGTAGTAACCATCCCGGTCGTCGTCGGAAAACAGGATCACGTCAGCTTCATAAACCCAGAAATCGAAGGCAGCGCTTTCAGCCTGTTCTGTACCGGTCCCGGTCTTGGCGCTGGCCGACGGTTTGACGCGCGGCCCGGTTTGCCTGAGGCCTTCATATATATCGAGAGTTTGCGTACCGTTGTCGCGATTGGTACGGCCACCGCGTCGAACGTGCAGTGACTTCGAGGTACGCGGCTCAGCCGCGGCCGTCTCCGGAGACTCGGCGGAAGCCGGCAGGGAAATCGTCATGGCCAGCAGCACGAGGAGCAACGCCAGGATGCGCAGCCAGTCGGTACTCTTGTTCCGGGTATAGGTAGACATCTTGATTACCTCTCACGCACAATCACCTTGCTTGCCACTATTAAAGAACAGCGCCGATGAATCGGAGCTGAACTTTTTCCGCGAAATCTGAACCGAAACTGAACGGGATTGCCGCCACGCAGGTTCTGCCGCGGCCCCGGAGCCTGTCTTTATCCATGAAAGTCACGCCGCCACACGATTCACTGGGTGCAGCCGTTGGCCTGCTGCTGTTTGGCGTTGCCAGCGGCCTGGCGCTCGACCTTTTCGCGAAGGCACTCCTCGCTGATTACTCGCTGGAGCAGTTTGTATTTCTGCGCAGCATCGTCGGGCTGCTGTTCTTTCTTTTCATTGCCCGTTGGTACGGCGGGTTCTCCAGTCTTCGTTCCTCACGCTGGCGCTGGCATGTGTTTCGCACCGTACTGGCGACCGGTTCGATGTTCGGTTTCTTTTACGGGCTGATGTACATGCCGCTGGTCAATGCGCTGACGCTGGCCTTTACGGCGCCGTTGATTGTCACGGCTCTGTCGGTTCCGTTTCTGGGCGAACACGTGGGCTGGCGACGCTGGCTGGCGGTGATCATCGGTTTCGCCGGTGTGCTGATCATCCTCCGGCCCGGCACGGGCCAGTTCAATTTTGCCGCGGTCGCCGTGCTCGGTTCGGCGGTCTGTTATGCCGGGCTGGCCATCACAGCGCGAAAGCTTGCTGGAACGGAGAGCAGCTTCGCACTCTCGGTGTACGTGCTCGCCGGCCCATTGATTGCTTCGATGTTTACTGTCGGTGGCGACTACACACCGCCGGACGCGACCGGGTGGTTGCTGTTCATTCTTGCGGGATTGAGTTCAGCGGGCGCCTGGATCGGCATAGTCGGCGGTTACCGCAGGGCGCCGCCGGCATTGCTTGCACCGCTGGAATACACCGCACTAATTGGAGCAGCGGCTGCCGGTTACTGGATCTGGGATGAAGTGCCGGACCGTTGGGTCGTCGTCGGCGCGCTGACCATTATCGGCAGCGGCCTGTTCATCGTGTATCGGGAAGTGGGACAGGCGTTGACTGCCCGTTACCTGCGCGTCTTCACAGTCATCGCCGATGCCATTATCTCCAGGCGGCAGGGCCGCGAGACCGATTAGCCTGCCGGTATCGATTTAGCCAGCAACTCGACTCTCGCCGCCATGTCATTCAGCACCGACGCGGCAAGCTCGATCTGCGGATCGACCTCTGCATAGTTGCGCTGTTCGATCGCTTCGCGCACGCCAGGCAGGGTCTTCACGCCGTACCCGGTGTAAAAGCCGGGTGCATAGACGTGATGTTTGTACCACTC
>JAHKKM010000201.1 GCA_020027645.1 Pseudomonadota bacterium
TTTTTCAGCTTGCATTGGCCGGCTGATCAGAAAGCCCTGTGCCAGGTCGCAATTGCAGCTGCGCAGAAATTCGAACTGGGTAATGGTCTCCACGCCCTCGGCCGCAACTTCTATATTCAGGCCTCGTGCCATCGCGATGGCTGCGCGAACTATGCGTTGATGGCTGTCGTTCGATTCCACGTCCTGAATCAATGACTGGTCGAGCACGAAGCTGTCGATGACGCCGGTGTCCAAAGAGCTGAAAGATATATCGCGGGTACCGAAATGATCGAGTGACAAGCGGACCCCCAGCTTGCGCAGCCCCTGCAGGGTAGCGAGCTGTGACGTGCGGTCATCGACGATAGTGCCGTCGCCGATCTCGAACTCGATGCAGCCCGGATCGAGCATGGTGTCGGACAAGGTTTTCCGCACCGCCTCGACCAGCCGCCCGTGATGCAATTGCTGAGCCGACAGATTGATGGCCATGGCGAGGTCCGGCAACTCGAACTGGTGTTGCCAGCCGAACAGCTGCCGGCACGCGGTATCGAGGATCCACTCGCCGGTGGAATGACGCACCAGCGCATGCCGCAAGCCGATCTCCAGTTCCTCGTGTTGCTCGAGCTTCTTGTTCAGCGAGGTGGAGTAATACTGGAAGCGGTTGCCACCGCGCTTTTTCGCCTGGTACATGGCGAGGTCGGCTGCCTTGATCAATCGTTCTGCCTGGTCTCCGGCTCCCGGGAAAATTGCAATTCCGATACTCGGCGTTGCGTAGACTTCGCTGTTGCCGATTTCGTATTTCTCCGACAACACCAGCACCAGCTTTTGAGCGGCAGCGGCGGCATTCGGCGAGTCGCCGAAGTCCTCGAGGCAAACGATGAATTCGTCACCGCCCCAGCGTCCGGTAAAATCGCCGATGCGCAGGTTTCTCGTCAGGCGATCCGCTACCTGCTTCAACAACTGATCGCCGGTGTCGTGGCCGAGCGTATCGTTCACCGATTTGAACCGATCCAGGTCGATGAACAGCACGGCAATGGGCCTGCCGTTACGCTGGCTGCGACCAATCGCTTTTTCGAGGTGGCGGGTAAAAAGTCCACGGTTGGGCAACAGCGTGAGGTCATCATATTTTGCACGCTTCTCCAGCTCGACCGTTCTGCGGATAACGTCAGTGACGTCGCGAAATGTAATGACACCGCCGACCGGTGATCGGGTGCTGTCATACAGTCCCTGTCCGTTGATGCTCAGGACGATATCGGCCTGTCCCGGTACGCGATACACAGCGGTCTGGTTGGAAAACTTTTCGCCACTGCAGGCTTTTGCCAGCGGTCGCTGTTCCGGCTCGATGCTGCTTTCGCCGTCCGCTGCAAGGCTGCAGAATGAATGCGCCCAATCGGCATCGGGAAGGTTTCGCGCGCCCAGGCCCAGCATCAGTCTTGCGGCCGGGTTGATATCCAGCACGTGACCCTGCTGGTCGACCACCATGACACCGTCATTGATGCTGCCAAGAATCGACAGCACGGTGCTGTCGGTATCCGACAATCGCGCGAGCAAGCGGTGTCGCTGCATCGCGTGATTGAAAATGGCCTCCTGTTCCTGGAGGCTGTTGCTGTCAACACAGATGTACGCCTGGGCACCGGCACGAACCGCCGCAATACCGCGGTGTTCCCGCTCGAGCGTTGTCAGGGCAATGACCGGAAACTGCCGAAGCGACTGCAAAAGTGATGGCAAGGTATGCCCCGATTGAACCAGCGCCGGCCCGACCTCGACCAGCACGAGGTCAATTGTGCCACCAGCGCCATCGGGAATATCAAAGGAGCCCGACTGGCGCAGGTCCTCACAAACGGCGGACGCCCTGAGTGTTTCGAGGTACCCGGCAGCGAAGTCGCCGCGACCGAGGTACAGGATCGAGTGCCCCCCCATCAGTGCTGCGCCGCCCCCGTCGGCAACCGGCCTGCAATCAGAATTTCTTCGCCGGAAATCAGGCAAGTCATTATCTGTGCCATAGTTCTTATTCTTGAGTTCTGCGCCACCTCATGGCGGCGCCGCTAAAGGCCAGACGCATCATACCAGAATCGCATTGAAACTCAGTCTGAAATCAACAATTTGGCGTCCGGACTGGCCTGGGTATAAACCTATGCAACAGCAACGACATCCAACACCCAAAGCACACGGAGACTGGGTCCTTGGAAGCGGTATTGGCAGTCGTCGGCACGGGCAGCGAATCTGACCGCGTGGCGGTGACCGGGAAAGTTGTGAAAGACGAGTACTACTGGGTCGAGCAGGCGCGAAACGGCGATGTTTCGGCGTTTGAAAAGCTTTACCGGGCGAACATCGACCGCGTGTATGCATTGTGTCTGCGCATGACCGCCAATGTTGCGGAAGCGGAAGACGCAGCGCAGGACGCATTCATCCAGGCTTGGCAGCAGTTATCGAAATTTCGCGGTGACAGTGCTTTTGGCACATGGTTGCACAGGGTTGCGGTGAACGCGGTGCTGGGACGCATGCGCAAGTCACGCAGAGAGCGCGACCGGGTCGATGCCGTGATTGATATTTCGCCGATTCCGGAGAGCATCGGTGATGACGCCGATCTCCGGGACCTGGAAAAGGCCATGGACAGCCTGCCTTCCGGTGCAAGACATGTATTCGTGTTACACGCTGTTTACGGGTACAGCCATGACGAAACGGGCGAGATGCTCGGTATTGCGGCAGGAACCAGCAAGGCGCAGCTGCATCGCGCGCGGCGGCTGCTGGCGGAACAGCTTACAAGTCACAGCGGTGCGTTTAATAGTGGTGCGGTATGAATGACAGAAACGATCCATCGACAGACAAATCGGCCAACGATGCACTCATGGCAGCAGCAGCCGTGTTGCCGAAAGAAATCAAGCCGGGGCGCGATCTCTGGCCCGGTATCGAGCAGGCCCTGGTCAGGAAGCAGCCACGATTCGAGCCACGTAATTGGCAGGGTCTGTTTGCACAGGCTGCGGCCGTGATCCTGCTGGTCGGTGCGTCATCCGGGCTGACCTATCTGGCGGTAACCGATGGCAGCAACCAGGTTTCGCCGGTCGCTGCGGATGTCGAGCGCGTGTTCGAGCCGGTCTCGGGCAGTTTTGGCAGCCGCTATAACCTCGGTCCGGATTTTCTGGATGCGCGCAACGTACTCGCGGCACGGCTCGAGGGCGAAATGGAAAAGTTGTCACCCGAGTCCAGGGCAGCGGTACAGAAGAGCCTCGATTCGATTCACGAAGCGATCGTGGAAATCAACAGAGCGCTGGCCGACGAGCCTGACAACGTCTTGTTGCAGGATCTCCTGCTGCGTACCTATCACGAAGAGCTTGCGTTGATGCAACAGGTGGGTGGGATCAGTAACTCCGCCATGAACAGAAGCGATATTTGATTGTTCATCGAATAGACGACGAACAAAGGTAAATGAGAGCCAGGATATGAACAGATTTTGTATTTTTCTAACCGCGACTTTTCTCACTGCCGGCGTAAACGCCGAAGAAGTGCAGAAGACGATTGACGCTGCAGCCAACGGTTCGGTTGACGTGTCCAACATTTCCGGGATGATCGAGATCACCGGATGGTCGCGCAACGAGGTCAGTGTCGATGCGGATCTTGGCAGCGACGTAGACGAACTCGTGGTCAAGCGCGACCGCGACCAGATCATCATCGAAGTGCAGGTACCACGGCGGAACTCCCATTATATCGAGAGCGACCTGATCATTCATGTGCCGGAACGCAGTGCGATCAGTGTCGGTACGGTCAGCGCCGATATTCTCGTTCAGGATGTCCTTGGTTCCCAGACACTGCACACTGTCAGCGGCGACATCGAGTCAGAGGCCTACACTGCGGATATCGAAATCGAAACGGTGAGCGGCGACGTCAGTGTTCAGGGCGATGGCAAGCAGTCCAATGCGCGCATCAACACTGTCAGCGGCGATATCGATGCCGAGCAGCTCGGCGGCGATGTGATGGCCGGTACGGTGAGTGGCGACATCAATGTTCTGAATGGCGCTTTCAAGCGGGCACGCCTGAACACGACCAATGGCGACATGGTGTTTCATGCGTCGCTCGGAGACGACGGCCGTTTCGATGCCGAAACGATCAATGGCGAAGTGGACATCCACTTCCAGCGCAAGGTATCCGCGCGATTCGAAATCGAGACATTCAATGGCGATATCCGCAACTGCTTCGGCCCCGAGCCGGTGCGTACCAGCGAATACACGCCGGGACTGGAGCTGTACTTCAGCGAAGGCGATGGCGACGGCTGGGTCACGATCAAGACGCTGAATGGCGATGTCGAGCTGTGCAATGATTGAGCCCGACGGGAAATGGCTCTGTCAGTAACGTAGCGTGTAATAGAATTTGAGCAGGATCTCGGAGCCAGAGGCCTCGAAGTCCCTGTGCTCCAGCGGATCCGAGAGCTCGTGGTTTACGACCAGCAACAGTTCGCGACCCGCGAGCGGCACCCAGCGCATGATGCTGTTGATTCCGATATTGTCGGACACGTTGTCGTATTGAATCAGGTTTTCCCAGTACCAGGTGGATGTGAAAGCAATGTCTGCCTGCAGGCTGCTTTGCCGGGTCGTGAACGAGCCGTACGGGAGATCGACATCGTTGACTTCGTATGACGCCGCCAGCAGAAAATGCATGTTTGGTCGCCAGGCCAGTGCCGGCGAAACGCTGCGGAGCCTGCCGTCGTAGAAATCTCCATCGCAGGCCCAACCGCTGAAAGATATCGCCCGATGCTGGCCGGAGCTGGCCTCGACACAGTAGTAGGTCCATTGGTAGTCACCGGCAGGGATCGTAACGCCCTCGGAAATTTCGAAGGCGTCCGCCAGGTTCTCGCGAACCTCGTGGATGCGGCTTTCAAGCTTG
>JAHKKM010000202.1 GCA_020027645.1 Pseudomonadota bacterium
CAGGTTCGCGTGCGGCATGCCGGCTTTCGCGACGCCCAGCGTGCCGAGCGCGAAGAACAGATCAAGCAACTTCTGAGGGAATCCCCGTGAACCGACAGCGGCAATGCCTCTTGATCCTGATCGCGCTCGGCGGCGCCGCACTCGGCGGCTGCGCGACGGTTGAGCCTTGGGAGCGCGACCTGCACGCTCGCGAAGACATGCGGCCGAACGAGCACGATGCGGCGATCGACGACCACATCTATTTCAGCAAGGAAGCGTCGAGCGGCGGACGCGGCTTTGCCGGGGGTGGCTGCGGATGCAATTGAAGAAGCCGATCGGCGCCGCCCTTGCGAGCGCGACCTGCGGCCTGCTCGGCGCGCTGCCGGCAATACCTGTCGCCGCGCAAGAAGCGCCGACATGGGAAGTGGACACCTCGCTCCTCTATTACGCTGAGGACGCGGGACGCGTCAGCGATGGGAGCCTGATGACCTCCATCCGCCGGCTGCTCGACGAGGACCGCAGCTACAGCCTGATCTTGACGGTGGACGCATTGACCGGCGCGACGCCGAACGGCGCCGTGCCGAGCAACAGCGTGCAGACCTTCACGGCACCCTCGGGAGGTGCAGACTACACAATCGCCCCGGGTGATCCGCCGCTCGACCCCAACTTCATGGATACGCGCGTCGCGCTTTCCGGCAACTGGCAACAGGCGCTCGGTGAATCCATGCGCTGGAATGTCGGATTCAGCGGCTCGTACGAAATGGACTACCTGCATCTCGGGTTAAACACGCGGCTCGAACGCGACTTCAACCGCCGCAATACCACGGTCTTCGTCGGCGCCGCCTACGGCCGGGACGACGTCAGCCCGATCGGTGGCGCACCGGTCGGGTTCTCACCGATGCTCCGAAGCGTCGGCGGGGGCGAAGATGAGGATGAAGACGAAGACGAGGAGGGCGCGGGCGGTGGCGAGCCGAAGGACGTGATCGACGCGCTCATTGGTGTGACGCAGGTGCTAAGCCGTCGCTCACTGCTGGCTGTCGCGTTCTCCTACGGCAAGAGCGACGGCTATCTCACCGATGCGTACAAGATCCTGTCGGTCGTCGATCCGGTCACCGGTGCGCCGGTGCCGGGACCGGTGGGCAGCGGACTCAACCTGTATCTGCACGAGCTTCGCCCGGATACCCGCGCCAAGCAGAGCTGGTTCGCGGAGTGGCGTTACGCCTTCGATCGCGATTCGCTGGCGGTCAGTTACCGGCTGATGGACGACGACTGGGGCGTGACCTCGAACACGGTGGAAACGCGCTACCGCTGGAACATCTCGGAGGATACGTACCTCGAGCCGCACCTGCGCTACTACAAGCAGAGCGCCGCGGACTTCTATCGCACCGTGCTGTTCGACGGCGAGCCGCTGCCGCAGTTCGCGTCGGCCGATTACCGGCTCGCGGACAATGAGACCTATACGGCCGGCATCAAATACGGCCATCGAACCGAGCGGGGCGAGTACTCTGTGCGTCTCGAGTACTACCACCAGACCGCGAACCCTTCACCGGGATCCGCCGTCGGCGATCTGGCGAACTTCGACCTCGTCCCGCCCTTGAGTGCTGTGATTGCACAATTTGGCTACAAATTTAGCTTTTGAATACGAACACGAGCGCGGCCTGTGGCGCTTCGAGTTCAACTCAATGCCGAGCCCCTGCGCCGGGAAGCCGCTGACCGAATCTGCAATGGCGATTGTCCCGCAGCCTGATCCCGCGCGCTCCGCCGCCACGCGCTTACGTCACAACAGAAAAGGCCTTTTGAAATTCCTATCCTTTGACTCGAGACTAAACCGGCTAGTTGGTGTTGGCCGCCTGCACCTTTTTCCAGGACGGGCGCGCCACAACAGTGTTGTGGATGGCGAGAATCCTGGGAAACTGTTTGCCAAGGGCCGCCATATCTGGCTCGTACCAGCTCGCCAGCATCGTGAGATAGAAATCGGCAACGCTGATCTGTTTGCCACAGAGGTAGGGACCTTTTCGGGCTAACTCGGTTTCCATCACGCCATAAAGTCGATCGATCTCTTCGCTGGCCCTGGACTTCACGCTGGCGGCCTCGCCGTAACGCTCCGAGTAGAAGTAACGCAGGATTGATTCATAAGTGCCAGCGGAGAGTAGTACCAACCACTGTAGCATCAGCGCGTGTTCGGCGGTGCCGGTCTCGAGCGTCATTCCGGCGGCCGGCAGCGCCTCGGCCAGGAACGCCATCATGGCTGCCGACTCGCATATGCATTGGCCACCGGGCAGTTGCAGCGCCGGTACCTTGCCGTTGGGATTGATCTTCAAAAAAGCGGGCGCCTTCACATCCTCGACCCAAACCATTTCATAAGGCGCCTTGGCCTCTTCCAGCAGGACCTGCACGCAAACAGACCCGGCCCCCTTGCGGCCATACAACTTGTACACAGACACCCCATTGTTGATTTCCATAAGCCGTTGGTGGACAGCATGCAGTGTCAGCACTGGACAACGCAATCGTCAGAATTTACTGCCAGAGTGGCGTGAACTTGTCAGAACAAGAAAAGTGATCAACCCGGCGCGGAACTTGACCCCGCCCCTCCTTTGCCTCGCCGTAAGATGGGCTCCGCCGTGCAAGCTGACCGCATCGGCAATCTGCGCGTTGAGTCGGTCCAACGCGGCAGCGTGTGACCGGTTCCTCGACACCGCTGCGACCGAGCTGTGCGATGTGCGCCCAGACCCTGAGAGAGCGATTGCCGTAGGTGATCTGGAAGATGTGCTAGACGGCCACGGCGCCTCTAACGCAACGCGAGTGTTCTTTGGCAACGGACCTGGTCGCCACCGTCCGTTACGCTGCTCTTTCCAACTCGTACTTTCAAGCCTTGAACGACGAGAATCCCGCCGCTTTCCCGACAGCGCTGGCGGAATTCCAGAAACTTCGCCTGCCTTTCGGCGTCACGATACTCGCGCGCCTCGATCTGCTTTTCCGACGGTGCTGCACAAGCGGCAAGCAGCATGACGCCCCCGAGCAAAATGCCTGCTTTCATAGCTTTCTCCACTACTGCCAGTCGTTACGGTGTGCAGCAGACGAAACGTCTCGGCCTTAGCAGTGGTCAGTTGATAGATGCGACGAATGGAGATTCGGTTTAGACCGTTTTAGAACAAGCCTTATGCCCTGAAAGCGGTACCCACTGACCGAGCAAGGCGCTCTTGGCAGGGGCACGACATAATGGTCAGCCGGCTGGATATTGATACCTGGCGCACACACCGGCACATCGACCGGGTTAGAATTGCTGGACCATGAATTTACTCATTATTTTGGCATTGGCCCTGATACCTGCTGTGGGACCGGCTGCTGCAGCGGACGGCAAGGATTACGCGAGCAACGCGGGCAAACCTGTGGGCGTTTACGAGAACGACGCTCTCAACTACAAGGTCGATCTCGACGGCATTCCCTATACCTTCATCAATTTCACGGCACAGGTTCCGGAAGCCAGTTTCGCCGCGATGCGGTTCAGTCCGAGCGTCATTTCGATGGTGATCGTCGAGGATGTCGGGATCGCTTTTACCGCGGAACAGTACGCCGAGCTGGTTCGTACGGCGATGACGTCGAGACTGTCCGGCAGCGATGAGGTCGAGCTGAAGGACTCGCGCGACATCGGCGCGCGAACCGAGGGCGATTACTCGATACACCAGATTGCACTGTATGGAACCGCCAAGTCGGAACCCATCATCTATGTGGTGTCGACGCTGGTCGATCGAACCCGCGCGTATCAGCTGCTGACTTTTGGCACGAATCAAACCGAAGGCGTGATCATCGAGCAGGCCAATGCTTTTGTCTCGGGCTTCTCCCTGATCGAGCAGAATGCCAAACAGCTTGCTGCCAGCCCACTGCGGGCGGTCGACGATTACCATTCAAAAACATTTGCCTACCGCTTTCGCGCCAGCACGAAGGAGTGGTTTGCCTGGGCCGGCCTCGCCGATGACTACGAAGCGGCCGATCTCGGCGCGCTTTCCTCGAAAGGTTACGGCGCCGTCGTCTTGCCGGTTTGCTGGAACGGTGCGAAACCGGCGGAAACCGCGATATACGCGGTGATGATGCAGCAGTTTGGCGAATCGTATCCGAGCGACTTTATCAGCGAAGAACGCCCGCTTGAACGGGCCGGTGTGACCGGCCGATTGTTCCTTGGCCGTGAAAGCAAGGGTGACGAGGAATACGACTATTTCCTCTGGGTCGCGGCAAACGAACACTGCGCCTACACGCTGGCGGCCTGGGGACCGGTCAGTGACAGCCGGGCCGGTAAGGCACTGGCTGTCCTGTGGAACGATTTCGAAATCGACCAGGATCCGATGGCGCTGAACAATTACTACTCCGATGCGGCAGAACGTCGTAGCAATGCCTATCTGCTGAACGCCCTCGGACTGCATTACTTCGACGCACGCACGTACCGCGACGCATTTCGTTTTTTTTCGCAGGCCGCTGATCTGCAGTCAGCTGACGAAACTTACATGATCAATGCACTACGCTCGCTGGTCGAACTCGATGCCTATCGCGAAGCAGCAGATTGGCTGGCGCCGCG
>JAHKKM010000052.1 GCA_020027645.1 Pseudomonadota bacterium
CTTTGGTCAAGTGGCAAACCCTTCTCCCCAGCTGAGGACCGCAGCACTGGCGGGATACCGCAACAAATTTCAACTAGACTACGGGCTGATTTCCCAATTTTTCGAATCAGCATTGTCCAGGTGAAATATGCGCAGACACCTCGCACTCGTCGTTGCTATATCCATGGTAGTTCCCTCCGCTTGCCAGCGGGAGCCAACGCAAAAAGAAGTGACCATTCCGATCGATGCCGACGACATCGCCGGCGTGGTGCGAAGCAGTGCCGGTGCCGAGGCCGGAGTTTGGGTCATCGCCGAAACGAATTCTCTCGGTACCCGCTTTGCGCGGATCGTCGTTACGGATGACGACGGCCGTTACGTCGTGCCCGATCTTCCCGACGCGGGGTACCAGGTGTGGGTACGCGGTTACGGCCTGGCAGACTCAGTGAAGGTAACGGCGCGGCCCGGCGACCAGGTGGACCTGATCGCGCTGGTCGCACCCGACGCCGCCAGTGCCGCAGCCGTGTACCCGGCTGCTTACTGGTACGCCATGCTGGACTTGCCGAGCGCCGCGGAAGTCGCGGAAATCCCCGGTGGCATGAACAATTACCTGATGTGGATCAAGAACATGGGCTGCGTCAGTTGCCACCAGCTGGGGCAGGCCTCAACGCGGACGATTCCGCCGGCACTGTCCGCCATCGAATCTTCGGAGCAGGCCTGGGCAAGGCGCATATCCTCTGGGCAGGCCGGCGGCAACATGATCCGGCTGGCCGCTGAAAGCCTCAAAGGCGTGCCGATCAAGTACCTCGCTGACTGGACCGATCGCATTGCCGCCGGAGAGCTGCCGGCCAACCATCCGCAAAGGCCCGCCGGCAAGGAACGAAATATCGTGGCGACCGTGCGGGACTGGTCGACCGAAAAGGTCTACATGCACGACCTGTCTGGCACGGACCGCCGCAATCCGACCGTCAATCCTTACGGTCCCCTGTTCGGTGCGCCGGAACTGAGCACGGATGACATGCCGATTTTGAATCCTGTAACGAACACGGCGGCGGTCTTTCACGTGCCGGTGCGCGATGAAGACACACCGACCACGGCCGACGATCCGGTTGTGGCACCGTCACCGTACTGGGGCGAAGAGGTCATCTGGGACAGTAAATCGAACATACACAACCCGATGCTGGATCAGGATCGCCGTGTCTGGCTCACGGCAAGAATTCGTGCACCAAACAACCCGGATTTCTGCCGCAAAGGATCGGGTCATCCATCGGCGGAGCTGTTCCCGATCGAGCAGGCATCGCGACAGCTCGCCATGATCGATCCGACAAGCCTGGAGTACACCTTTATTGATACCTGCTTCAGCACGCATCACCTGCAGTTTGCCTACGACGACAACAACACGCTGTGGACCAGCGGTGATCGCAACGTGGTCGGCTGGCTGGATACGAACAAATTTCTGGAGACCAAAGACGCCGCCGCCTCGCAGGGCTGGGCGCCGGTCATACTCGATACGAATGGCAACGGCAAACAGGATGCATGGACCGAGCCTGGCGAAGAGCCGGATCCAAAGCTCGACATGCGCGTAGCCAAAGGCTTTTACGCGGTGATGCCGAGCCCGATCGACGATTCGGTGTGGGGCTCGAACGCGTTTACCTATCCGGGTTCGATCGTGCGCATGGTGCCTGGCGAAAATCCGCCGCTGACGACGCTTTCCGAACTGTATGAGCCGCCGTTACCCGGATTCGGCGTGCGCGGCGCGGACATCGACGGCAATGGCGTCGTCTGGGTATCGCTCGGCAGCGGCCATCTCGGCGAGTTCGATCGCAGGAAGTGCAAGGGACCGCTGAACGGACCGACGGCGACCGGCCAGCATTGCCCCGAAGGTTGGACCTTTCACGATCTGCCGGGCCCGGCGTTCAGTGAATTGCCCGGCTTCAGCGTCGAATCGAGTTATTACACCTGGGTAGATCAGCACAACACGCTCGGGCTCGGCTTGGATGTGCCCATCGCCACTGGCAACCTGTTCGATGGCGTGCACGCATTCGTCGATGGCAAGTTTGTCACCTTGCGTATTCCGTACCCTATGGGTTTTTACTCCAAGGGATTCGAAGGCCGCATCGATGATGCGGATGCCGGCTGGAAAGGGCGCGGGCTGTGGGTGCCGAGCGGCGATCGCACGCCGTGGCTGATGGAGGGCGGCAAGGGCACGAAACCGCTGGTCGTACATTTTCAGCTACGCCCCGATCCGCTGGCCCATTGACCGGGCTGCAAGCCATGCGTGACTTTGCACTCGAGGTGCACTTTTCGAAGTGGGAGTTCAAAGCGCGGTACAACCTGGCCGGCTCGGATGCCGAGAGCATGAGCATTGCGGATTTGCTTGCGCTGGCCACGGACGATGACCGGCACGCCTTCGAAAACCTCCACCTCGGTTACACCGAAACCTGGGGATCACCGGCATTGCGCGAGGCGATCGCCGGCACTTATGACAGGGTCGGTGCCGGCGACATCCTGTGTTTCGCCGGTGCAGGCGAAGGCATATTCGTCGCAATGCAGGTGTTGCTGAAGCCCGGCGATCACGCAATCGTGCTGACACCAAATTACCAGTCGGCCGAGACCGTACCTCTGTCGATTTGCGAAGTCAGCGGTGTGGCACTCGATGCAACACAAGGCTGGGCGCTCGACCTGGATCGTTTGCGCGATGCCATACGTCCGAACACGAAACTGGTCTCGATCAACTTTCCGAACAATCCCACCGGCACCATTCCCTCGATGAAGACGCTGCATGAGCTGGCAGAACTGTGCCGTGAGAAAGGTCTGTGGCTCTTCAGTGACGAGGTCTATCGCGGAGTCGAGACCGACCCTTCAAGACGCATCGCACAGGTTGCAGACATTTATGAAAAGGGACTGTCACTGAACGTGATGTCCAAAGCCTACGGATTGCCCGGCCTGCGCATCGGCTGGATAGCCTGTCGCAATCGCGATTTGCTGGGGCGCATGGAGCGGTACAAGCATTATCTTTCGATCTGCAATTCCGCACCCTCGGAAGTGCTGGCACGAATTGCCCTGAAAGCCCGTAATCGAATTCTCGAACGAAACCTTGATTTAATTCGGCGAAACATTGCCATCGCGCAGAAATTCTTTGCCAAATATCCGGACCGGTTCGAGTTCTCACCGCCCGACGGTGGATGCGTGTGCTTCGTGCGTTACGAGGGCAGGGACGGAGTGGAGGAATTCACGCGGCGTCTGGTCGAGGAGGCCGGTGTGATGTTGCTGCCATCGAGTCTGTATCGCTCGGAAATTAGCGATGTGCCAAAAGACTACTTCCGCCTCGGCCTCGGCCGCGCGCTGGTACCCGATGCACTCGATGCGATGGACACCTGGTTGCGGCAACAGCCGTAGGAGCGCGCATCGCGCGCGAAGGGTAGACAAGCTGGCGACGAATCGGTACGCCGTTCGAGCGCATTTCTTCTAAGTGAGAACGGCGTACCGATTTGTTGCCGGCCGTGCAAGGTTTCCCACGACAACGGCCCGTGAATGCGTCCTGTGATCAGCCGTTTCTGTAAATGTAACTGTAGGCGTTGATCGCCGGCACGCCGCCAAGGTGTGCATACAGGATCTTCGATCCGGCCGGAAAGTAACCTTTCTTCACCAGGTCGATCATGCCCTGCATCGATTTTCCCTCGTAGACCGGGTCGGTCATCATGCCTTCGAGGCGTGCACACAGGCGTATGGCTTCGTTGGTTTCGTGCGAAGGGACGCCGTAGAGCGGATAAGCGTAGTCGCGAATCAGCACGACGTCGGCTGCAGTTATGGCCTGGCCCAGCTCGACCAGTGCCGCAGTTTTCTTGGCAATATCAAGAACCTGTGCGTGCGTCTGATCCGGTGTGCCGGACGCGTCGATGCCGATGACGTTTCGCGCGCGGCCGTCTTTGGCAAAACCGACCACCATGCCGGCCTGCGTGGAGCCGGTAACGCTGCACACTACGATGTAATCGAAGCGAAATCCGAGTTCGGCTTCCTGCGCCCGCAATTCCTCGGCGAAACCGACGAAGCCGAGTCCGCCGAATTTGTGCACGGAGGCACCGGCCGGAATCGGGTAGGGCACGCCGCCGCGATCCTTGACGTCTTCCAGCGCGTTCTCCCAGGATTCGCGTATGCCGATGTCGAAACCCGCATCGACCAGTTCGACTTCCGCGCCCATCACGCGCGACATGAGGATGTTGCCGACGCGGTCGTAAACGGCATCCTGGAACGGCACCCAGCTCTCCTGCACCAGTCGGCATTTCATGCCGATCTTGGCGGCAACTGCCGCGACCTGGCGTGTGTGATTGGATTGCACGCCGCCGATCGATACCAGCGTATCGGCACCGGCCGCAATTGCGTCTGGAACAATGTATTCGAGCTTGCGAATCTTGTTGCCACCGAAAGCGAGGCCCGAGTTGCAGTCCTCACGCTTGGCATAGAGTTCGACTGCGCCGCCGAGATGCGCGGACAGTCTTGCAAGCTTCTCGATCGGTGTCGGTCCGAAAGTCAGCGGGTAGCGTTCGAATTTCTCGAGCATTGTCTGTCTCTGCCGATACTGCATGCTGACTCGACCGGTCCTGTTTGCAATTCGACGCAGCGCAAAATGGCCGCGCAACCGGTGACCTCATGAGGAAAATTGGTGGGCCCGCCAGGACTCGAACCTGGGACCAAGGGATTATGAGTCCCCTGCTCTAACCAACTGAGCTACAGGCCCACGCGAGTATTGCAAGCGAAGGATCCAGCGGCGATTTTGGTCGCTAATCGTCTACCAGGAAACTGCGGAGCTGGTCCGAACGCGTCGGGTGACGAAGTTTTCGCAATGCCTTGGCTTCGATCTGCCGTATGCGTTCCCGTGTCACATCGAACTGCTTGCCAACCTCTTCCAGCGTGTGGTCGGTATTCATGTCGATGCCGAAGCGCATGCGCAGGACCTTCGCTTCCCGCGGTGTGAGACCCGCAAGCACAGCGTGCGTCGTCTCTTTCAGGCCCTCTGACGTTGCGGAGTCCACCGGCGAATGCACGGTCTGATCCTCGATGAAGTCACCGAGATGCGAGTCTTCGTCGTCACCGATCGGGGTCTCCATCGAGATCGGCTCTTTCGCGATCTTCAGGACCTTTCGTACCTTGTCTTCCGGCATCTCCATGCGCTCTGCGAGCTCGTCAGGAAGCGGCTCACGCCCCATTTCCTGCAACATTTGTCGGGAGATCCGATTCAGCTTGTTGATCGTCTCGATCATATGTACCGGGATACGAATCGTACGTGCCTGGTCAGCGATCGAGCGCGTAATAGCCTGCCGGATCCACCAGGTTGCATAGGTCGAAAACTTGTAACCACGACGGTATTCGAATTTGTCGACGGCTTTCATCAGGCCGATGTTGCCTTCCTGAATCAGGTCGAGGAACTGAAGCCCGCGATTGGTGTACTTCTTTGCGATCGAAATAACAAGGCGCAGATTTGCCTCGACCATTTCCTTTTTCGCACGGCGTGCTTTCGCTTCGCCAATGGACATCTGGCGATTGATCTCCTTGATCTCTGCGATCTTGAGGTTGGTCAGCGTCTCGACTGCCAGCAATTTCCGCTGTGCCCGCAGCACATCGTCTTTCAGCTTACCCAGCATCGAGGAATGCTTGCGCTTGGCGCGGATATGCTTGTCGATCCAGGTCAGGTCAGTTTCGCACTTTGGAAAACTTGCCAAAAAGTCTTTTCTTGGCATACCGGCGTCGCGCACACAGATCTGCATTACCTGCCGTTCCTGTGCACGAATGACGGCGATCGAGTCGCGCAGATTTCGCACCAGCACATCGAACAGCTTCGGTGCCAGTTTCAGCTCCATCACTTGATCGGCGAGTTCCTTTTGTACCTTGATCGTCTTGGTGTTCTTTACGCCGTATTTCTCCAGAGCTGTCAGGGATTTCCCGAACAACTTGCTGATGACCTTAAGGCGTGCCTTGACTTCTTCCGGGTCAGGGCCGGTGTCGACGACTTCTTCCTCTTCGCCAACCACGTTCTCACCATCCGCTTTAGAGACCGGAGACTTGATCTCATCCGGCGCGTTCGGATCGATAAACCCGACAACGAAGTCCTGCATGCGCGTTTCGCCAGCAGCGACAGCCTCACTGACTTGAAGCAGCTTCTCCACCGTCGGTGGAAAGTGAGCCATGTGATACTTGACCTGGTTCAGTCCGTCTTCGATGCGCTTGGCAATTTCAATTTCGCCCTGGCGAGTCAGCAATTCGACAGTTCCCATCTCCCGCATGTACATGCGTACCGGGTCCGTCGTGCGTCCGAATTCGGCATCGACGCTGGCAAGAGCGGCCTCGGCTTCCTCTGCCGCGTCTTCGTCATCACTGGAGACTTCTGCATCCGACAACAGCAACGATTCGGCATCCGGTGCTTTCTCGTGCACGGTGATGCCCATATCGTTAATCATGTTGACGATATCTTCGATCTGCTCCGGGTCGACAATGCCGCTCGGCAGGTGATCATTGACTTCCGTGTACGTGAGGTAGCCCTGCTCCTTGCCTCGGGCAATCAAATCCTTAAGCTGCTTCGCTTGTTTGTTTCCCTTGAATACCGCGCGCTTGTCACTCAAGACGGCACAACCTCCACGCTAAAAACGCAAACCGGCGATGGTACTCGTTTGACCGGGCCCATACCATAACTATCCCTACCCTGGGCTGCCGCGGCCGAGTTGCCTCAGCTCGCTGCGTTCGGCCTCAGAAAGTGGTGTAACTTTTTGTTTTTCAATAAGAAAATCAATTCGCTGGCGTGCCCCCGAGGCAACCACCTGGTGCAGGCATTCAGCGAGTTCCGCGCCAGCATCAAATTCCTCGTGATCCGGCATCTCGACTGCAGCCAGTTTGCCCAGATGCTGGCCCTTCTCATGGTTCCGCCACCGCTCCAGCAGGCCGGCAGTCGTGATATCGGGTTCAAGTTGTACGGTTTCAATGAGGCTTTTGAGGAGACCCGCGCCGGGTCGGGATATTCCGTCCAGCACGGCAGGGTCGAGGTCCAGTGCTCCGCGTGGATTATGCAAAACCAGTGTTATAGCGCGACGGATCAGTGACGGTGTGCCGGCTACCACGCGCCCTGGGCGTCGCATGGCCGTGCCGCTGTCCCTGGCACGGGCCGACTCCACCGGCCGGGCTGACATCAACGTATCCAGCCGGTCGACCGGCAGGCCGACTTTTTCCGCAAGCCGCCCGGTCATCAGTTCGCGAAACACGCCCTGTGGGATACGGCTGATCAGCGGCCTAGCCAACTCCGCAAGCCTTGCGCGACCATCAATCGAGCTCATATCGACCTGACTTGCGAGCTCCTCAATCAGGAAATCGGACAACGGCACGCCCCCATCCAGCGCTTTTTCAAATGCGCCGGCGCCGTGTGTCTGCACAAAAGAATCAGGGTCCTGTCCCTCGGGGAGAAACACGAAGCGAATTTGGCGCCCCTCGCGAACCTGCGGCAGTGCCGTCTCGAGCGCTTTCCAGGCGGCAGCCCTGCCGGCGCGGTCACCGTCGAATGCAAAGTACACGTCGTCGCAAAGTCGAAACAGGCTGTTCAGATGATCCACGGTAGTAGCAGTGCCGAGCGTCGCTACAGAAAAGTCGATGCCGTACCGCGCCAGGCCGACGACGTCCATGTACCCTTCGACGACAACCAGCTGCCGGATATTCCGCAGCGCCTGCCGCGCCTCGAACAAGCCATAAAGCTCGCGGCCCTTGTGGAACAACACGGTTTCCGGCGAGTTCAGGTATTTCGGCTCTTCTTTACCCATGACACGCCCGCCGAAGCCGATCGTCCTGCCGCGCGCGTCCCGAATCGGGAACATGATGCGATCGCGGAAACGATCGTAATGCTGGCCGTTGTCTTTGCGGATGATGAGGCCGGTTGCCAGCAGCCTTTCGATGGATTCATTCGAAGTGCCGAAGCGGTCCAGGACATGGCTCCAGCCAGCCGGTGCGTAACCAATGCCGAAACGCTTCGCCGTCGCGCCGTCAACACCGCGATTCTTCAGGTACTCGACTGCAGCCGAATCATCCTTGAGCTGCACCTGGTAGTGGCGTTCCACCTGCTGCATGAGTTCGAACAGTTCGTCGTAGCGGCGCGCCGGACGCTGGCTTTCCTCGCGCGGCACTTCCATGCCCATCGTGTGCGCCAGACTTTCAACCGCTTCGACGAAACTCATGTGTTCGTATTCCATGAGGAACCCGAGTGTGGTGCCATGGGCTCCGCAGCCGAAACAGTGATAGAAGCCCTTGGTCGGGCTGACAGTAAAGGAGGGCGTCTTTTCATTGTGGAACGGGCAGGGCGCCTTGAATTCGCGGCCGGCTTTCTTCAACGGAATGCGCTGCCCGATCACGTCGACAATGTCGGCGCGTGCAATCAGGTCATCGACAAATTGTTGTGGAATCAAGCCGCTCATGAAATTCTTAACGGTCACTCCGCGGACACGGGGTTATCGAAACACCTGTCTGTACTTATTCTTCAGTGTCCGGTCATAGCCTGAAGGATAGCGGAAGTGCGGGCTGTCGCCAGCCGATAAACGTGGATCAGCCGCCGGACAATCGTGCCTTGACCCGGGCGCCGACCTGACCCATGTCCGCCCGACCCTGTGCCCCGGCCTTGACCAGGTTCATGACCTTGCCCATGTCACGAATGGATGCAGCGCCGCTTTCGCTTATGGCCTTGTCGATCAATGCGTCGACTTCAGCATCGCCAAGTTGTTCCGGCAAATAGTGCTCGAGAACGGCTATCTCACCTGACTCGATCTCGACCAGATCATTACGGCCGCCGGCACTGAATTGGCTGATGGAATCGCGCCGCTGTTTCACCATCTTGTTGATTACGGACAAAACAGCTACGTCGTCCATTTCTTTGCGTTCGTCGACTTCGACCTGCTTGATTGCAGCCAGCAACAGTCGAATCGCCTTGAGCCGATCTTTTTCGCCGGCTTTCATGGCGGTCTTCATGTCGTCCTGGATGCGGCTTTTCAGAGTCATAACGCCATAACGCCATTGCTGGCGGTTAACTTCGGGGTATGCGTGGTGCCGGGTCACGAGGCGCCCGGCAAAAAACTAGAACAGGCGCGTACGCCGTGCGGTCTCGCGTGATGTGCGCTTCAGATGACGCTTCACTGCTGCAGCTTTCTTGCGCTTTCTTTCCTGGGTCGGCTTCTCGTAAAACTCACGACGACGAAGCTCGGTCAGAACGCCGGCCTTCTCGCAGGCGCGTTTGAATCGACGCAGGGCAGCGTCGAAATACTCGTTTTCCTTAAGGCGAACACTCGGCATACGTAATCAATCTTGGTTTTGACACGAAGAAACCCGGCGCGGGGCCGGGGGAAAGACCGCGCATACTATCGGGACTCGCCAGATTTTGCAAAGGTTGCGGCGGCGCCACATCGGCAGGGCACAGCCAAGCTTGCCCGCCGGCGTTCCCCGTGGCCGCAGGCGCTCAGGTATCATGCGCCGCCTATGCTGGTACTGGGACTGGAAACAAGCTGCGACGAAACCGGGGTGGCGCTGTTCGACACCCGTCGGGGGCTCGTGGCCCATGCATTGCACAGCCAGGTCCGGCTGCATGCCGCCTATGGCGGGGTGGTGCCCGAGATAGCCTCTCGCGACCACGTTAGATGCCTGCTGCCGTTGGTCCAAAAGGTCCTTTCTGAAGCCAAAACGGAACGCGTGGATGCCATCGCCTATACCGCGGGCCCGGGGCTTGTCGGGGCCCTCATGATAGCCGGCGGGCTTGCCAGCGGTCTCGGCCTGGCCTGGCAATGCCCGGTGATCCCTGTGCATCACATGGAGGGTCACCTGCTGGCACCGATGCTCGAGGAGGAAGCCCCCGAATTCCCGTTTCTTGCCTTGCTGGTATCCGGTGGCCATACCATGCTGGTGCTTGCCAAAGCTCTCGGGGATTACCAGCTGCTGGGGACAACCCTGGATGACGCGGTCGGTGAGGCTTTCGACAAGTGTGCGAAATTGCTCGGTCTGGGCTATCCCGGAGGGGCGGCACTGGCCCGGCTCGCAGAAGGGGGCGATGCATCCACTTACGCGTTTCCCCGGCCCATGGTGAATCGCCCCGGTCTCGATTTCAGTTTCAGCGGACTGAAGACGGCAGTCATGCTGCAGGTGAAGCAAATCAGTGACGGCGGTGCTCTGGAATCGGCAATTGCGGACATTGCTGCTTCGTTTCAACGCGCTGCGGTGGACACACTCGTGAGTCGTACGCTCAAGGCGGCGGCCCAGGTCGGTGCAAAACGCATTGTTGTGGCCGGTGGCGTCGGCGCAAATCTCTTGCTTCGGCAGCAATTGGCCGCAAGCTTCGATGGACGTGTCTACTATCCGCGTCTTGAGTATTGTACGGACAACGGCGCAATGATTGCCGTAGCCGGCGCATTGCGCCTCGGCGATGCGGTCGACGCAACGGAAATCCGCGCGGCCGCACGGTGGTCGCTCGAATCACTTCGTCCACCAGTCGCTGCCTGAGGGAAATACAATGAAGACCCCAACTGTCGCAGACACCATTTTCCTGCACGATCTGCGAATAAAGACCATTGTCGGAATCTGGGAGTGGGAACGGAGAATCCGGCAGACCGTCAGCATCGATCTGGAAATGGGCGCAGACATTCGCAAAGCCGCGCGTACCGACCGGATCGAAGATGCGCTTGATTACAAGCAGATAGCGAAGCGTGTTCAACAGTTCGTGGAGGACTCCAGTTACCAGCTGGTCGAGTCGCTGGCGGAAAACATTGCGACTGTAGTGTTGAAAGAATTTGATGTGCCCTGGATCGCTGTCCGGGTGAATAAGCCCGGTGCAATCCGGGGGTCGCGCGATGTCGGCGTCATTATCCGGCGTGAACGCAAGGACGCGATTGGCTAACGCGATGACGGTCGTTTTCCTCGGGCTGGGCAGCAACATCGAACCGGAGACCAACCTGCGGCTGGCGATAGCGGAACTGCGCAGGCGTTTCGGCGAGGTCAGGACGTCCCCGGTTTACAGCAGTGCGGCGCACGGGTTTGATGGTCCGGAGTTCCTGAACCTTGTGGCGAAAATACAGACCGCGGTTGAGCCTGCGACCGTGCACTCTGAAATCGAAGAGATTCATGCGCTTGTGGGGCGGACACGCGGCTGCGAAAAATGTCTTTCGCGGCGGCTGGACATCGACCTGTTGCTTTACGGGCAGCATTGCATCGACAAACCGCCACTTCGCGTGCCGAGAAAGGACATACTCGAGTACAGTTTTGTGCTGAAGCCGCTGGCGGATATCGCGCCGGATTATCGACATCCCGGAACCGGCAAGACGATGGCCCAACACTGGCTTGAATTCGACAGCCACAGCCATCCGGTAAAGCAGTGCAATCTGGTGCTCGAGTAAGCTTGTGCGTGGTCGGCCGGTGACAATTCCGGGACCTGTGTCCCGGTTTGGCGATCCGGGTTGCAATTAATATTAATTGAGGGCAGAAATCCCGTGAATTGCCGGTTACGAATGAGGGGTCAGGAATGAGAATGTGGCGCAAGCTTTCGCTCGTTGCCTTCCTGGCCGTTCTGACGGCTTGCAGCGCGTTGCAAGACGATGACGATTCTCAAGGCCCGGCAGATTGCGGCATTCCCAGCCAAAAGCAGTTTGTACTCGACGCGATGCGCGATGTGTATTTCTGGAATACCCTGCTGCCCGCGACCGTAAACCTTGCAGATTTCGCCAGCCCGGAGGAATTGCTGGCGTACCTTATTTCTTTTCAGCCGCTTGATTTGTACAGCTTCATCAACTCGGCTGACGCAGACTCGCAATTCTTCGGCGCGGGTCAGTACCTTGGTTTCGGTTTCAGCTACCGGTTTGTTGCCGCCGACGACATGCGCCTGACACAGGTTTTTGCCTCGAGCCCTGCTGCACAGGCAGGATTTGCCCGCGGGCAACGAGTACTCGCACTCAATGGCCGAAGCATCGCCGAAATCGAAGCAGCGGAGGGTATTGCTGCGGTCCTGAACCAGTCAACGGTCGAATTTTCCTTGCGTAATCCGGACAACAGCGAGTTCGATGTATCGGTCACCAAAGACGTAGTCACAATCGATCCCTT
Source organism: Pseudomonadota bacterium (assembly GCA_020027645.1). Classification (GTDB taxonomy): domain Bacteria; phylum Pseudomonadota; class Gammaproteobacteria; order Steroidobacterales; family Woeseiaceae; genus JAKEGN01. The sequence continues at coordinate 12,079 of JAHKKM010000052.1, forward strand.
GCCGCAGTGGCGAGTGATCGACACGCCGGGTGGTCCGGTGGGATATGTGGAATTCGCCGCATTTGTCAGTACCGCCGACCCGGGTTTTGACACGATTTTTGCAAGCTTTGGACAGGCCGGGGTCACGGACCTGATTCTCGACATGCGATACAACGGTGGCGGATTGATCAGCACGACCGAGCTGCTCGGTGATTTCCTCGGTGGCAGCATTGCCACCGGCCAGGTCTTCTCACGTACCCTGTTCAACTCGAACAATGCAAGCGCAAACCGGACTGAACTCTTTCACGAACTTTTTAATTCGCTCAATCTTTCCCGCCTGATTGTGATTGCAACCGAATCCACGGCCTCGGCCAGCGAGCTCGTAACCAACAGCATGGAACCGCACGTCGAGGTAACAATTGTCGGCGGCACCACCTTCGGCAAGCCGGTCGGCCAGGTCGGCATCGAGTTCTGTGCCAAGATCCTGCGGGCCACCGCCTTCGAAACCGTCAATTCGCTCGGCCAGGGCGGCTATTTCGACGGACTCCCGGCCGATTGCGCGGCTGCCGACGACCTGGCCATACCGGTGGGTGACGATGCGGACCCGAATGTCATTACCGCGCTGGAATATCTCGCAAACGGTGCCTGCCCGATATCGGCGGTACCCGGCCCGGCCAAAGCCGACACGGACAGAGTGCGCAGCAAGAAATCCCGGCAAGGGCCGCCGTGGCGCGAGTTCGCCAACGCGTATTAGGCAATGCCTGGCTGCTACCAGCCGATCGACCTGCCGCCGTCAATCGCCAGAATCTGGCCGGTAACGTAATGTGCATCATGTGCAAGATAGAGCACGCCGTCGGCGACATCCTGGGGGCTGCCGGTTCGGGCGAGCGGAATCTGGCGCAGTATCAGGTCCCTGGTTTCACGGCTCATGCCGTCTTCCGGCCACAGGATTGCCCCCGGGGAAATACCGTTGACCCGAATCTCCGGCGCGAGGTCCTTTGCCAGTGAGCGCGTCAGCATGGCAAGGCCGGCTTTGGCGGCGCCGTACACCGCGTGATTTCGCAATGGCCGTTGTGCGTGAATATCGACAATATTGATGATGACGCCGTGCTGCGCCTTCAGCTGCGGTCTCGCCGCTTGCGAAAGAAACAGCGGCGCCTTCAGATTACTGCCGACCAGGTCGTCCCATTGTTCTTCAGTAATGGATCCGACCGGCGTCGGATAAAAGCTCGAGGCGTTGTTTACCAATACGTCGAGCTGGCCGGTCCATTCCACGACCGAGGCTATCAGCTTCGCTGGCGCGTCCGCCAAGAGCAGGTCTGCCGGAAAGACCCGCGCCGAATCGGCACGCAGGCGATTCAGCGAAGCCGAAAGATCTGCAGCAGCGGGCATTGATCCGCGACAGTGAATTGCAACGTTGGCGCCGGCCGCGTGCAGCGTCGCAGCGATGGTGGCGCCGATGCGTCGTGCCGCGCCGGTTATGAGAGCTGTCTTGCCAGCAAGGGATTGGCCACGGATCTCAGGCATTCGATGGCCTTCCCTGTAGAATTCTGCAAAATGCCGGGTCGTTCATGGCTTTCCTTCGGGCGCCGCAATACATTTCCATCATTGTTCGAGACTACGCATGCCATTGCAAGTGAAGCCAGATCTCCGGTCAGGACTGCCAGCGCCGGACCCCGACAGTAGCGCACACAGCGATGCTGTGGCCGGATACATTCGCGCCAGGATCGTCGAGTCCGGTGGCAACATCGGCTTTGCGGAATTCATGCAGCATGCGTTGTATGCACCGGGGCTGGGTTACTACATCGCCGGGGCACAGAAGTTCGGTGCGGGTGGCGATTTCGTCACCGCTCCGGAGTTATCGCCACTGTTCGGTCGTGTGCTTGGCGCGCAATGCGCCGAATTGTTGCCCGGGCTACCGGGATCCTGCGTGCTGGAACTGGGAGCCGGCAGCGGCGCACTGGCAATCCAGTTGCTGGC
>JAHKKM010000203.1 GCA_020027645.1 Pseudomonadota bacterium
TACGTGCTGTTGTAAAGCGAGTTGATGCCTGCGTCATTCCAGATGTTGCGCGCCATCATGGACAGTTCCCAACCGCTCTCGAAATCCATCCCGACTTGCAGATTGCTGGAGCGCCAGGAAGGTATCAGGGCTTCCGGATCGTTATTCAGCGAGGCGGTGAGATTGTCCCAGGTATCCGACTGGTAACTGGTGTCATAGCGGAACCACAGGTCGCCATCGAGTCCCGCAAATTGCGGTATCGTGTATTCGGCGGCGAGCCAGTATTTCTCACCCGGTGAATTTGGCATTTCCTGACCGTCCTCGAGGTATACATCACCGCTGGGGTCCAGGGTATCCGCCGTATACTCGGAGTTGGCAAAATAGGCACTGGCCTCAAACGACAGGTTGTCAGTGGCCTGCCATTCGCTGCTGATCTCGACGCCTATGCTTTCGCCGGTTTCGCCATTGAAGGTGCCGTTGAGCCACCACGGCACACCAGGTCCCCCGGGGGTATCGTTGATCTGAATGTCGCTCCACTGCATATCGAAAAACGTTACGTTCAACCGCAGCCTGTTCTCCAGCCACTCACTCTTCAAGCCCAACTCGTAATTCTGCAGAAGGTCGGGCGCATAGGTTTCCGGAACGGTGCCGGTTGCCGCCGCCCGCGGACTGTTGTGCCCGCCGAGGCGGAAACCCTCGCTGTAGGTGAAGTAAATCATGCGATCGTCCGACAGGTTGTACTGGGTGCTGAACTTCAAAACCGTGTCGCTGTTCTTGCCGTCGCTGTCGAAGACACCTTGACCTACGTCATACGAACCCCTGGGTGGCAAGCCGCCAACCGTCCCATAGACCTGGTGGTCGCTCCGATCGAACTGGAACCAGCGTACGCCACCGGTCATGGTCCAGGCATCCGTCAGATGGTAAGTCAGTTCGCCGAACACGGCCGTTTGCTTTATGGTCTTGCTGTAATTGTCGATGTAAATTTTGGTGGTTTCCGGCAGAGGGCACGGGACGTCGTAACCGAGGGCCTGATAAAAACAGGCGTAATCCTGGGCCGAAGCCCAACCGTTAGTCTGCGTCAAGTTCGGCATGAACGCGCCGTATTCCCACGCATCGTAGACGTCGTCGTAAAACCCGCCGACCATCCATTGCAGTTTGCTGTCGCTGAGAGAGGTCAGCCGCAGCTCCTGCGCGGTACGTTCCTGCCACTGGAAATTGAATGTCGAGCCGAATTCGTATTCGTAATCGTATAGATGGATAAAGCCGGGGGCGCCGTAATAGCTGGTTTGCCACTGGTTGTACGTCATATTGTCCCATTCATAGGACGAGTCGCGTTCGAAGTACGAGGTGGTCGAAACAAATTCCGCAAAACCGAGGTCGCCCTTGAATGTCACGGAGGTTTGCCACCAATCGTCGTTCCGGTACTCTTCGAAGAAACGCGTGACCTTGTAATCTCCAAGAAAGGGGTCGGATTCCCAGGTGCCAGTGGCGTCGCTGTACTGCAGGATGTGACTCAGGTCAGCAGTCCAGCGGTCATTGATGTCCCACAGAACGGCAATGCGTCCTCCGCTCGTGTCGTATTCGTTCTGGTTGTCCTTGGCGATCGCGGAATTATCGCCGGGGCTGCCGTGGGCGCCCGGAAGGCCGGAAATGGTCGGGCCCACCACGTTATCGACGTAGCCTCCGTCATGCGATGCGAAACCGACGATGCGAAGCGCCAGCTTGTCGTCGACCAACGGTATATTGAGGTGGCCGCTGACATCGTAGCTCTCGTCGCCGCCGTCGGTGGTGGCAACCATCGCCTCTGCCTGGCCGGAGAAACCGTCATGATTCGGTTTGTTGGTGATAATGCGCAGCGTGCCGGATTGTGAACTCGAGCCGAACAGCGTTCCCTGGGGACCCGGCAGCGACTCTATCCGTTCGATATCGATCATCCGCACTTCGGGCTGTTGCGAAATCGAGGTGATCGGCTGCTCATCGAGGTACACCGCGACCTGGCTGTCGGTACGGTACTCCGCCGACCCGGTCGTGATGCCGCGCATCGAGAGCGAGTTTCGGCCCGGCATGCTGTTGACCAGTGATGCGCTCGGCAGCGCCTTCATATAGTCTTCCATGTTCCTGAAGACCATTTTCTCGATGTCGGCGTTCGAGAACGCTGTGATGCTCTGCGGTACTTTTTGCAGGTTTGTCTCGCGCTTTGTTGCCGTGACGATGATTTGTTCGATGCCCTCCGGTTCCGTTTCCTCGGACGACTGCGCGAGCGCTGAAGCCGCGGGATAGATAGCGCCGAAAACAGCCGTTGCAAGCGGGGTCAGCGAATGCAGTTGCCAGCCGCGATCCTGCAAGTCAGGGTTATGTTGAACATGCGAAAGTAAGGTGTTACTTGCCGACTGCTGCTTTACCATTAGCGAATTCCCCCGCTGTCTGATCGTCAATTCTTGTTGAAATTTGAGCAAACCCAAGCCCGGTGTTGCCAAAAAGCAGCATACCCCAAGCCTTGAACACTGGCAAAGTTTGAAGTTCATGCTGTGAAATCAGGACCGGTCCCAAAAAGGAGATCAACTCGCAATGCATCAGGATTTATCGCATTCTCCGGGTTAACGGCGAGGTTCCCTGGCCTTGACGCATTTATTCCTTTTGGTTCTATCAGCATGAAACAACGATATTGCCTTTCCCTCATTCTGACTATCGTGTTGCTTGGAAGCTGCGAACCACCGACAGCCGATATTGCACAGCCACGTGACAGCATCGATGAAATGTTCGCGCCCTACGTCAATGGCGTGCAGCCCGGAGTTGCAGTCGCCGTGATCCACAACGGCAAGCTGGTGCTTGAGAGAGCGTACGGCTATGCGGACATCGATGCCCGAACGCCTATCACCGCCGACACAGCGTTCGACCTGGCATCAGTGTCGAAACAGTTTGCGGCCATGGCCATCATGCTGCTCGTCGAAGACGGTAAGTTGTCGTACGACGACCCAGTCGGCAAGTACGTGCCCGAGCTGCAGGTATATGAAGGCGTGACCATACGGCACCTGTTGCTGCACACCGGCGGGCTTCCCGATTACTACGATGTCATCGACACATCGGCCGGCATGCCGACGAACCAGGATGCCGCCAAGCTGCTGGGGAAAATGGCAAAAGCCGACTTTCCACCCGGTGAGCGATTTGAATACAGCAATGCGGGATACGACATGCTGGGACCTGTAGTCGAGGCGGCATCAGGCATGGCATTTGCGAAATTCGTGCAGGAGCGGATCTTCGCTCCGCTCGGAATGGACAATTCGCGGGTGCACGATCACAACTTGCCGGTAATCCCGAACCGTGCCCGTGGCTATGAACCGGCCGAAGGTGGCTTCGTACTGAATAATGACGACCCGCTGAATGCAATTATCGGTTCCGGCAGCATCTTCTCGACACTCAACGATCTCTGCCGCTGGGACCAGGCCTTGTACACGGAGGACCTGGTCAGTGCGGCGACGCTCGAGCTGGCGTTCACATCGGGAACGAACAACCACGGTGAATCGCTAGATTACGGATTCGGCTGGCGCACAGACGAGTACGCTGGCCATAAAAGGCTGCGCCACGGCGGCAGCTGGGTCGGTTTCCGCTCGCACATCGCACGCATTCCGGAGCTGAAATTCACGGTGATCCTGCTGTCGAACCGTGCCGATTTCGAACCGGAAGCTTACGTCGATACGATCACGGACTTGTATCTATAAGTCGGCACCGTTACTGCAACACCGGAAGTATCAGCCGGGACGGGTAGTCGGCACTGTGATGAATCGTGATCTCGGCTGGTCGTGACACGGCGGATGTCATTTCCGATTCGCCAGTTTGCAAGCTTCGCGACAGGTGTGGCGCAAACGAGGCCGAGATCTGCAGTTGGATCCTGTGCCCGGCCGCGAAGCGGTTGGCGGTCAGCAAGCCATCCAGCGTCAATTCATAGACAGTTCCCGGTGTGAGCATTTGCCGTCCGTTGGCGATGTCGCGGTAACTGGCGCGCAGGGAATCGGCACCCGGGCTCATGAGGTTCATGGCGCGTCCATCAGGGTACACGTCCAGCATGCGCACCCAGAGGTCGAAATCCTGGCAATCGCAGGACACAAATACGCGGGCGACCGCATTGCCCGCGATGGTCACATTGTCAACGAGTTCCGCGCTCTCGAAAACCAGCATGTCGGACCGGGATCTCAGGGCGTGGTAGTCGCGCGGACCGCGCGTTGTATACAAATCGTGCACAGGGTCTGAAGGGTCAGCCCTGAATCGGCTGAACGGCGTAGCCGAGGGTTGGTCACATTCACCGAGCAGTCGCGATGCACTTTCCGCTGCAGTTCCGAAACAGAATGCATCGGCAATCGTGTCTTCGGGTGGCCAGGATCGGGAATCGTGCCAGGCATTCTCGCCCATGACGAAGTAACGCACTGGAGAATCCGATTCGAGTCCGGTATCGATGTCTCGCAGGTACTGGTCGAAGAATCTCAACAATACTGCGTCGTAATCGATGCCGGCCGCCTCCCCAAAATCCAGGTCGCCGATCTGTCGTGTCGCGGTCGCAC
>JAHKKM010000204.1 GCA_020027645.1 Pseudomonadota bacterium
AAGTACCGGCTGCAGATTCTGCTCTCAATGGCGCTTGGCGCAATGTTCCTGTCACTTTTGCCGGAATTGCTTTTTTCCTTCGACATCCCGGCAGGCAGCACATGGAGGGTGGCGAGCGCTGTTCTTTGTTTGTACTCCATCCTGTTCCTGATCTGGTGGATCACGGCATCCTTGCAAATCAAAAAAGTCGATCCGGAGATTTTTAACTGGGCCGCATATGCCAGATTAGTCATCGGGCACCTCATAATCGTGCTTCTGCAGCTCGCGTTCCTTTTTTCGGTCTTCGACCCGACACCTGTCGCAGCATTTTCAACAGGGCTCATCTGGTACCTGCTGCATTCCGCACAGCAGTTCACCCGAATGTTGTTCTTTCGCGCGAAGAGCGATGTGGCGTAATGCGACCGTTGCTGTTGGCCTCCTGCCGATTGCATCACGAATAAGATCGTGGAAAACATGCTTTATCTTGCACTGCTCCGCGGCATCAATGTGGGAGGAGGGAACATAATAAAAATGGCGGATTTGAAAGCGTGTATCGAGGCGAGCAAGTTCAGGAATGTCGCGACGTATATTCAGAGCGGCAATGTAATGTTTGAATCAGGCGAAGCAGATCATGGCAAGCTGGTAACGAGGCTCGAGAAAGCCTTGTCCAAAGCATTCAGTCCCTACAATGCCCGAATTGTGTTGCGCCCTCATGCCGGGCTGAGACAAATCGTGCGGGACGCGCCGCAAGGCTTTGGCACGAAACCACAAAAATTCCGATACGACGTGATCTATCTGAAAGAGCCAATGACCGCCACCGAAGCCATGAACAGCGTGACAGCCAGACCCGGAGTCGATGAGGTAACCATCGGTTCGGGTGTATTGTATTTTTCGAGGCTCATAGCGAAAGCAACACAAAGCCAGCTGGCGCGAATTGTTTCACTGCCGGTGTACCAGCACATGACCATTCGAAACTGGAATACCACCAGCAAGATACTGGCTCTTATGGACGCTCGGACCCAAGCTTGACCTGGGCCCATGCGCAAACTCAGGAATCGCAGCATCGCATGACTTACTTGACGTTGATGACGGTACAGACAGGCGCAGCTTGATGGCAGGTTACTCGGGAACACCGTTAGCGAAAAAGCTCGGGATCAAAGCGCCCATGACGCTGATTGCCATCGACGCTCCGCCGGAGTATCGGTCCTGGCTGGGCGAACTGCCTGACGGGGTGCGCGTTGTTTCGAAAGCCAGCAAGCCCCTTCAGGCCGTCCATCTGTTTGTAACTCGACGTGCCAGGCTGGAAAAGGAACTGGCGAAGTATCGGCAGCAGCTGGAGCAGAACGGCTTTGTGTGGGTGTCGTGGCCGAAAAAGGCGGCAAAAGTCGATACCGACATCACGGAAGACACGATCAGAGAGGTCGCGTTACCACTTGGCTTTGTGGACATAAAAGTATGTGCTGTCAGTGATGTCTGGTCCGGGCTGAAAATCGTCATCCGGAAGAATGCAAGAACGGCCTGACGAGCGCGTCACGCCAACCGTCCTTCATTGCTCAGGAGCTATGCCATGAAATTGCCGCTGCTTGTCGCAGTTTGCGTCACGATCCTGACCCTGATCGGTCCGGATGAATCTGTTGCACAATCAGCCGACGTCAATGCGATCCGTGCATTGCAGGAGCAACAGGCAGCCACCTGGAATCGACACGATGCCGCGGCCTATGCGGATCTGTTCACGGAAGACGCCGACCTCGTCAATGTTTTGGGTTGGTGGTGGAAAGGCCGCGTCGAGATCGAACGTAAACTCTCCGACGCGTTTGCTTACGTTTTTTCAGAGAGCGAGCTCAGTATTACCGAAATCGATGTTCGCTTTCTCAGTCCGGACCATGCGATTGCGCACGTGCGATGGACCATGGCAGGAGCGAAGGCGCCACCTGGCGCACCGGCGCCGCCACGCGAGGGGATACAAGTCCAGGTATTGCGCAAAGCGCCAGATGGCTGGCGCATTGTCAGCTTTCAGAACACCAACAGCGTTCTTGAAACCCCGTTCCCGCGCGCTGCACCGTCACCACCGTCAGCCACACCGCGCACATAGGCCACAAAGCAGCGTCAGCTCACCATAGCCAATGCAAGTGCCTTGCTTGCAGTCGCCACCCTGCAGCCAGATACTGGGCACCGGTCAACCTGAAAGTTCGACGCACAGGGGGCAAGGTCATGGACACAGGATTCATCGGTGGACTGATCGGCGGTGTACTTGGTTTGCTGGGTGGTGCCGTCGGTACCTACTTCAGTATCAAGAATACGGCCGGGCCGCGTGAACGCATGTTCATGGTTCAGGTAGCGATTGTGGCCTGGATCGGAGTCAGCGCGTTTGTCCTCGGACTGCTGATGTTGCCTCAGCCCTACAATTTCCTTTTGTGGGTGCCCTACGGGATAGCTCTTCCGCTGGGAATAGTCTGGTCGAACCGGCGTCAGCGCATGATTCGCAGTGAGGAGGAAGCTTCCGCGGTCGGGAAGTCAAGGTTACGCTGAGAGGCTTGGGAGGGTGTCATGAATTACTGGTCAATGTTGCTTGCCGCTGTGTCTGGCTATGTGTTGGGTGGGCTGTGGCATTGACGATTGTCATGAGCGTGTAACAAAACCGAGTCGCAACGTCAGTCCGTAACTCAACGATGGTCGCCAAGCATCTTCTTTCGTGGTTCCTGCTGGCCGTGGTCGCAATACTCAATGGCGCGATCCGGCAGGGCACGTACGCGAAGGTAATGTCAGAACTGTCCGCTCACCAGGTCTCAACGTTGACCGGAATCATCGCGACCGGGGCCGTAGGCTGGATGCTCAGTCGACGATGGCCTTTGGCAACCTCCAATCAGGCCTGGATCGTCGGTTGCGGCTGGCTGCTCTTCACCGTCGCATTTGAATTCGGATTCGGCCACTATGTAGCGGGTCATTCGTGGCAGCGGCTGCTCGGCGACTACAACATATTCGATGGCCACGTATGGTCGCTGTTTCTGCTTTGGCTGGCGCTGATGCCGTACCTGTTCTACAGCCTGGGTAAGCAGGCGGCCAGACACAATCACAACGCCGAGGACTTTGAATGACAGATCGGACAGAGGAAACGTTTCAGGCGCGACTCGTCCGGTTTGCCGGTGCAATGTATCTATTGCAGATGGCAGCCGGCGTTTTCACCCAGCTGTATGCACGCGGATCGCTTATTGCGCGCGGCGACCCCGCGCAGACCGCGCAAAACATCATCGATTCCGAGCGGCTGTTTCGCTTCGGTATTGCAAGCGACATCGTTTGTTATACCGCCGTGTTGCTTGCGACCTGGGCCCTGTATGTGTTGCTCAGGCCAATCGATCGAAATCTGGCCGTGTTGGCGGTGTTCCTCCGGCTCATGGAATTGGCGATCCACTTCAATGTGACCTTGAACAGCCTGACCGTGCTTCGTCTTCTGAGCGGCGCCGACTATCTGAAGTCCATCGAGACCGGCCAGCTGCAATCGCTGGCGCAGCTCGCGCTCGGCGTTCAGGGAGCGGGAATGAACTTGGGATTCATTCTTCTCGGCCTGGGATCCGCGTTGTTTGCCTGGCTGTTGCTCAAGTCACGATACGTACCACGACTGCTTGCTGGCTGGGGCGTGTTCGCGTCGCTGCTGCTGGCAATTTATGCCCTCGCGATCATTGTGTATCCGCAGGCCGGGTCACTGATATACATACCGATGCTGCCCATGGGCATTTACGAGATTACGCTCGGCTTCTGGTTGCTGCTCAGACGCGCAGGCATCGAGCGACAGGTACCGGCGTAGTTGCATCACACTTTTCATTGACAAGGGGCGACAATGCGATTGAAACATGTAATTCGGCCTGGTTGCGCAGCATTTCTGTCGCTCATCGCGACCTTGTCATTTTCGGCGTGCACGACCGGTGCGAACACGTCCGAAAGGATTCCAAAAGCCGTTTTCATCATTGTCGATGGCATTCCGCCGGACGTTCTCGAGCAGACCGCAACGCCGGCGCTGGACGAGATCAGCGCCGAGGGCGCTTACACCCGGGCTTACGTCGGCGGTGCAGTCGGAGAGGCCTCCGAAAGCCCGACGATTTCCGCTGTGGGTTACAACAGCCTGCTCACCGGCACTTGGGCCAACAAACACAATGTCTGGGACAATTCCATCGACAATCCGAATTACGCCTACTGGGACATATTCCGCGTGGCCAAAAGCAATAATCCGGCACTCGTGACGGCCATTTTCTCCACCTGGACCGATAACAGGACCAAGCTGCTCGGCGATGGCCTGGAGGCCGCTGGGGGAAAAAAGATCGACTATGCCTACGACGGCTTCGAGCTGGACACCGAACGGTTTCCGCACGACGACGGCGGTGACTACATCCGGCAAATCGATGCTGTGGTCGTCGACGAAGCGGCGAGATACATCAAAGAGGCCGGTCCGGACCTGTCGTGGATCTACCTGGAGCACACGGACGATGTTGCACACCGCTTCGGCGACAGCCCGGAGTTTACCGCTGCAATCCGCCTTGTGGATTCGCAGATCGGCGCC
>JAHKKM010000053.1 GCA_020027645.1 Pseudomonadota bacterium
CCCGGAGCAGGGCCGCGAAGGCGGGCTCTATTACATACGGGATGCGCCCGAATGTTCTTGCAGCCGCAATAATCTCGGTTTGCAGGCTGCCGCCGCGCTCCGGAATGAAAACCAGCGGCACCAGTTGATCGGGCGTGACCCCGACACCGCTCGATTCAAGCACTGTGGCAAGCGCGGCCGGACCGCATTGATAGGCCTCCTGCGGAAAGAAAGCGGTATCTGCAATCTCGACTGTCGAATTGGCAGTGACGCCGTCGACTTTACGAAACGGATCGGCAGCGCAAGCCGCGATCAGGCTGACCGAGGCAATCGCAACAAGCCAACGCACCCGCGTCAGAAGCTTTTGAAGATATCCGTTATGCCTACAAGCTCAAGGATGAGGAGTACCAGCATAACGATTCCAATCACCTCGAGCGCACCATCGGCGCCGGCAGGAAGTTCGCTGATTCTCTGGTCAAGCGCCTGCAGCTCGCTGTCTGACAGTGCGGCCACACGCAGCGTCGCATGCTGCAGATCGACGCCGAAGCGGACCAGTTGATTACGGACCTGGTGTTCAGCGAGGACTGCGTTGATATGCTCGATCTGCGCCGTGCGTTGCTGCAGCTGCATGGCGTTTTCCGTACCGACAACAGCGCCGGACGCGGACTGCAGCAGCCCGAGCGAAATAAGGCACACAGAAAGCAATGGAAACAGGATTCTGGCAAGAATAGTGTGATTCATCGGTTTTGCCCCAGACGTTTATTGCAGGGACACCATTATCATTGATGATCCGGCCCTGATCCAGCCACGAATTCCCTCGTTGGCCTCTCGGTCCGTTGATCCTCCAGTCCAGTCGTTTGGTGCAGTCACGTCAGCTAATGAGTACCATTACCGGGTCCCGGGCTAACCTGAGTGAATCCGTCAATGCGTGAAGCCAAGCCAGCCAACCTTCTGGACTCGTTGATTCCAGTGGTATCGCTCATTTCGATGCTTGCGTTGTCCGTGTATGTGTTTGGCGCCGATTCCTCATCCGGACCGAACCAGATCGTACTGACATTAGGTGCTGCTATCGCAGCAATCATCGCGGTCAAGAATGGCCACCGGTGGGCAGACATTCTCGAAGCAATCGTTTCCGGCATCAGCACGGCGATGGCCGCGATCCTGATCCTGCTGTCGGTCGGTGCGCTCATCGGCACCTGGCTTATGTCGGGCACCGTGCCATCGCTGATCTATTACGGCTTGGAACTCATGAATCCGCAGCTTTTTTATGCTGCAGCCTGTGTTATTTGTTGCATTGCATCGCTGGCGATCGGCAGTTCCTGGACAGTCGCGGGCACACTCGGGGTCGCCCTCATCGGCGTAGCACTGGGACTTGGCCTTTCGGCGCCCATTGCGGCTGGCGCCATTGTTTCGGGCGCGTATTTCGGCGACAAGATGTCGCCCCTGTCCGATACGACGAATCTTGCGCCGGCAGTCGCCGGCACGGACCTGTTCACGCATATCAGGCACATGGTCTGGACAACGACGCCATCCATCACGCTGGCACTGGTCCTGTTCGTGATAATCGGTCTTGCAGCCGAGCCAACGGCCGACGATGTCGCGCTCGCGAGCCTCAGGGACACACTGGATCTGGTCTTCAATATCACGCCGCTGGCACTGATTCCGCTGGCCGTGGTGTTCTACATGGCGTACAAGAAAATGCCACCGTTGCCGACGATCCTGCTCGGTGCGCTGCTCGGCGGCGTACTTGCCATGCTGCTGCAGCCGGACGTCGTGCTCGCATACGCCAATTCCCCGTCGCTGTCGGTCGGCCTTGCCATGACCAAGGGCGTCTGGATGTCGCTGTACGATGGTTACGTCGCATCGACCGGCGTTGTCACCGTGGATGACTTGCTGTCGGCCGGCGGCATGAGCAGCATGCTGACGACGATCTGGCTGGTCATCACCGCGCTTTCTTTTGGTGCTGTACTCGAGCATGCAGGCATGCTGCAGCGGCTGATCGCATCCGCCGTGAAGTCGGCCAAGTCGACTGGTGCGCTGGTGACGACCGTGGTCCTGAGCTGCATCGGCATCAACATTGTCGCGGCAGATCAATACATCTCCATTGTGCTGCCCGGCAAGATGTACCGCGCGGAATTTGCGCGTCGGGGAATCGAGCCCAAAAACCTGTCGCGCATCCTCGAGGACTCCGGGACGCTGACATCACCGCTGGTGCCATGGAATACCTGCGGCGCCTATATGGCGGCAGCGCTCGGTGTCCCGACCATTGCCTATCTGCCGTTTGCCTTCTTCAACCTGATCAACCCGCTGGTCTCGATTATCTACGGGTTTACCGGGTTCACGATTACCCGGGTCACGGACGATGCGGTGCCGACCACCCGCTGAATTCCGAAATGGTGGCCTGCCAGGCCCGAATTCCGCGTCAGGCTGCATTATGGAAACCTTTTTCACTGCAGAAAGATTCTATATATCAGTCAGTTAAGGTCCGCCCGGACTGTCCCAGAAAGTCCTTGACTTCAAAATTTTTTGGCTTATCTTGCGAAAAAAGCGGGTCGCCGGGCATTTCCGGCTGGCTAGCCCAGGTTTCTGATGCAATACCCTTGAGGGCCCAGAGAGCCCGGAGAACGATCTGACCATGGATGCCGAAGACGAATTCGAAGTAGCCGATTTTTCAGACGACGAGGAAGGTGCCAGCGACGATGCTGGCAAAGACGAACCCGAGTCTGCAGCGGATCGGGTACCGGTCTGGCGTCTGATTGAAATGTCGCGGGAAAACCGGCATCTCAAGATGGAACTGGCAGATTTCGAGGACTATGACGATTTCGAGACGGCCCAAGGCGATTATGCCGTAGGGCTTTCTCACTAAGCTGTCAGACAGATCTAACCGGGTGAAGCCCGGCGATTGGGAGTCAGTCGGTCTGTTTGTCGGCCCTACTGAGGTTGATGAGGTGAGCAAAAGGCACTACGTCGAGAATATCGACGAAATGGACGAATCTGTTTTAGCCATACTTGGCAACCGCGTGGGCAAGATTGCGGAAAACAGGGAAACCAAGGACAGGTTTAGAGAGAGGCGCGCAGCGGACGGAAGTGAAGGCCGGCCGCAAAGTAACAAGATCAAGCGCGGCAAGGATCGGCTGCAGTAAGTTTTGCAGACACAGCAGGGGCCGCTTCAAGTCCCTGGCTTTCCCGACCTCTCCGATTTGCACCAGTCGGGCTCGTTGCCTGGCTTCCATTTGATATTGCAGCCGATACTGGGTAGCTGCGGCCCGCTCACGCGCTTGCCCGCAACGATTGCATCGAGGGCTCCGCGCAAGTCGGCGCCGGTTACCGGGATAGAGTTCGACGGCCGGCTGCCGTCGAGTTGGCCGCGGTACGCCAGTCGAAGATCGCGATCGAAAACGTAAAAATCGGGCGTGCAGGCAGCGTCGTAGGATTTCGCAACCGCCTGCTCAGTGTCGATGAGATAGGGAAACGTGTAATCCCATTCTGCTATTTCTTTTTTCATGCTTGCCGCATCGTCGCCGGGATGCGTGACCGGGTCGTTGCTGTTGATTGCGAAAACAGCGACGTTTCGCGCAGCATAATCCTTGCCGATCCTGGAAATCTCGCGACGAACGTGTTTTACAAAAGGGCAGTGATTGCAAATAAACATGACAAGGACTGCAGCAGAACCCATGGCATCGCTGAGCGAATGCTTTTTTCCATGTGCATCCACCAATGAAAATTCCGGTGCCCTGGTGCCGAGTTTCAACATTCGCGATTCTGTTGCCGCCATTTGTGACTCCGGTGTGTTTCACGGATAGTATACAAAACCGGGATGCCCCGGCCGGCGGAGAGGAATCGCACCGGGTTGGTTTTCACCTTGAAGCGCTTCGTTGTGAGGCCGCGATGCTGCAATGAGCAGACTGCTGTTTGAGACAAAGACGCCGACCGTGCCGGTTGCTGGCAGTACCGACCTGTTTCCGGTGCACAGGATCTACTGTGTCGGACAGAACTATGCAGCGCACGCCCGTGAAATGGGCAGTGATCCGGATCGGGCCCCGCCTTTCTATTTTTCCAAGCCGGCAGACGCAATTGTGCAAAACGGCGCGCGCATACCGTTTCCGTTGCATACCAGTGAATTGCACCACGAAATAGAACTGGTCGTGGCGATTGGCAAAGGCGGTTGCGAGATTTCTGCCATTGACGCATTGAGCCATGTATATGGTTACGCGGCCGGCATCGATCTCACACGGCGTGACCTGCAGGCGCAGGCTAAAAAGGCCGGCAAGCCCTGGGATACTTCCAAGGGGTTCGACCGCTCGGCGCCGATCTCAAGGATCCATCGCGCCGCAGACATCGGTCATCCGGAGAAAGGCCGCATCTGGCTGGCCGTGAACGGCAAGATCCGCCAGGACGGTAAACTCGAGGAGCTGATCTGGACGGTGCCGGAAGCGGTCGCGGAACTATCCATGTACTTCGAATTACGGCCGGGAGATCTGCTTTTTACCGGCACTCCGTCCGGAGTTGGACCCGTGCAGCGCGGCGACAGGATCGCCGGTGGCATAGACGGGATCGACGAAATAGCGGTCGAGATCGCAGCCTGATACGCTGATCGATACAGAGCGGAGCAAATACCATGGATCGACGATCATTCCTCGAATCACTCAGCGCGGCATCGATCGCATCGATTGCGGCAGCCGCCACCTTGTCGGAAAAGGCCGATGCACTGGAGCAGGCGATGAGCGAATCGCTTTCGCGCACCGTGGTTGAGCCGTTTGCCTGCGACATCGGCGGAGACAATTCGTACGGACCCATGCCCTTCCTCATGGGCACCGATCCGCGCCTGCCAAAAATGCCTGACCGGCCAACGCTAATCGATTTCTACAAACTGAGATTTGCGCCTGCTGAGCATGTTTTGCAAAGCGCGCGCCTTGCTTTGAACAACGGTCTCAACGAGAAAGTTGTAATGGCATGCCTGCTGCATGACATCTCGGTATACGGCCTGGTGCGTACGGATCACGGTTACTGGTGTGCACAGATGATCAAACCGTACGTGGACGAGGAGGTGAGCTGGGCTATCGAGAAGCACCAGGCGCTTCGGTTCTTTGCCGATGAATCCGTCAACTACGCATACCCGGAGGCATACATCCGGTTCTTTGGCGCCGAGTACAAACCGGAACCCTATATCGAGCAGGCCTACAGGGAAGCCCGGAATCACAAGTGGTACATGACATCGCGCCTGATCACCTTGAATGACCTTTATTCATTCGAGAAAGGCGTCGAGGTCGACATTGATGATTTCACCGATATCGTCGGCCGAAATTTTCGGCAGCCGGCAGAAGGCCTTGGATTTGACGGCAGTCCGGTGGCGCATATGTGGCGCAGCATGATCTGGCCGAACAACTTTCTTTGAAAAATGCGCTGACCGCGTTCAGAAATCTTCGGCTTCCCAATCCTCGGTATTTTCCTCGTCCCGCTCGAGCAGGTTGATCGCGACAGCCACAAAGTCCGAGTCCGTTACGATGCCCCGCAATTTGCCGTCGGTTACAACCGGCAGGCAGCCAATCCGGTGCTTTTCGAGGAACAGGGCAGCCTGTCGCAGGCCAGCGTGCTCATCCACCGTTGCGAGGTCGCGCACCATGATCTCGTCAACCGTCACGTCTTCGGGTTTCAGTCGGCTCTCATCGTCCCGCAGAATCGAATCCGTCGCAGCAAGCACATTCGTCAGTGTTACAAGTCCGACGAGTTTCCCGTTTTTATCGACAACCGGCAGGTGATGAATACGCCGCTTGGCCATAAGTTGCCTCACCGACTCGAGATTGTCTTCCGGTTTGATCGTGACCAGATCGGTACTCATTATGCTTGCGACATCGACCATTGTATTGCCAGTCTCCCTGCCCAGATCAAAGTCTAGCGGTCGCGTACCGACGCGACATCCGGGTAAACACCTACCGCAATTTCAAATCGGCAAGGCAGTGTCTGACTTGATGGTCTCCATGACAAAGGTCGAACTGACATCGGCAAGGTCAACCGCCTTGATCAGCGTTTTGTAGACGCGGTCATAATCTTGCATGTCGCGTGCGACGATGCGTAGCAGGTAATCCAGGTCGCCGCTGGTGCGATGAAATTCCAGGATTTCCGGAATCGATGCGACCGCCGCCGAGAACTTCTCGAACCATTCGTCGCTGTGCTGGTTGGTCCTGACCAGCGCGAATACGGTCAGCGGGAATCCCATCCGCGCGGGGTCGAGCCGGGTGACGCGGCCCCTGATAACTCCCTCTTCCTCGAGCTCGCGAACACGCCGCCAGACCGCGGTCCGGGAGAGCGCGCAGCGATCGGCCAGCTCGTTCATCGAGAGACTCGCATCCGCCTGCAACAGTCTCAGGATGACCCGGTCCTTGTTGTCCATTGGTTTCATCATATTCCAGATATTGCAACAAATGTTTCACAATAAGGCCTGAATCCCTTACAAAAAGCAATAATGTTTCCCGTTTTCCTGCCGATAATATTGCCTGGCATGGAGGATGGCAGATGTCGATTCGCAGCAAGTTCAACGAACACCCGGCAAGCGTGGGCGAGTCCTACGGGCAGCATTTCCTGGCCGCGATGGGGTTCAGCCTCGGCATGTTCCGCGGCGCAATCTGCTGCGCGCTGCACGCGGTTTTCCCCTTTCTCTGCGAACGCACGGGGAGCGAAGCCATTACCGAGCTGCATGATCGAATGACCGTCAATCGCCAGCGACAAAGACAAGGCCGCACGGTCGAAGCCGCGAACTGAAAAGCACTTACCCGGCTGCCTGTCTCCAGGCATCGACCCTCCTGTCGATTTTTTCGCATTGCTGCGCTACCGTCGCATCAACGACCACTCTGGCAGGAATCCTATGCAATACCTGAAACGGCTCTCCGGGCTGCTACCGTTCGTTTTCCTTGCCGCGTGCTCAACGGACACGAATGAGCCGGGCGCGGATGGCGCGAACCTGATTCTGACCAACGCGCGCGTTTACACGCTGGACTGGAGCGAGCCCGCACTCGATGGCACACCATCGCGGGGAGCACCGTACGACGACAAAGGGTGGCGGCCGGACGCAGAGGCGGTGGTGGTAAGCGGCGGAAACATAACGTTCGTCGGTAACAGCACGGACGCTCTCAAATTTCAGGGTCCGGCCACTCGTGTCATCGACCTGGCCGGCGCGACGCTGATCCCGGGCCTGGTCGACTCGCATACCCACGTATTTGAACTTGGCACAAACCTCGAACGCGTCAATCTCATCGACGTGAGTACCGAAGAGGAAGCCGTTGCGCGTGTCGCCGAGCGCGCGAAATCGGTACCGAAAGGCGAGTGGATACTCGGTGCCGGCTGGGATGAGGGCGCCTGGGCCAATCATTACCCGGACAAGGTTCTGCTCAGCGCCGCAGTTCCGGACCATCCGGTGTTCCTCGCGAGCCTGCACGGATTTGCCGGATGGGCCAACCAGATGGCGCTGGATGAAGCCGGCTTGAGCGCGACCACGCCGGTGCCGGCCGGCGGTGAGATGCGCCTCGGTGCCGACGGCCAGCCGAATGGCCTGTTCCTGAACCGCGGGGTACCACTCGTACGAAGCGCAATTCCGGAACCGTCGCAGGATGAGCTGATGGAGCGCGTACTCGCCGGGCTTAATCAAATGGCAAAAGACGGTTACGTTACGGTGCACGATGCAGGACTCGATTCCCGCGAAATGGCGGCGCTGGAGCAACTCGAGGCCGAGAATCGGCTGCCGATACGGGTCTACGCCATGCTGTCGCTGCGCGACGAAGAGCTCATGCGGAAGTGGCTCGAGAAAGGCCCGGATACCGATAACGACAGCTTCCTTGTTACTCGCACTGTAAAAGCCTATTACGACGGAGCGCTCGGCTCTCGCGGCGCCCGCCTGCTTTACGATTACTCCGACGCGCCCGGACATCGCGGCGTCAGCGGCGACGCATACGGCTTCAACCAGGCGCTGAATGCCGAAGCAATGAAACGGGGATTCCAGATTGCGATTCATGCGATCGGTGACGCCGGCAACCGTGAGTCGATCGATATCCTCGAAACGGTGTTCAATTCGGACCCGGCCACGCGCAAGAACCGGCATCGCATCGAGCACGCACAGGTGATGCATCCGGACGACCTGGTGCGCGTGGGCAAGCTCGGTCTGATAGCGTCGATGGAACCGCCGCATGCCGTGGAAGACAAGACCTGGGCGGAAGACCGTGTTGGGCCGGAACGCATTCTGGGCGCGTATGCCTGGCGGACGCTGCGGCAAAACGGTGCGGCGCTGACGTTCAATTCGGATAACCCGGGGTCGGATCACAGCATCTTTTACGGCATGCACGCCGCGATCACGCGCAAGGACAAAGACCAGCAGCCCGAAGGTGGCTGGTACCCGGAGCAGTCGATGACCGCGGAAGAAACCGTGCGTGGCTATACCAACTGGTCAGCGTATGCGAGCTTTCGTGAAGACGAAACGGGAATCATTGAGAAGGGACGCTGGGCTGACCTGACGGTCATGGATATCGATCCATTTCTTCTTGCCACCGAGAGTCCCGGGGACATCCTGAGTGGCCGCATCCTGATGACGGTCGTCAACGGCAAAATTGTCTTCGAACGATAAGGACCTACCCAATGAAAGCACAGGCATTGAACGTGGCGAGCGCGCTATTCGCCGGCACCGTCGCACTGACGGCGTGCAATACCGAACAAGCTGCGGATCCCGCCGCGTATGAAAGCTACGAAATAGTGTCGTCCGGCACGCGGCAGTTCGAATGGGATAGCGATGCCGGCACCGGCACGATCAAGGTGCTCGTCGAAGAAAAAAATCTCGGCAGCGCCGGAGCGGAGGTCGCGGAAATCTATTTCCCGCCGGGCGCTGAGGGTGAGTCCCATGTTCACGAGCTTGAAATAATTTACGTCATCGAAGGCGAGCTGGGACACATCGTCAATGGCGAGATGCATGTGCTATCGCCTGGCATGACCGGCGTGGTCCGGGCGCCTGACCATGTCGTGCACAAGACGCTGTCGCCGGAGGGTGCGCGCGTTCTCGTGATCTGGCCGCTGGGCGGTGAGGTGGAAGGTTTCGCTGCATCCGATATGCGTGAGCGGGAGCTGGTGCACCAGGGCAATTGATTTCCTGGACGTCAGGCGAGATTTACGCTCGACTTATGCATTAGTCAGCCGACGCCGATTTTTTTGAAGAGCCGCTCGAAGCGACGTTCAAGCCTGGCGCCGAAGACCGGATCGGCAGCAACGGGAAAGTCGTCGGTCTCAAGTTTCTTGTGACCGCTTCTGATCATTTCCTCGATTCGACGAAACAGATCGAGTTCCTCCCACTGCATGTGATTGCGCAATGTGTTGGCGTAGTGCAGCGCGTCCCTGACCACCGTCTTTCGCTTGACCATGGCACCGGCCTGGATCAATTCGATGTCGTTGCGCAGGCGCAAGCCCTGTTCCGCGATGGCCCGATGGTCATGCGTGATTCGTGAGAATCCGGCGGCCAGTTCCGGTCTGACCTTTTTCAGTTCGGCATAAATGCGGTCTTCCTTGGGATGATGAACGGCGTCCGGGTAGAGCGTCATGTAATGCATGACATCCTGCATGAGTTCGAAATCGGCTGCCTGTTCTGCCTCAATGCGGTTCGACTCGCGCTCGAGGAGGCTCAAGAGTCTGGTCATGTTCTTGTGATCCTGGCGAAGCTCACCCAGGATCGAGGCGACATTGCTGTCCATGTGCTGCCCCTTCAGGTCCCGTATATCTTTGCGGAATCCTGCGTCGGCCGCGGCCGGAATGACATCCGCAAATACCCCTACGCGGCCAAAGTCGCCGCCTGCAGGATGGCGAGGAGCGCAACGAATCTGCGACACTCGACGCCTGTATCGTTATCGGGATCAGGCCATGGCGGACGGAAAACTGTTACGCATCATTCGAGGCAAGGAAGTATTCGCCCTTGCATTCGGCGCCATGATCGGCTGGAGCTGGGTTGCCTTGAGTGGCCACTGGATCGCAGCTGCCGGCAGTCTCGGTGCAATGTTCGCATTTCTTGCCGGCGGCGTTGCGGTCATTTTCGTCGGTTTCACTTATGCCGAACTGACGGCAGCCATGCCGCAGGCGGGCGGCGAGCACGTGTTTTCCTACCGAGCGCTCGGCCGGCAGGCAGCATTCATTTGCACCTGGGCGATCCTGCTCGGCTACACATCGGTCGTGGCCTTCGAAGCGGTCGCCTTGCCCACGGTGCTCGAGTACCTGGTGCCGGGCTTCGCGCGCGGTTACTTATGGACGATCGCCGGCTGGGATGTGAAATTCACCTGGGTGTTGACCGGCATAATTGCTGCGGTACTCATGACCGTGATCAATATCATCGGCATCCAGACGGCGGCGCGATTGCAGCTGCTGGTGACAGTGGTGATTCTGCTGGTCGGCCTCGTGCTCGCCGGCGGATCGCTGCTATCGGGTTCGGTTGACAACATGCAGCCGTACTTCGACCACGGCGCCAAAGGGATGCTGGGAGTACTGGTCATGGTGCCTTTCATGTTCGTCGGATTCGATGTCGTTCCGCAGTCGGCGGAAGAGGCCGACATGCCATTTCGCGATCTCGGCACGGTATTGATGCTGTCGATCATGGTCGCGATTGCCTGGTACTCCGTCATCATCTGGGCGGTCTCGAGCGGTCTCGGTGAAGCCGGGCGCCTTGCCGCATCGCTGCCCACTGCGGATGCGGCGGTCGCGGTGCTCGGCGGAAGCTGGGCCGGCAAGCTGGTGGTGATCGGTGGCATCGCCGGCATTCTTACGAGCTGGAACGCGTTTCTCATCGGCGGCAGCCGGGCGCTTTATGCGATGGCCCAGGCCGGCCAGCTTCCGGCAGTATTCGGTCGCCTGCATCCCCGTTTCAATACACCGCACAACGCCATCCTGCTGATCGGCGCGATATCGGTGATCGCCCCCCTGTTTGGCCGGCCGGCGATGGTCTGGCTGGTGGATGCCGGCGGACTCGCCATTGTGGTTGCCTATGCTTTTGTCGCGCTGTCCTTCCTTGTGCTGCGTTACCGGGAGCCGCACATGGAGCGGCCCTACACCGTCAGGCACTGGCGGCTGACAGGCTACGCGGCACTGATTCTGTCGGTTGCGATCGCCTGCCTGTACCTGCCTTTCAGCCCGGCCGCGCTGGTATGGCCGTACGAATGGGCTATCGTTATCGCCTGGTCGCTGCTTGGCGGGCTTCTGCTGATGTTCAGCGGCCGCTGAGGGTCGCGCGGCCCTGGCCCACTACAGAAGAGTCCCAGCCTCACGAATTGATGCAACACCGGGCCGATTTGCCGGTCTGAAAGGCCTCTGGCACGGCGTTTCCACGGATTTTTTGCCGGGCGCCGCCGCCGAACAAGCAATTGCGCTACCGGGACATGGTTGCAGGCCGGGCCTGCGGGTAGACTTTGCAATCGGAAAACCGGAAAGCACAATTCCAGCAAGGAGTTGCAATGCAGCAGGGCAGGAAAAAATCGGCGAACCGCGCGTGGCGAATCGGCCTCGCGCCGGCCTGGTTCATGTTGCTCGCGTCCTGTGCCAGTCATGAGCTCGCGCCGCTGTCCGACCAGCAGCAGCCGATAGCAGCTGAGATCGCGGACTGCCAGGCCCTGTTGCGCGAAACCTCCGCTCTCGCCACACCGGAACTCAATGCCGACAGTATTCGATTGCTCAGCTGGAACGTACAAAAGAACAACCACCTGAATTGGCAGCGTGATTTCCTGTCACTGACCGGTGACAAGGACCTGGTGCTGGTGCAGGAGCTGTCCTTGCGGGAAGACTCAATCAATTCGATGGACGGTACCCGCTACTGGTCCTTTGCTCCTGGATACCAGAAGTCCGGAGCAATCAGCGGCGTGCTGACCATGAGCCGCAGCAAGCCGATCGCCCAATGCAGTTTTGTGAATTACGAACCGCTCCTGCGGACTCCCAAGGCGACCAGTATCGCGGAGTACGGCTTGACTTCAACCGACCAGACTCTGGTGGTGGTCAACATTCATGCGGTGAATTTCTCGATGGGGATGGGAGCCTTTGAAAGGCAGTTCGACCAGGTGCGCGAAGTCCTCGCATCTCATGATGGCCCGATCATAGTCTCCGGGGACTTCAACACCTGGCGAAAGAGACGTAATGACATCGTTGCCGGCATGGCAGAGGACCTGGGGCTGATGTCGCTCGAGTTTAAAGATGACTATCGCGTGACCGTGTTTGGCAATCATCTCGACCAAATTTACGTGCGCGGCCTGTCGCTGGTCGAATCGACGACGCAGATCGTCGATTCGTCGGACCACAACCCGATGTCGGTAACCCTGCGCTTGTAGCAAACCGGTGTCATACGAGTTACATACGATCATGCCCATGCAATTGAAATCACGAAGCGGCCGTACTGGCCAGCCAGCTTATGTACTTCTAGCAGCTGCGTTGGTGGCGGCGGCCTGCACCACGACCACCTATGAAAGCTTTCGGCCGGTGCAAAACCCTAATGTCGATATCGCGTATGTAGCCAGCAATGCCGATTTTTCGAAGTACCGGCGATTGATGGTCGAGGAGATGGGCATCTTCTATCCGACGCAGGCAGCGCCGAGCGAGGCCGACATCCAGCGCGTCCGATCGGCGTTTCAGCAGGCGTTTCGATCGCAGATCCAGGCTTACGAGGTCGTTACCCGTCCCTCGGCCGATACCATGAAGGTACGCGCGTCACTGATTGACTTGCGAAATGCTACTGCCCGCGACTTGCCGGATATCAGCCACGATGTAAATAAAATTCTTGAACCGGGAAAACTGACCTTCATGATCGAGATGCGGGATTCCAGCTCGGATGCGTTGTTGCTGCGCGCTGCCGATACCGAGAAATCGCCGCAGATCGACCTGGCCGAAGACGGCAGCGCCAACGCGGATGAGGTCAACGCTGCCGCGGAACACTGGGCACAGCTGTTTCGCAACTTTCTGGATACCAACCTGCAGTCCGGAGCCGGCAGCTGAGGAGTATTCGCACGCCGCGCCGGTCGAGCCAGATCACCGGTCGCGGCACCAGCGGAAATTTTCGGATGAACTCGATGCGTAACATCACAGTCGGAATTGTACTTGCACTTGTTGCTGCTGGCTGTGCCGTCAACCCGGTCACCGGAAAACGCGAGATTACTTTTGTCAGCACCTCCAGCGAGATCGCAATGGGCGAACAGAATTACGCGCCCATGCAACAGTCGCAGGGCGGCGAGTACGACGTCGATCCGGCGCTGACTACCTATGTTCAGGGCATCGGCAACCGGCTGGTCGATGCCAGTCGCGCGGCTCTCGTTACCGACCGGTCTTTGCCCTACGAATTTGTCGTTTTAAACAGCTCGGTGCCGAATGCCTGGGCGCTGCCGGGTGGAAAAATCGCCGTCAATCGCGGTCTCCTCACCGAGCTGAATTCGGAAGCCGAACTGGCTGCCGTAATCGGACATGAAATCGTGCACGCGGCTGCCCGGCATACGGCGCAACGCATCGAACGAACCCAACTGCTGCAGGTCGCCCTTATGGGCACTGCGGTTGCTACCTCCGACAGCAGTTACGGGAATCTGGCGGTCGGTGGCGCAAGCCTTTTTTCACAGATGCTGAACCAGAGTTACGGGCGCGGCGATGAACTCGAGTCCGACCTGTACGGAATGCGTTTCATGTCGCTCGCCGGATATGACCCGCAAGGTGCCGTGACCCTGCAAGAGACCTTTGTTCGCCTGAGCGAAGGGAAGGAGGCGGACTGGTTGAGCGGCCTTTTCGCCAGTCACCCGCCGTCGAAGGAACGCGTCAATGCCAACCGCAAGACCGCCGCGGGGCTGCCGGCCGGCGGTGATCTCGGCGTCGATCGATACAAGGCGGCCATAGCAAAGACCATGACGGCCAAACCTGCCTACGACCTTTACGACGAAGGAAGAAAGGCCCTGGGCGAAGAAAAGCCGGAACTCGCTATCGCCAATGCAGAGAAGGCCATCAAGTTATTTCCGGCCGAAGC
>JAHKKM010000011.1 GCA_020027645.1 Pseudomonadota bacterium
ACAGCAAGCGCAGTTCCGCAGCGGCATCAACGTCAGCTGTTACGGCGAGGTACGAACCGGGGCTCTGGGTCTCGAAATGGTGCATCCCGAGTACCGGATCCTGCGATCCGGTGAACCGCCGGTCACCAGCAATGCGCTCACTCCCGTGTACTCAACCACGGAGGGAATACAGCAGGGGCGGCTGCGGAACCTGATGACGCAGGCGATTGCGCTGATGAAAGCGGCACCGCCCGAGGATTTGCTGCCACAGGACGTCCTCGGTCGGTACCACATGCCGTCGATCGCAGACGCACTGCTGTACCTGCACCGCCCGCCGACCGACGCGGATCTCGACAGCATGGCGTCGGGTCGTCATCCCTGTCAGCAGCGGCTTGCTTTCGAAGAGCTGCTTGCTCATTACATCAGTCTGCGCAATCTGAGAATGGCCGCGCTTCGCGAGTCGGCTACGTCGCTCGTCGACAGCAGGAAACTCGCATCGGCTTTTATCGGCAGCCTGCCTTTTGCGCTCACCAAAGCGCAGCAACGCGTCATCAAGGAAATCACTGAAGACCTGCGCGTGGCACACCCGATGATGCGGCTCGTGCAGGGAGACGTTGGTTCCGGAAAGACCATCGTGGCAGCGGTAGCCTGTCTGTATGCGATCTCCAGCGGTGTGCAGGCTGCGGTGATGGCGCCGACAGAATTGCTCGCTGAGCAGCACTGGCAGAATTTCAGCGCATGGTTCGCCAATCTCGGAATCAAGTCGGCGTGGCTGAGCGGCAGCCAGAAGCAGTCCGACAGGAAACGTTCGCTTGCGGCAATCGCCGATGGAAGCGCACAACTCGTCATCGGCACACACGCGCTCTTCCAGGAAGGTGTTGATTTCGACAATCTTGCGTTGATCGTCATCGACGAGCAGCACCGTTTTGGCGTGCATCAGCGCCTCGCCCTGCGCAACAAGGGCGTTGCAAACGGCGGTCAACCACATCAACTGGTCATGACGGCAACGCCGATCCCGCGCACGCTGGCGATGGCGGCGTATGCGGATCTCGACACCTCGGTAATCGATGAAATGCCACCGGGCCGTCAGCCCGTACAGACGGTCGCGTTGCCCGATACGCGCCGTGGCGATGTCGTGGCGCGAGTGCGCCGCGCCTGTGAGCAAGGACACCAGGCGTACTGGGTGTGCCCACTGATCGAGGAATCCGACGTACTGGACTACCAGGCGGCCGAAGTCAGCTACGAGATGCTGAAGGAGGCATTGCCTTCCCTGGAAATCGGGCTGGTGCATGGACGCATGAGCGCGAGCGAAAGGGACCAGGCCATGCGACGATTCAAGAACGGCGAGATAGAAGTGCTGGTGGCAACGACGGTCATAGAGGTCGGCGTCGACGTGCCGAACGCAAGCCTGATGATCATCGAAAATGCCGAACGCATGGGCCTGTCACAGTTGCACCAGTTGCGGGGCAGGGTAGGTCGCGGTGCTGCGCAAAGTCACTGCGTTCTCATGTACCGGCAGCCGCTCGGGCAGCTTGCGAAAAGCCGGCTGGCGGTCCTGCGCGACAGCAGCGATGGCTTCGTCGTGGCGCAGCGCGATCTCGAATTGCGCGGGCCCGGCGAGCTTCTTGGCACTCGGCAGACGGGCCTGCCGCAATACCGGGTGGCAGATCTGCTGCGTGACGCGCATCTTATGCCCGGCGTGCAGCAGGCTGCGGAAACCATTTCTCGCTCGTCACCGCAAGTAGCGGCAGCCATCGTGCGTCGCTGGACCGGCGATGCCGGCCAATACGGCAAAGTTTGATTCCGGGCGGCGCGAACGGTAGAAGATATCCCGATGACCAACGCAGGCAACAAGATCAGAAGCACCGCCATGCGGCTGTCGCCCGGCATCATCAATCAGTTGCGAAACTACCTGCAATTGATGCGCCTCGACAAACCGGTCGGCATTCTGCTGCTGCTGTGGCCAACCCTGTGGGCGTTGTGGCTGGCCGGAGGGGGGCATCCGGACGGCGGCCTGTTCATCGTGTTCGTGCTGGGCGTCATCATCATGCGCTCGGCCGGTTGCGTGCTGAATGATTTTGCCGATCGCAATTTCGATCCTTACGTCGAGCGAACACGGACCCGGCCGATAGCCTCCGGCGCGGTCGCGCCCATGGAAGCGCTTACCCTTTTTGTTGCGCTGGCACTGGTCGCAATTGGTTTGGCCGCGATGCTGAATCCCCCGGCACGGCTGCTGGCGATAATTGCTGCAGGACTGACCGTCGTCTACCCGTTCATCAAGCGTTTCGTTTCCGTGCCGCAGTTTGTGCTTGGCGCAGCATTCGGCTGGGCCGTGCCGATGGCGTTTGCGGCGCAAACCGGAACGACGTCGCAGCTCGCCTGGCTGGTATTCGGTACCGCATTGATCTGGGCGGTGATCTACGACACTTTCTACGCAATGGTCGATAGAGCTGACGATCTCAAAGTCGGAGTCAAATCAACCGCCATCCTGTTTGGCGATGCGGACCTGTTCATCATCGGCGGTCTGCAGCTGCTGATGCTGCTGGCGCTGGTTTTCATCGGCAACCGGGCGCAGCTTGGCGCCTGGTACTACGCATCAGTCGTGCTGGCCGCGGCCTTGATGGTCTATCACCAGTGGCTGGCGCGCGACCGTCAGCCGACCGGCTGCTTCCGCGCCTTCCAGCACAATCACCATATCGGCATGGTGATCTTCATCGGCATAGTGCTGCACTACACCTTTAGTACAACGTAGCGTCGGCGGAGCAAAACGGCGCCGCAGCGGTGTGCCCCACATAGCTCGTAAAGCTGGGCATCGCTTCAAGGTGCGGCGCCGCTCCGGTAAGCCCTTTTCACTCGGAAGTCTTAACTCGTTCAAAGGGCTTACCGGAGCATCGCCGCCCGCCGATGCCCGCGCGACATTACGGCACATTACCGTCTCCCGCGGAGCCTGCTGACAACAGGCCGGCATACCCTTTGAGCGAATTTGAATTTTTTCTGAGCGAAAAGGGTATGCCGGCCTGGTGTCAGCAAATAGCCGCCAGCACTAAATGGTGCCTTACGCGCGGGCAACGACCAGCACGCCGACCGACTCCGCGCCCGCCTCGATCAGCAGCCGCGACAATTGCCGGCAGGTTTCGCCTGTGGTCATAACATCATCGACGATGACGGGATAACGGCATGACAGTGGTGCGCGTATCGCGAATGCGCCTTTGAGATTCCTGTGCCTTTCGGCCGCATCCAGCGCCGTTTGCGACGGTGTCGCGTGGATTCTTTGCACCGTGCGCAGCATTGGCAACGAACTTGCGCGAGCCAGCGGTTTTGCAATCTCCGCAGCCTGGTTGAAGCCACGCTGTGCATGGCGCCAGCGATGCAGCGGCACCGGCAGCAATGCATCCGCATCGGCGAACTCGCGTTTCAGCAACGGCAA
The DNA here is from genome assembly GCA_020027645.1 of Pseudomonadota bacterium. GTDB lineage: Bacteria > Pseudomonadota > Gammaproteobacteria > Steroidobacterales > Woeseiaceae > JAKEGN01. The sequence continues at coordinate 3,407 of JAHKKM010000011.1, forward strand.
CAACAGCGACGCGAAGGCCGGTGCATAGTGAAGCTGTGCGTTAAACTTGTAGGCCTTGAGCGCGCTGTCTGCCGGAAATGCATATTTCAGCGCGGCGACCGTCTTGCAAAACATCGGCGGATCCGTCTGGCAGCGGCCGCAATGGACACCTGGTGCTTGCGTTGCCGGGAGCGGCGCAGCACATCGTTCGCAACCCGGTTCCGGGGCCGGAAGCAGATCGCGGCACTGACTGCAGATCGAGTCGCTGCGTAGTCTAAGGCCGCAAAATACACAACCATCCGGCAGCAGCAACTGCCGGGCGAACGACAAACCGGGGAGCAGCAGTCTTCTGATCATGCCGCGATTGTCGCAATGCAGCCTGAAACATTCCGTATGCAAAACTGCGTGCCTTGCTGGTATTGGCTCGCGACACTCCGGGAATCGTCATATGCTTCGGCACGGCTTGAAATGGAATGACGATGACCGAAACTCCTGGCGCGTTGAGACGTCGCGATGTACAGCGCCGCTTCGATCGCGTGGCGCGACACTTTGACCAGGCGGATTTCGTCTATCGACATGCCGCCCTCGGACTCTTCGACCGTCTTTCGCCGATGCAGGTCGATGCAGCGCGCATCCTCGATCTCGGTTCGGCCGCCGGCCGCGATCACGGATCGCTGGCGAAACGATTCCGTGCTGCGCTGGTGATCGGAGTCGACAGCTCTCTCGAAATGCTCAGATTGGCGCGACGCAGGCGACGGTGGTTCACTCGCTCAGCCGTAGTTCAAGCAGACGCCGAGAGTCTGCCGTTTGCCGACGGCAGCATGGACCTCGTGTACGCCAACCTGCTGTTACCGTGGATAGACGATCTACCGGCTTGCTTCGCCGAAATTGCGAGAGTCCTGCGCAAGAACGGGCTGTTCATATTCTCGACCCTGGGCCCGGACAGTTTTCAGGAGTTGCGCCTGGCGTGGGGGGAGGCGTTGTCAGCGACACGGGTCCGCCGCTTTCCGGATATGCACGATGTCGGTGACCGGCTGGTACGCAGCGGACTGCGGGATCCGGTGCTTGATGTCGACGTGCTGACCCTGCAATACCATGATGCCGACAGGCTGTTCGCCGACTTGCGTCAATCGGGGGCAGGTAACAGCCTGCAACTGCGCGAACGGGCGCTGGCCGGCAAGGCTCGGTTTCGCGATTTCCGCGAGCGCCTCGCGAACAGCGCGATGCAGCAGCCGCTCAAAATGACCCTTGAGCTGGTTTACGGTCACGCCTGGGGCGGCGGTCCAGTCCCAGCCGCCGGAGAGATTCGTTTTGACGCCGGCAGCATCGGCCGGCGCCGGCGTTGATCATTAAAGCAGCAGCATTAGTCACGGCCCCTTTGAATAAGTTGCTGTTTTATAGTGTTTTTTTGACATCTCTTGGCCTCCTGACGGTTTGCATGGCCGCACAGCTTTCAGTACACTTCGCAGGCTTTTTTGGCCGGCTCCCCCGTATCGGAGGCTCCCGAGGCCTGACTGCCACCCCGGAGTATTCTGTCGCTTAAGCCCTGAGGGCCGTAGCACGGCAGTGGTCGCTGCGGACGCGGTCAACGATACTGCGTTGAGTACATAGGGCCGGTGGCAATTGACGGCTGGGAAAATACTGCATTGCGGTGCATAAAACCGCAGGGTGAATATTCAATGATTCGAAGAACCTGTCTTAGCGTTGCCGGATTTCTTGTTGCCGGCAGCGCCAGGGCTGATTGGGCGATCAACATGCCGCGCGGCGTGACCGAGCTCAGCGCCGAGACCCACGACCTGCACATGCAGGTTTTTTACTGGTGCTGTGCTATCGCCTTTGTCGTTTTCGGCGCCATGATCTGGTCGCTGATCCGGCATCGCAAGTCTCGTGGCGTCGAGCCAGCAAAGTTTTCACACAGCATGACCGCCGAGGTCATCTGGACGATCATCCCGATCATTATTCTTTTGCTCATGGCGGTGCCCGCCGCAGAGACCCTGATCAAGCTCGAAGACGGCCGCAAACCAGACCTTACAGTTGTCGTCACCGGTTATCAGTGGAAATGGCATTACGCCTACCAGGGAGAAGACGTCGCTTTCTACAGTACGCTTGCACGCGCAAGTGCCGATGCCAGACGCAAGAATTCCGGCATCGATCCGTTCACGGTCGACAATTACCTGCTCGACGTCGACAAACCGCTGGTCGTGCCGAAGGGCGCGAAGGTGAGGATCCTGCTGACCTCCAATGACGTCATTCACGCATGGTGGGTGCCGGATCTTGCGATCAAGAAGGACGCGGTGCCAGGTTTTATCCACGAGACTTTTTTCCGTGCAGCCGAGGCCGGCGTATTTCGCGGCCAGTGCGCGGAACTGTGTGGCATGGACCACGGCTACATGCCGATCGTGGTCGAGGTGGTGGAACCGGAGGCCTACCAGGCCTGGCTGGCCACGGAGAAAAACACCGCTGCGGAACTCGCATCGGCAAATTGAATTCAGTACCTGGCGGCTGCGGCGGTAACGACGCAATCCGCTTACGGAGAAGCAGATAATGGGTAGTGCGGTGACAGACGCTCACGGACACGGACAGGCACAGGCAATTGGCCACGGCCACGATGAACACGGCCCGGCCAAGGGCGTGAGGCGCTGGCTGTACGCGACCAATCACAAGGACATCGGCACGATGTACCTGGTGTTCAGCTGCCTCATGTTCTTCATCGGCGGATCGATGGCGCTGGTGATTCGCTCCGAGCTGTTTACGCCCGGCCTGCAGTTTGTCGCGCCGAACGTCTTCAACCAGATGACCACGATGCACGCACTTGTCATGGTCTTCGGTGCGGTAATGCCGGCCTTTGTCGGCCTTGCCAACTGGATGATACCGATGATGATCGGCGCTCCGGACATGGCCCTGCCGCGCATGAACAACTGGTCGTTCTGGATCCTGCCGGTGGCATTCAGCATCCTGCTGTCGACTCTTTTTATGCCGGGCGGCGCGCCGGCAGGCGGCTGGACCATGTATCCGCCGCTGGTCTTGCAGACCGGAGATGCATTTCCGTTCCTGATTTTCTCCGTGCATCTTATGGGACTGTCATCGATCATGGGCGCGATCAACGTCATAGTGACCATCATCAACATGCGCACTGCCGAGATGTCGCTGCTGAAGATGCCCATGTTCGTCTGGACCTGGCTGATCACCGCTTATCTGCTGATAGCAGTAATGCCGGTACTCGCGGGTGCAGTGACAATGTTGCTGACGGATCAGTTTTTCGGCACCAGCTTTTTCCTCGCTGCCGGTGGCGGTGACCCCGTGATGTTCCAGCATATCTTCTGGTTCTTCGGCCACCCGGAGGTCTACATCATGATCCTGCCCGCGTTCGGCGTCGTTTCGGAAATCATTCCGACGTTTGCCCGCAAACCGCTGTTCGGGCACGACTCAATGGTTTACGCCGCATCGAGCATCGCGTTTCTGTCCTTCATCGTGTGGGCACACCACATGTTCACGGTCGGCATGCCGCTGACGGGGCAGCTGTTCTTCATGTTCGCGACCATGCTTATCGCGGTGCCGACAGGCGTCAAGGTTTTCAACTGGACCGCAACCATGTGGAAAGGTGCGATGACTTTCGAAACACCGATGCTGTTCTCGCTCGCCTTTCTGTTCCTTTTCACCATCGGCGGATTTTCCGGCTTGATGCTCGCCGTGGTCTCATCAGACATCCAGTATCACGACTCGTATTTTGTGGTTGCGCACTTCCACTATGTACTGGTACCAGGCTCGATCTTTGGCATCATGGCTGCGGTCTATTACTGGCTGCCGAAGTGGACCGGCCACATGTACAACGAACGGCTCGGACAGGTGCATTTCTGGCTGTCGGCAATCTTTGTCAATGTCACCTTCTTCCCGATGCACTTCCTGGGTCTTGCCGGCATGCCGCGCCGCATTCCCGATTACTCGACCCAGTTTACGGACTTCAATTCCATCGCCAGCATCGGTGCGATCGGTTTCGGGATCTCGCAGTTCCTTTTCATTTACATTGTCGTGCAGTGCGTGAGAAAACAGGGCGCCAAAGCGAGCGCCGCGGTGTGGGAAAACCCGAAAGGACTGGAGTGGACCGTACCTTCGCCGGCGCCGTACCACACATTCAATGAACCTCCACACGTCACGGCCGGAGCTGCGTTCTCATGAGCACGCGCAGTAGCAGCAGAAGCCAGATTCGCCGCACCGCACTTGTGCTTGCGGCCGTCGCCTTGCTTTTCTACCTGGGTTTCATCCTGCTCGGCGTTTTGCGCTCGTGATTTCAGGTAATTCGATGACTGCTGACAAGGAAAAAACCGGGCTGGCAAGTGCAGATTCACTCACACTGCGGCTCGTAATCATGGCCGTCGCCATGTTCGGATTCGGGTTTCTGGTGCTGCCGCCGCTGTACAGCGTCTTTTGCGAAATTACCGGGCTCGGGGGCAAGACCAACCAGACTGCAGCCGTCGTTGCCGAGACTCCTGACGAGGGCCGATCGGTAAGACTGGAGTTCGTGACTTCGGTAAACGCATACGCCCCCTGGGAGTTTCATGCCGAAACGGACGGGATGTCGATCAAGCCCGGGACAATGTATGACGCCACGTTCATTGCCCGGAACCTCGCGGACCGGAGCAAGATCGCCCAGGCGGTGCCGAGCGTTGCGCCTCAACAGGCAGCGAAGTACTTCAAGAAACTTGAGTGTTTCTGTTTTACTACGCAGGAGTTTGCTTCCGGCGAGGAAAAACGCATGCCGGTGCGCTTCATAGTCGACTCCGATCTGCCCGAATACATCGACACCATTACCCTGTCCTACACGTTCTTTGATACGGAAAGGATCTCGCACCTCTCCACCGGCACAACGCACGATAAAGCGCATAGTTCGCACTCAACCCAATAAGCTGCATCCGGATCCGTCATGGCACATGCTGCAAATCACTACTACGTTCCTCACCATAGTCACTGGCCTGTGGTCGGTTCCGTGGGGCTCTTGCTACTCATGGTCGGCGTGTCGACGTGGCTGAACGGCGCGGACCCTGGTTTCTGGGTGATGCTGTCAGGCTTCGGCGTCCTGGTGTGCATGCTGTTCGGCTGGTTCGGAAACGTCATCTCCGAGAGCATCGACGGCAAGTTCAACCAGCAGGTCGACATGTCGTTTCGCATGGGCATGTTCTGGTTCATCTTCTCCGAAGTCATGTTTTTTTCTGCGTTCTTCGGCGCACTGTTCTACGCGCGCAACATGTCCGTGCCCTGGCTTGGCGGCAGCAGTAACAACTTTTTCACGAATCTTTTGCTTTGGACCGGCTTCGAGAACACCTGGCCAACCAACGGTCCGGGGGATGTCGGCGGCGACTTCATCAAGATGGAGCCATTCGGCCTGCCGCTCATCAACACCGCAATCCTGCTGAGCAGCAGCGTCACCCTGACCATCGCGCATCACGCGTTACAGACCGGGCACCGTGGATTCGTCAAGCTGTTTCTCGCTACCACGTTCATCTTGGGATTCATTTTCGTTTTCCTGCAGGCCCAGGAATATGTGCATGCCTACCATGAGATGAACCTGAAGCTGACCTCGGGCATTTACGGCTCGACGTTCTTCATGCTGACCGGTTTTCACGGCATGCACGTGACCATCGGCGCCATCATGCTGACAATTATCTGGCTCCGGGTCATGAAGGGGCACTTTGCGCCGAACAGCCACTTTGCCTTCGAGGCGACTGCCTGGTATTGGCACTTCGTTGACGTGGTCTGGCTGGCGCTGTACGTGTTTGTTTATTGGATGTAGGCGTGGTAACGGTGCCGTCATCCAATGTAATAAAAAACGACCAGCAGACCGATCAGCAACGCTGACAGCGCCACGCGCAGTTTCAATGCGGTAAGCATGCGTGTGGAACCCTGGCCGTCCCGCACAAGATAGAACAGGCTTGCGCCCAGACTTACGATCACTGCCGCCAGTACCAACAGTACGATCAGTTTCATGAAATCGAATCCGCCAAAAACGCCATTCCGGCTGCAAAGTATATCGTGAACGCAAGATACCAAGTCGAAGCCTTGTTCTGGCGGGTTGCACCGCCTGTTGCTGCCGTCCTGTTGACGATCCTGTTCGTTTCCCTCGGCTTCTGGCAGCTTGATCGCGCAGCGGACAAGGTCGCCATGCAGCGACTGTTCGACGCGGACACAGGCTATGCGCCGCTGTCCGACGAAATGTCAGTGGTGGATTACCAGCGCATCACCGCAAGCGGCAGGTTTCTCGACGATCGGCAGTTCCTGATCGACAACATGATTCTGAATAGCCGGGTCGGCTATTTCGTCATTACGCCTTTTGAATATGCGAGCAATAAACCGTTGCTCATCGTTAATCGCGGCTGGGTAGCCGCAACTCCGGACCGGTCCTTGCCCCTGTTGATGCCGCTGTCGGCCGAAGACACGGAGATCCTGGGCCGCGTCGGTCACCTGCCGCGAGTCGGAATTCGCAGCCATGACGCGGTTGTCCAGTCCTCCGGCTGGCCAAAACTCGCTACCTATCCGGAGCTTTCAGATCTTTCAGCGGCGCTCGGCCGGGATGTGTTGGCGTTCGTTCTGCTGCTCGATCCACAGGACGGGGATACGCTCATCCGCCAGTGGAAACCCCAAGGACAGGGTCCGGCCATGCACTACGGGTATGCCTTTCAGTGGTTTGCGATGGCGGCCGCGGTCGTCAGCATACTGATCTGGCAGTTCCTGAAGCGGCGCAGCCGTGGCCGGGTCTGAACGCATGCGCGGCCCGGCACGCCTGCAGCTGCTGCTGATCGCTGTCCTGTTTCTCGGGCCACTGATCCTTGCAGCGCTGATGTACTACGGGGGACTCGATCTGAGGCCCTCCGGTCGCAGCAATCACGGCGTGCTTCTCGAGCCAGTCAGACAGCTTTCGGACAGGTATCCAGAACTGCGTGAACTCTCGGGCGGGCAATGGCTGCTGGTCTACTCGAATGCCGATGCCTGTAACAATGACTGCCGCGATGCGCTATACACCCTGCGGCAATCCCGCCTGATGCTCGGCAATGACATGAATCGCCTCACACGGCTGTTCTTGCACGGTGATACCCCGCCGGATAAAGTGTTTCTCGACGAGCAGCACCAAGGCCTGAGAACTTTGAACAACGGTTCTCTCGCAAAGGATCTGTGGTCGGTGTTGCCGCCTGATGTCCCTTCGACGGGTTTTTTCCTGCTCGATCCTCTCGGCAACCTCGTCATGTACTTCCGCCCGGACCTGAGTCCGCGCGAAATGGTCGATGACATCCAACACCTGCTCAAACTCTCGCGTATCGGCTAGCGGCTACAACAACAGGATCAATCGATTGGGCACCACCAGCATCAGCGGTTCTGCGGTATGGCGCGACTACTATGAGCTGACCAAGCCACGAGTCGTCATGCTGATTGTCTTTACGGCAGTGGTCGGCATGTTCCTCGCCGTGCCGGGCTGGCCCGACGCGCTTGCGGCGATATTCGGCACCATAGGCATCGGCGCCGCGGCGTCTTCCGCGGCCGTCATCAACCACGTTCTGGATGCGCGCACCGACATCAAGATGCTGCGAACGCGCGGACGGCCAATTCCTCAGGGCAGGCTCAAGGAATCCCACGCGCTGGTCTTCGCGTTTTCGCTCTGCGTATTCTCGATGTTGCTGCTTTGGTTTCTCGTCAACCCATTAACAGCAGCACTTACTTTTGCGTCTTTGATCGGCTACGCGATTGTCTATACCGCCTACCTGAAACACGCGACCCCACAGAACATCGTGATCGGTGGTGCCGCCGGAGCGGCGCCTCCGATCCTTGGCTGGGCCGCAATTACCGGCGAAGTGCACAGTCACGCGTTGTTGCTCTTTCTGATTGTGTTTGTCTGGACACCACCGCATTTCTGGGCGCTCGCCATCGCGAGGAAGGACGATTACGAAAAGGCCGGGGTCCCGATGTTGCCGGTAACGCATGGCAACGAATTCACGCGACTCTTTATTCTTCTTTATACGATACTGCTGTTGCTGGTGACGGTCTTGCCGTACCTGTCCGGCATGAGCGGACTGATCTATCTGCTTACAGCGCTTGTGCTCGGTGGCATGTTTCTCTGGCATGCCATACGACTCAATGTGAACAAGGGGGCCGAGCTGCCGATGCGGGTATTCAGGTTTTCCATCAACTACCTGATGGTGTTGTTTGCAGCTCTCCTGATTGATCATTATTTCATGATCAGATTCACAATCTGATTGTCCGCGCCGCGCCTGAAATCCGGGCTTTACCGGAAAACCTGAACCTGTTCGCTTTACATTTGCACCCGGCGTATCTATTGATGCGCGCATGGGCGCGAGCGGCACAGAAAATGCGAACAGTTTCGAGAGGCTGGTCAAGCCACATCTCGAGCGCCTGTATCGCTTCGCCTGGCGCCTGACGGGCTCCCGGCCCGAGGCGGAAGATCTCTTTCAGGACGTCCTCGTCAAGGCATTCGATCGGCTGCCGGAACTCGCCATGATTACGGAACCTGGCTCCTGGCTTTGTCGAGTTATGTACAACCACTTCGTCGACAACACGCGCCAATTCGCACGCAGGCGGCTGGTCAGCATAGCCGAATCGCAGCTGCCGGAAGGATCGTTCGAGGGTCTGTCCGGAGACCACGATCCGGCCAGGGATGCCGAGCGCGAGCAACGCATCATTCAGCTCGATCGCGCGCTTTCGGCACTGGGCGACGACTACCGCCTGGTGCTACTGATGCACGACGTCGAAGGCTATAAACTGACGGAAATTCAAGATATTACGGGGCATCCGATTGGTACGATCAAATCCCGGCTGCACCGGGCCAGGGCGCGATTGCGCGATTTGCTCGAGGCCGATGCAACCTTTTTCCGGAGCGAAGCGTGTAAGCCGGTAACCGAGGAAGAAACCGATGCCCTGCCAGCAACTGAATGACATATTCGACGACTACGTCGACGGCCTTCGCGCCGACGCAGCATCGCTGGATCGACACGTTGCCGACTGCAGCGACTGCCGGGAGCGCGTTGCGAACGAGCGGCAGTTGCGTGGCGCGCTGGCCGACTACGCCTCTGCCACTGTTCTGCAACCCGATGCCGGATTTTTCGGCCGGGCTCTCGCAGTTGCCACGCAGGATCGCGGCCGCAAGCTGCACAACCGAAGCTGGCTGAAGGGCTTTGGCAGCGCGCTGGCTGCCGGTCTGGTGATTTGGCTGGTCGCCGGTGACTGGATGCAAAATGGCGAGCGGCAGGCCGACACACCATTGCAGGTAAGCATGGCTCTGGAAAATCCGCGCACCATTAACCTGGTTTTCTCCTCTGCCACCGATCTCAGTGATGCAACCTTGACGGTCAGCCTGCCACCGGGCATCGAGATTCAGGGCTTTCAGGGCCAGCGGGAGATCAGCTGGATGACCAGCCTTCGTGAAGGCAGAAATGTTCTGCCGCTCAAATTGATCGCAATCTCTCCGCAGGGCGGGGAGTTATTGGCTACATTGGAGCATGACGACGATAACAAGACTTTCAGATTGCAGGTGAGCGTGACACAAACGGCTTCGGAACTTTCGAAGCATCAAATGGAGTATTGGACATGAAGCAAATCAGGATATTTGCAGCCACCGTCGCGTTGACATGCATCGCGCTGCTGCCCGCCACAGTGCTTGCCGACGACGAGCTCGATGTCACGATGGAGGTCTTCGACGACCTTTCCGATGTCGACGGCAGCGTCAGCGAAATGCGTGGCCCCGATGAAGTCGAGCACGGCGACGATCTCGACGATGACGAACGAGATAATGACGACGAATTCGACGATGACCGTGATGAGGACGAAAACGACAGCGACGACTCTTCCGATGATGAAGATCGCGAGGATGGCGAAGAGTCCGACGACGATTTCCTCGACGAGGAGGAGGATCGCGACGACTTCGAGCACGATGACGTCGATGAAGATGATATGGAAGACGAACTCGAAACAGAGGACGAATTCGAGGACGGCGAGGAAGTCGACCATGACGAGTTTGATGAGGAAGACGACGACGATATGGACGACGACGACATGGACGACAGCGGCGATGGCGTGGAGGATGGCGACGACGCCGTTTAGGCAGGATCCGCCCCGCCAGTGGCCCCCGGCCGGGCAGCCGTAATCCAGGCAACCCCCGGTTTGCTACCGCAAATCGGGGGTTTTTTTTGCGCTAATTCAAACTTTTGACGCGCATTTGATGCAACCGCCTTGATTCTGTGCAAATTACGTAGCCTGGACCGGAGAGAACCCCTGGAGTAGCGATATTTCTGGCTTGCGCAAAAATCCTGCTCGCCTGCCCGGCAGGCTAGCCGCCCTGTCGTTGCTGTTCAGTGCCGTCTGTCTGCCAGGTGCTGTGTATGCGGCGACGGCCGAAGAGCTGTTTGCCGATGGCAACCGGCTGTTCCGTGACGACCTTTACTTTGCAGCTCTGCTCCGCTATCGGGAGGCCCAGGACGCGGGCATGGATACGCCGTTGCTCAACTACAACGCAGGTGTTGCACACTACAAGGCCGGTCAGTACCTCCAAGCGCGCGAAGCCCTTGTTTCGGCCTCGAGATCGCAAACACTGGAGGTTCATGCGCACTACAACCTGGGCCTGAATGCACTGGCTCTCGGCAAGCCCGAGGAAGCCCTGGACTGGTTCAGGCTCGCACGGGATCAGGTGCGCTTCCCCGAAATCAGCGCCCTTGCAGGGACAGCAATCGTCGGCATCCAGCAGGAACAGGCTGCCGAACAACGTCCTGTCTTGCAACGCGCGGAAAATGCGCGACCGGAACCGAGGCCGCTTGGTTCATTTGCTTTTCAATTCGCGGCTGGCTTCGGCAGCGACGACAATGTCTATCGTGCGCCGACCGAGAGTTACGTCGACCTGTCCGATCCCAATCTTCCCGTTGTAACCCCGGTGGTACAGTCCGGCACCTTTGTGCCGCTGCGTCTTGCCGCGCAGTACACTGTGAACAGCTTCGAAAACGAATCGTTCTTCGGCGCTTATCGTTACGCGGGACGGTTATATCAGGACGAGACCCTGAAGAATGCCGATGAGTTTGCGCACGAGTTCAGTTTTGGCAGCGAGTACCACAAAAAGACTGAAGAGTCCGAGCGAATCATCTTCAGCGCTTTCAGAATCGCCCAGCGAGACGGAACCTATTACGACCGGGACGACGGCGGGATTGTGGTTGTCGATGATGCAGAGATCGGTACCCGGATGAACTACATGCGGTACGGGCCGGAGATCTGGTTTCGCCAGTCCTTCGATCGTTTCTCATTCGGCGGTGTGGGCAAGGGTGAGCTGTGGAACTACGAGAAGACCACCGTTGTACCAGAGTACGATCACGAGTACGTATTGCTTGGTTTGAATGCGCAGTACCGGTTTACACGAACCTCTCTGCTGCGAGTGACTGCCGACACCTACCAGAGGCATTTCGGTACACGGCCGTCATTCGAGCTGGATGGCACACAGCCAATTGGCAACGAGCCGGTCAGGTACGACTACCTTGACTTGGGAATGAGCGCCAGGCAGCGCATAACCAACAGTCTCTGGTTTGGCCTGAACTTTGTACGGACCGATCGGCGAGACCGCCACGTCGGCTACAACGACTACATCAGAAACAGTTTCGGCGCTGAAGTGCACCTGGATATCGGTTGGCGGTTTGGCCTCGAGGCATTAGGTGCATATGAAGTGTATGACTATGCCAACGCCTTTGCCTTCCATAACTCGACTTCCGTCCGCAAAACCATGGAAAGGCTGGTCGGCAGCGTCGCTGCGAACCTGCGGCTGAGCGATCACTTCAGCCTGGTTGGCGCTTTTGTTTATAATGACGTTACTTCAAATGACGCTCGGCTCGCATATAATCGCAATCAGTTCGAGCTAAGCCTGCGCTGGGAGCAGTAAACGAATGAAATTTCGCATTGCGGCAATTATTGCCGTGTCGGGTGTTTTGGCAACCGCGGCAAATGCGGCCGAGAATGAATTAAATGTCGAGCTGACGCCTTTTGCTGCCTATCGATTCGGCGGCAGCTTTGACGTGGAAGATGCCGAAACGAGCTACGACATTAAAGACGCACCGAGTTACGGCTTTATCGTCAACTTCCGGCAACAGGCGAATACCCAATGGGAGATCTTTTATTCCAGGCAACAGACCGAAGCGGAATTCAGTGACCCCAGCACCGGCAATGCCATGCTGGATGTCGACATTGACGTGCTGCAAGGTGGCGGCACCTACCAGTGGGAAGGCGACAAGGTGTGGCCGTACCTGGTGCTGACCGCCGGCGGTACCAAAATCAAGACACGTGCCGGCGACGTCAGCGAGAGTGACACATTCTGGTCGGGCTCCATCGGAGCCGGCCTGCAGATCAGACCAACCGAGCGTCTCGGTTTGCGCCTCGAGGCGCGCGCCTACGGCACCTTTATCAATTCCGACACGAATATCTTCTGCCAGACCGGCCCAAACCAGAATGTGTGTGCGATTCGCGTCACCGGCACGATGGTATCGCAGTTCGAAACACTCGCAGGAATCGTGTTTCGTTTCTGAGCCGACTGCACCATGAGTGCCGCCCACGCTTAGCGAGTCATGTCGCGCGTAATGCCGGAGGGCGCCGGGAATCCAGAAAATTGCAGGGATTTGACGCGGACTGACCTCCCCGCATCTCTGGTAGACTGCGCCCCCCATGGACGTAACTCGCATACTCGAGGACCTCAATGACGCGCAGCGAACAGCCGTAACCGCGCCCCCGGCACCGCTGCTGGTGATCGCGGGCGCTGGCAGTGGCAAGACGCGGGTTCTGACTCATCGGGCAGCCTGGCTCATCGATGTCGAGGGTGTCTCGCCGCAAAGCCTCCTTGCAGTGACGTTTACCAACAAGGCTGCGGCGGAAATGCGCGGGCGCATCGAATCGCTGCTCGGCATGCCGGTAAATCACCTCTGGATCGGCACGTTCCACGGCCTGGCACATCGCTTGCTGCGAAGACACTGGCAGGAGGCCGGCCTGCCGCAGAATTTTCAGATTATCGACTCGGATGATCAGCAAAGGCTCATCAAGCGCCTGCTCAAGAACCTTGAACTCGATGAGTCCCGGTGGGTACCGCGCGAGATCCAGTACTTCATCAATGCACAAAAAGATGAAGGCCTTCGTCCACAACATATCGACGACGACAACGATCCTCAGCGGCGCCAGTTCATAGCGTTATACAAAAGCTACCAGGACGTGTGCGAGCGCGGCGGCCTGGTGGACTTTGCGGAGCTGTTGTTGCGCGCACATGAATTATGGCGCGATAACCCCGAGCTGCTCGCACATTATCAAGCCCGATTCCGGCATTTGCTGGTCGACGAGTTCCAGGATACGAACGCAATCCAGTACGCGTGGTTGCGGCTACTCGCCGGTCGCGACGGAGTTCCATTTGCCGTAGGCGATGACGATCAGTCTATCTACCGCTGGCGCGGTGCGCGGGTCGAGCACATTTACCGCTTTCAGAAGGATTTTCCGAAGGCCTCGGTGGTCAAGCTCGAGCAGAACTATCGATCGACGGCAACTATTCTGAAGGCGGCGAACGCGGTCATCGCCAACAATGGCTCGCGCATGGGCAAGAACTTGTGGACCGAAGGCGCGCAGGGCGAGCCCATTCGAATCTACTCGGCTTACAATGAGCGTGACGAGGCCGATTTCATTGTCGGACGGCTCAGGGACTGGAGCGACCAGGGAAATCCCAGGGCGGACGCGGCCGTACTCTACAGATCAAATGCACAATCCCGCGTACTCGAAGAGGCGCTCATCAATGCCGGTCTTCCGTACCGGGTTTACGGGGGCCTGAGATTCTTCGAGCGCGCCGAGATCAAGGATGCGCTTGCTTACCTGCGACTGATTTCCAACCGCGACGACGACAGTTCCTTCGAGCGTGTCATCAACCGGCCGACCCGTGGCGTCGGCGCTCGCTCGGTCGAATCGATGCGCGCCTATGCACGAGCCAACAGCTGTTCGATGTGGCGTGCCGCTGGCGCAATCGCCAGCGACGAGCTCGGCGGAAGAGCTGCCTCATCGGTCCTTGCATTCATGACGCTGATCGAGCGCATGGCCAGAGAGACACAGGGGCTGGAGCTGCACTACCAGGTTGATCACGCCATTCAGGCAAGTGGGCTGATCGAGTTTTTCAGGAAAGAAAAGGGTGAGCGCGGCGAAACAAAAATCGAGAACCTCGAGGAACTGGTCAGCGCTGCCAAGGGATTCAGTGCCGATCCGGCTGAAGAGATGTCGGCGCTCGATGCTTTCCTGTCACACGCCGCCCTGGAAGCCGGTGAAGGACAGGCGGACGCCTGGGAAGACTGTGTTCAGCTCATGACCATGCATTCGGCGAAGGGCCTGGAGTTTCCACTGGTGTTTCTTTGCGGCCTGGAAGATGGATTGTTTCCGCATCAGCGCTCGATCTCCGACCCCGCCGGATTGGAGGAGGAGCGCCGCCTTTGCTATGTCGGCATAACGCGGGCGAAGAAAATCCTTTACGTAACGCATGCCGAACAGCGACGACTGCATGGCATGGACAGTTTTTCTCAGCCATCGCGGTTCATTGCAGAAATACCCGATGAGCTGGTCGAAGAAGTTCGCCCGCGAGTGCATGTCAGCCGACCCGTGCATACGATAACCAGGCCCCGCGGCCGGCTATCGAGCGGCATCAGCCCGGGCGCAGAACTCGGCATCCGGCTTGGGCAACGCGTTCGTCACGGCAAGTTCGGCGACGGTGTCATTCTCAACTGCGAAGGTCAGGGAGCGCATGCACGAGTCGAAGTCAATTTCGAAACCGCCGGTACAAAATGGCTTGTGCTTGGTTATGCCAATCTTGACCTGATGTAGAATAAACGCGTGCCCAGAGCCGGACCTGCAAAATGAAAATACTAATTCTCGGCGCCGGCCAGGTCGGCTCCTCTGCTGCCTACCATTTGTCGCGAGAGGAGGCCAATGAAGTTACTGTGGTCGATATCAGCGCCGAGGTCCTGCGGGACCTTCAGGACCGGCTCGATATCCGCACCGTGGTTGGAAATGGCGCGCACCCCGATGTTCTCGAAAGGGCCGGCGCGGGCGATGCCGACATCATCATTGCCCTTACCGACAGCGACGAAACCAACATGATCGCCTGTCAGGTCGCCTATACGCTTTACCACACGCCGACGAAGATCGCGCGTATTCGTTCTGCGGATTACATGAACGCGAAAAAGCTGTTCACCCAGGATGCGATACCGGTCGACGTGCGCATAAGCCCCGAACAGCTGGTCTGCGAGTATGTCGAACAGCTGATCCTGTATCCGGGCGCGTTGCAGGTTCTCGAGTTCGCGAATGGCAGGGTGCGTCTCGTCGGTGCCAGAGCTGACCGAAACGGATTGCTGGTCGGGCAAAGGATCGCGGCCCTCAGGGAACATATCCCGAATACCGAGGGCCGGATCGCTGCGATCTATCGAAACGGGAAATCCATTGCGCCTGAAGGCGACACGATGATCGAGGAGGGCGATGAGATCTTCTTTGTCGCTGCCCGTCAGGATGTCCGCGTTTTCATGAGCGAGATGCGCAAGCTCGAAGATCCGGTCCGCCGTGTCGTAATCGCCGGCGGTGGCAACATTGGCTTGCGCCTCGCGCTCGCGCTGGAGCAGACCAATAACGTCAAGATCATTGAACGAGATCCAAGGCGTGCGCGCATTATTTCCGAGCAGCTGAATAAAGCGATCGTGCTTGTCGGTGACGCTGCGGATGAAGAACTGTTGCTCGAGGAGAACATCGACAATGTCGATGTATTCTGTGCGCTGACCAATGCCGAGGAGGCCAACATCCTCTCGGCGATGTTGTCAAAGCGTCTCGGCGCGCACAAGGTGATGGCACTGATCAATCGGCCGTCGTATGCGGAGCTTGTAGAATCCGGCACGATCGATATTGCCATATCGCCGCAGCAGGTGACCATCGGCTCGCTGCTTGCGCACGTGCGGCGTGGCGATGTCGTCAAAGTGCACTCGCTCAAGCGTGGCACGGCTGAGGCGATCGAGGCGGTAGCACATGGCAGCTCGGAAAACTCGCGGGTCGTAGGGAAAAAAGTCGAAGAGATCGATTTGCCACGAGGCGCTGCCATCATCGCGCTCGTCCGCGGCGACCAGGTCATCATTGCGCACCACGACACGGTTATCCAAACCGATGATCACGTCATCCTGTTTCTCACCGACAGGCGCCAGATCGAGCGCCTCGAAAACCTGTTTCAGGTGGGCGTGTCGTTCATCTAGTGCCAACTGCCCAGGTCATTGTATGAACTGGACTGTGGTGCAACGAATTCTCGGGGCCGGCATGCTGCTGGTGCTGTCCACAATCGTCATCGCTTCCCTGTCGTGGGCTGGTGTTTATGAAAGTGGCGTGGATTTCCATCGTTGGCATGTTGCTTGGGCGCCTCGAAATCTTTACCTTGCTGGTACTTATAACTCCTGTATTTTGGCGCCATTGAAGGCAGATCGAACTCAGGGAAGGTGGTTTTGAGCAGCGCTGCACCAGCCATTTCAATTACGCTCAACCGGATCAGCGACCAAATTGGTCGGACCACGGCCTGGCTTACCCTGCTTATGGTCCTCGTGACCTTCGCTATCGTTGTACTCCGCTACGTGTTCGACCTCAGTTTGGTCTGGATCCAGGAATCGCTGAGCTGGATGCACGCCGTCGTTTTCATGCTGGGCTCCGCTTACACGCTGCAACAGGGAGAACATGTGCGGGTGGATATCTTCTACAGAAAGATGTCGCTCCGGCACCGCGCCCTGGTCGACATGCTCGGCGTGCTGGTGTTTGTTCTCCCGCTCTGTGGGTTTTGCATTTACCAGTCCTGTGATTATGTCGCTGCGGCGTGGGGCCTGCATGAGATCTCCCGGGATACCGGCGGGCTCCCATACCCGGCGATTCCGCTGCTGAAATCGATGTTGCTTCTGATGCCCGTTACGGTCGCCCTGCAAGGCTTGTCGCTGTTGTTGCAGGCGTGGCCGGACCTGCAGAGACGCTGACGATGGAGTGGGTCGCACTCCTGCTGTTCGTCGCTGTTATCTTCGTGCTGCTTGCGGGATTTCCGGTAGCGTTTTCGCTCGGAGGAACAGCGCTGATTTTCGCTGCCGCCGGCGTTCTCGGCGGTGGTTTCGAATCCGCGTTTCTCGCCGGCCTGCCAAGCCGGGTGTTCGGTATCATGGTCAACGACACACTGATCGCCGTGCCATTGTTTGTCTTCATGGGAATTACCCTCGAGCGCGCGCGTATTGCAGAGGACCTGCTGGAAACGCTGAGCTCACTATTCGGTACGCTCCGCGGCGGACTTGGCATATCCGTAACCATCGTCGGCATGCTGCTCGCCGCCAGCACCGGCATCGTTGGCGCCACCGTCGTTACGATGGGCCTGTTGTCTCTCCCGACCATGTTGAAACGCGGCTACTCGCCGGAAATAGCGGCGGGCACTATCTGTGCGTCGGGCACACTGGGCCAGATCATTCCACCGTCGATCATCCTGGTAATGCTCGGGGATGTGATTTCGTCGGCCTACCAGCAGGCACAGCTGGCCCAAGGCAATTTCTCACCTAAGACCGTGTCTGTTGGCGACCTGTTTGCGGGTGCACTGCTTCCTGGCTTGCTGCTGGTTGTGCTGTACATCCTTTACCTGATCTTCATGGCAATTATCCGGCCGGCAGTAATGCCGGCGCACAACGACGGCGGTCAGCCCAGAGCCTCGATCGGCAGGGTTCTGCATGCGCTATTTGCGCCGTTATTCCTGATCTTCGCTGTGCTCGGATCGATACTCAGCGGCGTTGCGACGCCAACCGAAGCAGCGGGGGTTGGTGCGATCGGAGCCATGTTGATTGCGCTGGCACGTCGCAGCATGACGCTGTCACGCCTTCAGGAAATCATGCGCAGCACCTTGCGTATCAGCAGCATGGTTTTCATGATTCTGATCGGCGCCTCGATTTTCTCGCTGGTGTTTCGTGGATACGGCGGTGACGACGGCGTGCGGGCGGTACTCGGGTCTTTACCTGGCGGGGTAATTACGGCAATGCTGCTGGTAATGCTGGTGATGTTCCTGTTGGGTTTCGTACTGGACTTTATCGAGATCATCTACGTTGTTGTGCCAATCGTGGGACCCGTGCTGCTGACGATGGGCCTCGATCCGGTCTGGCTGGCAATAATGATAGCCGTCAACCTGCAAACGTCTTTCCTGACACCCCCGTTCGGTTTCGCCTTGTTCTATCTGCGGGGTGTCGCGCCGCCATCGGTCACTACAATGCAGATTTACAGGGGCGTCGTCCCCTTCATCGGCCTGCAGATTCTGGGACTGGTGATACTTGCGATGTTCCCGGATCTCGCCACCTGGCTTCCCGGCAAGCTCTACGGTCAATAGAAATTGAGGTCAATTAGGGTGACAGTAACCCTAATTGATTACGAAAGGGCAGCTCGACTCACAGTAACTCTGGTCAATTAGGGTTACTGTCACCCTAATTGACGACCGCTTTTTCTTTTCTTGTCAGTCGCGACTCATGAACAGCCGCAGGATGTACCAGAACATCAGCGCAATCGAGGCGAACAACGCCATCGAAGCGGCAACGTACTTGTCAGCCGGGTAGTGATGCATGATGTTCGAGGTGTCATAGAGGACGGCGGCACCCGCAAATCCAATCATTGCGACCGAAAACCAGGTACCCATCTGGAAGCCGAAAATAAGGCTTGCGAAAATGCCAACGAGCGCCAGGATACCGCCCCACACCAGCAATCCGCGCAGGAAAGAAAAATCTTTCCGCGTGATCATCGCTACGGCGACCAGGCCGACCGAACCCATGATGGTCACACCGACCGCGCTGTCGATGATGTCCGGCGACATGGCGGCAGCGATGTAGAGCATCGGCGCGAAAATCAGCGCCTCGACCACGATGAAGACTGCAAACGCAGCGTACTGGGCCTGTGTCGACTGGACCCTGTGTGCAACATGAGAGGCACCCCAACCGGCAATAATGAAGGCCCCAAGCACCAGCCACCAGTTGTTCAGCATAGGCAGCGCGATTCTCTCGGCGATACCGGACTGGAACAGGTAGACCTCGATAGCGGCAAACGCGACGATCGCGCCGACCACGTGGGCATAGCACTTCCAGATGAATGCTGAGCGGTCCTCAACGGCGAGGCTCGCGACCGGGTTGAGATAGTTGACCTTGTCGTTCATAAACTGATACTCCTGAAATCTCACTCTGCGATTGATTCTACCGAAATTGGCGGGAATTACGATCAGCCCGTGCTGATGGTCCGCGCGTTCAGGTACGCCTGTTCGCTGACCAGCTGGTTCGCGATCGATCGTGTCTGAAACTCGTCAAACGATTTTTGTATCCTCGCTGACCATGGATCTTTCGCCGACAGCTCCTCGATCACCTCTCTGCTGATCTTTTTCAGAAGTGCCAGAACATCGTCGGGCAGCGGGAGAACTTTTACGTTCGGGTCCTTGGTCAGCTGCTCGAGTGCCAATGCGTTGCCGTAGGTATATTCGGCCTGGGTATCGAGGTTCGCCGCGCGACAGCAGACCTTCAGGAGTTCCTGGAGGTCAACCGGCAACGAATTCCATGCGTCCTTGTTGATGACGCATTCAATCATCGGGCCGGGTTCGTGCCATCCGGGGTAGTAGTAGTATTTGGCGACACGATGCAGGCCGAGGGACACGTCGTTGTATGGGCCAACCCATTCTGCAGCATCGACAGCGCCCGACTGCAAGGAAGTGAATATCTCCGACGCCGGCAGCGTTACCTGCATGACGCCAGCCCGTTGCATCACTTCGCCGCCGAGACCCGGAATACGCATCTTCAGGCCGATCAGGTCAGCCACGGAGCGAATCTCCTTGTTAAACCACCCTGCCATTTGCACACCGGTCTGACCAACGGGGAACGGCACGAGATTGAATTCTCCATAGAGCTCTTGCCACAGCTCGAGGCCGCCGCCGTAGTAGACCCAGGCGTTGATCTCGTTGGCATTCTGGCCGAACGGTATCGCGGTGAAGTATTGTGCCGCCGGCACCTTGCCCCTGTGGTAATACGACGGGTCGTGCCCCATCTGGGCCACGCCGCGACTCACTGCATCGAATACTTCCAGCGCAGGAACCAGCTCGCCTCCGGCAAACACTTTGATGGTCAGGCGGCCTCCCGAAGCTCGTTCGATGTCGGCGGCGAACTTTGCAGCACCCGTGCCGAGCCCCGGTAAGCCCGGCGGCCACGAGGTCACCATGTTCCAGCGAAATTCCGCCTCTCCGGCGGCCTCCCCGGCAGTGCAATCCTTGCCGTGCTCGCTGCCGCAGGCACCGAGACCCGCTGCCACCGCCAGGCCACCTACGAACTCCCGTCTCTTCATTTCCCTTCCTTCGCTTACAAGGCGCCCCAGTGTAG
Source organism: Pseudomonadota bacterium (assembly GCA_020027645.1). Classification (GTDB taxonomy): domain Bacteria; phylum Pseudomonadota; class Gammaproteobacteria; order Steroidobacterales; family Woeseiaceae; genus JAKEGN01. The sequence continues at coordinate 23,812 of JAHKKM010000011.1, forward strand.
AGGGCAATTGGGTGTCTGCCTACAACAACGCTGGCGAATGACAATTCCACAAAATCCAAGAAGAGCTGGCATAAAAGATGCAGTAATTCCACTTTCTTTAAATTACTCATGTTATGGATTAATTGGCAGACCTGATCGCAGGAAACATGGTATTGGTGGTTTTATTTAACTTTCTCTCACAAAAAAGCCCCGACCCGGTGGATCGGGGCTCTTCCTTCCTTGGACCGCAGGAGGCCGCAGAGGCCTTCCCTGGCCAATGCGGCTGCTGCTGTCAGCCCCACATGGCGCCAAAGTCAGCGTCCTCCCTCGGCCACAACAGATTGCCACCGATCGCCGGGCACCGAAGTCCGACTTATTGCATGATGCAGCGACAAAGAGGGCAGCTCATTGAAACGGACGCATGATCGGATTACTGCAGCGGGTAACGGAAGCCAGCGTCAGCGTTGACGGCAAGGTCGTGGCGAGCATTGCTGCGGGCCTTCTGGTGCTGGCTGCCGTGCAGCCTGACGACACGGAGGCGACGGCAAAACGGCTGGCCGAGCGGATAGTGGGCTACCGGCTCTTTCCCGACAAAGCCGGGAAAATGAACTTGAGCCTTGCCGATACCGGCTTCGGCCTGCTGCTCGTCCCGCAGTTCACCCTGGCGGCGGACACGCGCAAGGGCATGCGGGCCAGCTTTACGGGCGCAGCCAACCCCGAGCTCGGCCGACGGTATTTTGCCCTGCTTTTCAAGATATGCAGTGAATTGCTGCCCGGTGTGCAAAGCGGCGTTTTCGGTGCAGACATGAAAGTCGCCTTGATCAACGACGGCCCGGTGACATTCTGGATCGACAGCTGATGCAGCTCGCGCCGCTATGCGCTTCGGTCCGGCGTCAGGCTGTGACCTCTGTTCGGTTTTGTTGCGCCTTGAGGGGTATCATGAACATAATTCGCGCCCGCTCGAACCTTGTTGTCCGGGCGGCACGAAAACACCACTAGTCTTAAGGAAGGGGCCGTGCCCCGGGAGTTTGCAAGATGTTATCCAGCATCGGGCCGTTTCAGTTGCTCATCGTTCTCGTCATTGTGCTGGCAATTTTTGGCACGAAGCGCCTGCGCACGCTGGGCTCGGACCTCGGTAGCGCGGTCAAGGGATTCCGTTCGGCCGTCAGCGATGCCGACAAGGAATCAACGGAACAAATTGCCGATCAGTCAAAAAAAGATGCTGACTTTGACAGCACACCGGCAAGTGAGCCGCAGAAAGACCGCAACAAGAAGGTCTGAACCGCTCCATGTCCAGCGTCGGCTTTTCCGAGCTGTTACTCCTCTTTTTGATCGGCCTCATCGTTCTGGGTCCGGAGAAATTGCCGCGCGTGGCCCGCCAGCTCGGCACCTGGATCGGTCAGGCGCGTCGCATGACCCGGGTCATGAAACGCCAGCTGGAAGAGGAACTGAACTTCGAGGAAAAGCAGTCCGCGAAAACACCAGCGTTTACCACCAAGCCAGTTTACGTGACGCCGGCCAACGATACCGACGACAGGTTTTCACCGCGCCACGGACCGAAGGATAAGGGCACTGGTGTCGGCGATGCGGCCCCGGAGCAGAAACCTGCTGCTGCAGACCTGAAGAATCTCGAAGACGACGTGGCCAGCGCACTGCCGCCGGCCAGTCTCGCAGATCAAGAAAAAATTTCGTGACGGGTGATTCTGACAAGTCGGCCGATACGCCCGAAAAGGATGGCGAGCGGCTTCAGGAAGGGACGCTGATTTCCCATCTTGTCGAGTTACGCGGGCGCTTGCTCAAGATCACCGTGGCGATCGTGATCGCGTTCATAGCGCTGCTGCCGTTTTCAGACGAGATATTCACCTTCGTCTCACAGCCCATACGCGATGCCTTGCCTGGCAACGCCATGATAGCGACCTCGGTAGCCTCACCGCTGCTCACTCCGTTCAAGATGACCTTTTTTGTCTCCCTGTTTGCGGCCATGCCAGTGGTGCTCTATCAGGCCTGGTCTTTCGTTGCGCCCGGTCTGTACAAAAGGGAAAAACACTTCGCCCTGCCTTTGCTCGCATCCAGCATCATGCTCTTTTACATAGGCGTGGCATTTGCCTATTACCTGGTTTTTCCGCTGCTGTTCAATTTTTTCACGGCAGTGGCGCCCCCGGGTGTCGAGGTCATGACAGATATTGCACAATACCTGGACTTCATTACCCTGATCGTGCTCGCATTCGGGCTGGCGTTCGAGGTGCCCGTCGCCATCGTGCTGATGGTCTGGACCGGCCTCACAACGCCAGCCAAACTGGCATCTGTAAGGCAGTATGTTTTTCTGGGTGCCTTTGTCGTCGGCATGTTCCTGACGCCACCGGATATGTTCAGCCAGACCCTGCTGGCCGTTCCCATGTACCTTCTGTATGAACTCGGCATCGTGATGTCGCGGACGTTCGATCCACGGCGGAAATCGAAGGAAACACCTGTAACATAGGCTGTTACCGAGGTCGCTCGAGAGTGGCACGAGAATCGCGCCAGAATTCCACGAGGAACCCCAATGAAGAAACTTGCTGCAGTATTGCTGTTGCCGTTGTTTGCCTGCGGCTGCCAGGATCAGGCGAAAAACGCTTCGGAAGAAACTGCTGATCAGTTCGTCGAACGCATCAATCGGGAACTGGAAGAACTGAACACCGAAGGTGATGCCGCCGCATGGGTGCGCGCAACCTACATTACGCACGACACCGCCATTCTTGCATCGCTGGCTAGGCAACGGTACTCCGCCTGGCATAGCAAGACCGTTGCTGATTCGCTGCGATTTGCCGGGCAAAGCATGTCGCCCTCATCCGCGCGGGCAATGGAGCAACTGAAACTCGGTATCTCGGCACCGGCTCCAAATGATCCGGAGAAGCGCAAGGAGCTGGCGGAAATTACGACCGAACTTGCCGGCATGTACGGCGAAGGGAAGTATTGTCCTGAGGATGGCCGTGACTGTATGGATCTCGGCCAGCTCGAGGACATCATGGCGAAAAGCCGGGACTATGCCGAGAATCTCGATGCCTGGATCGGCTGGCGCACGATCTCACCGCCGATGCGGGACAAATACCGCCGTTTCGTCGAACTCGCCAATGAAGGCGCAAATGAACTCGGCTACGCCGACCTTGGAGAAATGTGGCGGGCGGAATACGACATGAGCCCGGTCGAATTCGAAGCGGAGGCCCTGCGCCTGTACAACCAGGTCAAGCCCTTGTACGACGAGTTGCATTGTTATGCCCGTGATGCACTCGCAAAGCACTATGGTGAGGACAAGGTGCCACTCGATGGTCCGATTCCGGCCCATCTGCTGGGGAACATGTGGGCGCAGACCTGGGACAATATCTACGACCTGCTCGAGCCGTACCCGTCGGCGGTTGACGTCGATGTCGACAAGACTCTCCGACAGGAGAATTACACGCCCCAGCAGATGGTGAAGTCGGCGGAACAGTTTTATGTGTCGCTCGGATTTGAACCGCTTCCGGAGACATTCTGGGAGCGCTCGATGTTCAGCAAGCCGGCAGACCGGGAAGTGATTTGCCACGCCAGCGCGTGGGGCCTCGATGGCGGCAACGACCTGCGCATCAAGATGTGCATCAAGCAGACCTATGAGGAATTGCGCGTCATCTATCACGAGCTTGGTCATAACTTCTACCAGCGCGCCTATCGTGATCAACCGCCTTTGTTTCAAGGAGGAGCACACGGTGGTTTTCATGAAGCCATTGGTGACACGGTCACGCTATCGATGACGCCCGACTACTTGCATGAAGTCGGGCTCGTCGAGGATGCGGAAGACAGCTACGAGGCCATCATCAATCGGCAGATGCAGCGCGCGTTGGCGGGCATCGCAGTGCTTCCATGGGCCAAACTGGTTGATGAGTGGCGCTGGGGTGTGTTTTCCGGTGAGATCACTCCGGAGAACTACAACAAGGCCTGGTGGGAGCTGCGGACACGTTATCAGGGTGTCGCTGCCCCGATTGAAAGAACGGAGGCCGATTTCGATCCGGGCGCGAAATACCATATTCCCGGCAACGTGTCTTACACACGTTATTTCCTTGCACGCATTCTGCAGTTCCAGTTTCAGCGCGCGCTCTGCGATGCTGCCGGCTACGACGGACCCCTGCATGCCTGCTCCGTTTACAGCAGCAAAGAGGCCGGCGCGAAACTGCAAGCCATGCTTGCGGCCGGGTCCAGTCAACCGTGGCAAGATACACTGGAGAAACTGACTGGCACGCGTGAGATGGACGCGAGCGCCATCATCGATTACTTCGAGCCTCTGATGGGGTGGCTGAAGGAACAGAACAAGAACAGAAGCTGCGGCTGGTAACCGGGCCGCGATTCCATCGCTCCATTCGAGTATTTTCCATGATCGACTTCGAGAAACTTGGCGCGTTCTATCTCGGCAAGCGTGTCGATGAAAGCACCGGCGAATTGTCGGATGACCTTGTTCTGTATGACTCGAAAGACCTGACCACTCACGCCATCATCATCGGCATGACGGGCTCCGGTAAAACAGGACTGGGAATCGGCCTGCTCGAGGAAGCCGCGATGGATCACATTCCGGTGATAGCAATCGACCCGAAAGGCGATATGGGCAACCTGATGTTGACATTTCCCGATCTCGCTGCCCGTGATTTCGAGCCCTGGATCAATGCGCGTCAGGCCAGCGACGAAGGCATGAGCAGCAGCGACTTTGCTTCTGCCCAGGCGGAGTTGTGGAGAACGGGTCTTGCGAGCTGGGGGCAGGACGGCGCGCGAATTGCAAGGCTTCGACAGAACGCCGAGGTGCGTATATACACACCCGGCAGCAATACAGGATTGCCGGTCTCGGTGCTGCAGTCTTTCAGTGCGCCAGGCCCTGATCTTCTTGCGGATGCCGATCTCTATCGGGAGCGCGTGCAGGCGACAGCCACCGGCATACTTTCCCTGCTGGAGGTCGACGCGGATCCGATTTCCAGTCGTGAGCATATTCTGCTGTCGCAGGTTCTGGATCATGCCTGGCAACAAGGGCAGGATCTGGAGATCGCGAATCTCATCGGCGCTATCCAGAATCCGCCGGTCCGGAAGATCGGCGTAATGGACGTGGATTCGGTGTACCCGCCGAAAGAACGCTTTCAGCTTGCCATGCGCCTGAACAATCTGCTAGCTGCGCCCGGTTTTGATGCCTGGCTGCAGGGCGCTCCGCTCAAGGCGGCAGATCTGCTGTATGACCAGAACGGCAAGCCGCGAATTTCAGTGATGTCGATCGCGCATCTGGATGACGCACAGCGGATGTTCTTCGTCTCGATGCTGCTGAACGAGATTATCGCCTGGATGCGATCTCAGCAGGGCACCTCCAGCCTTCGAGCCATATTATATATGGACGAAATTTTCGGTTACCTGCCGCCAACCGAAAATCCGCCGTCCAAGCGACTGTTCCTCACCTTGCTGAAACAGGCGCGCGCATACGGCCTCGGGCTGGTTCTCGCTACGCAGAATCCTGTCGATCTCGATTACAAGGGCCTGTCGAATACCGGGACCTGGTTCATCGGCCGCCTGCAGACGGAGCGTGACAAAGCCCGCGTAATGGAAGGGCTGGAAGGCGTGCGCAGCGAGACGTTCGACCGGCAGAAAATGGAAAAGACTCTTGCAGGTCTCGGCAAGCGGCGCTTTCTGCTGCACAACGTCCACGAGGACGCGGCTGTGGTATTCAATACGCGCTGGACCATGTCCTATCTCGCCGGACCACTGACGCGGGACCAGATTTCCTCCTTGTGTTCGGTCGCAAGACAGCAAGCGGCAAGCTCCGCGGCACCAAAACTCTCGCCAACAGGATCCGCTCCGCCTTCCTCGGGCGATGCGCCCGTGCTTGCGCCGGGCATTCAGCAGGTATACCTGCCGGCTGAGGGAGGCAGCCTGGTCTATTACCCTCGCGTTATCGCTGCCTGCGACGTCACCTTCAGTGACGCTCGACAAAACGTGGATGAGCGCCGGTCCATGCTGGTAACGGTTGAGATCGGCGAGGGTCCGTTGCCGGTTGACTGGGACCGCTCCGATTTGATGTCGCTCTCGGCAGACAGCCTGCTCGACGCTCCGGAGCCCGCCGCACAATATGCCGAGTGCCCGTCTGCGGCGGCTGGCGAAAAAAACTACCGCGAGTGGGAGAAGTCCCTGATGCAGTGGTTGCGAAAGACACAGCTTGTCCGGTTATATCGCAGCAACAAATACCGGATCACGTCGCAGTCCGGCGAAGCCGAAGGCGAATTCCGCGTACGCCTGCAACAACTCGCCAATGAAAAGCGCGATGAGGCCGTGGGTGACTTGCGGAAGCGCTACGGCAGCAAGGCGCTCACTCTGGAGAATCGCCTGCTGCGTGCTGAGCAGGCGATCGAGCGTGAGCAGCAGCAATCAACGAAAAAGAAACTGGATACCGCCGTGTCCCTGGGCACCGCAGTTCTTGGCGCCCTGCTTGGCCGGAAGCGCCTGACGAGTACGACGGCGAGCCGCGTTGGGTCCACCATCCGTACCGCCGGGGGCGCACAAAAAGAGGCGAGCGACGTTGCGCGTGCGAAAGAGACCGCGCAGAAGGTTCGGGCCGACCTCGAAGCATTGAACGTCGAACTGCAAAACGAGATCGATGCGCTGGAAACCGCATTCGACGCTCAAACCGAAACGCTCGAGGAATTGCTGGTGAAACCGAAGACGACCGACATTCACATCGGCTTCGTCGGCCTTGCCTGGATGCCTTACCTTCGTGACGCGGCCGGTCGCCTGACGCCGGCCTGGCCTGCCTGACGCACACAGCGCCCGGCATGAACGGTCTGCTTACTGCGCGTGCTTGTTGCTACTGGCCGAGGCACGCCCCGGCATAAGCCATGGTTTCACCTGCATTTTGCAGCTGGCACTCATTCTCGTAGGTGATGCCGTCGAGGCCGCAGACCGGGCGATAGTCACGCGGGCAGTTTTGCCCCTGGGCCTCGCAAAGACCCGCATGCAGAATTCTTGCACCAGCCCGTTCCGCCAGGCAGGCATTACCATACGTCTTGTCATCCTCACCGCAAACCGGCACGAAGAGCTTCGGACAAGCTCGCAGATTGCACGCGCCTTCGGTAACGGTTTCGAATCCTGCGGCCTGCGCCTTGCAAGCGTTGTCGAACGACTGGCCGTCCGGTGCGCAGACCGGCACGATGACATCCGGACAGTTGCTGACATCGCATACGCCGCGCCGCTGCACGGCCATGCGCGCCAGCTGCGCCTCGCAGCGATTTTTGTAAGTCTGCGCATTCACGCCACAGACCGGCTCATAAACAGCCGGACATTCGGTGCCACCACAGGCACCGAGGCTCGCGATTTCAGCCCCGGCTTGCTCGGCCACACAAACATTTTCGTAAGTGTTGCCGTCGACACCGCACACCGGCTCGAACTCATCCGGACAGGCTACCTTTTCTGCTTTGCAGATGCCCTCGGCGACGACTTCGACTTGCGCGGCCGAGGCGAAGCAGGCATTGCTGTAAGTGTTGCCGTCGGATCCACAAACCGGCGCATATTCCTCGGTGCAGGCTGCAGCGTCCGGGCAAAGTCCGTAGAACGCTATTTCTACTCCCGCCGCGGCAGCGAAACACGCGTTCCCGTAAGTCTTGCCGTCTTCGCCGCAGACCGGGTCGGGCTCACCGTCACATTCCGAGCCGGCCTGTTCAGCCGCACATTCTCCCATTGCGGCTATCTCGATTCCGGCGGCGCCGGCCACGCAATCGTTGCTGTAGGTCTTCCCGTCTGTGCCGCAGACCGGATCGTATTGCATGGTGCAGGCAACTTCACCGGCCGTTTCCGCCTGCGCGACCGCAACGGCGGGAAAACCGCAACCAAAGACGCCGACAGCGCATGCAAAGACGCCTGTGAGACAGGAAACGATGGGGTATCTGGTCATTCGCACACTCTTTACGGAAAACGGACCATTTGATCGAGTTGGGGCCTGTCGGTTCAATTTGCCGTCGCAGCCCCGGTGCCAGCCGCTGGCGGACGCGCATCCGCCCTGTCCTTCAATGCCACGTACTCGCTGACGCTGACGAGCACGAATCCCTGCTCCCGGAGCCCGGGAAGCTCGCGCTCGAGAAACGCAAGTGTCTCCGGATGCGGGTGTCCTATGCCGATTGCAAGACCGCGTACTGTCGCAAGACGTTTCAACCGATCGAATTCCCGTGCAATGGATTCATCATCGCGGTCATCATCGAGAAACACATCGCGCCGTACCGACGGTATGCCGTTTTCGCGAGCCAGTCGCAACGCAACACTCTGAGGAGTCGTATAGCTGTCGACGAACAGAAGGTCGCCGCGCGCACTTATTTCTTCCATCAGCCACCCCATGTGGCCGGGATGTCGCGTAAGCAGGCTGCCTCGATGACTGTTCACGCCGATAGCGAATGGAACAGATTCGAAGCTCTCCGCGAATATTCTGGCGAACTGTTCGCGGGTGGTATCGAGACGAATTACACCAGGCTCCAGCTCCATACCGTCGATTTCGGATTGCAGTGGCAAATGCAGCAACACTTCCTTGCCTGCAACATGTGCAGCGCGCGCCAGCTCGCGGCCGCGCGGCGTCGATGGCAATACGGCGCAGGCGACCGGCCCCGGAAGATTCACTGCACGTTGACCTGCATCGAGTTCATAACCGAGGTCGTCGATGATGATGGCAATGCGCGGCGGCGGTTCCGCCTGCACCGCTATGCTCGCCAGTAACCCGGCAATTACCGGCACCACCCATTTCGCTGCTCGGGTGGGATTCAAGTGCGACGTCCGGAGTTCACTCTGCGCTGGATTGCAGGATGCGATGACTTTGCAGACGCTCGACTGCTTCGATCAACTGTGCGTCGCCCTCACGATCGACACCTGCATTAAGGTTCAGGTCCGGATAAAGTCCTGATCCCTCGACCACGACATCCGGCACGATTCCGGTCGCATTGATCGATTCGCCGGATGGCGTGTAATACCGCGATGTGGTCAGTTTGAGCGCCCGCCCTTTGGACAAGGGCATCACGGTCTGCACTAGACCTTTGCCGAACGTCACCGTACCGAGGATCATCGCCCGGTGATGGTCGCGCAGTGCCCCTGCCACAATTTCCGATGCCGATGCCGAGCCATTGTTGACCAGAACCACGATCGGCGCACCGTCCAGGATATCGCCGCGATGGGCATTGCGTGTAAAGCGCGATTCCGGCGTGCGGCCGTCCGCAGTGACGATGATTCCGGAGTCCAGGAACAAGTCGGACACATCGACAGCAGCATCGAGGACCCCGCCCGGATTGTTGCGAAGATCCAGTATCAGTCCGGCCAACAGGGTGCCTTGTGCGTTTTGTTCGGTTTGCAGCATGTCGTCGATAGCCCGGCTCAATTCCTCAGCGGTCGAATCATTGAACTGGCTTACGCGCACATAACCGTAGGCCGGCTGCAGGAGTTCGTGGCGCACGCTGGCGGTCTGGATGTTTTCGCGACGCAAGCTGAACTCGTGCGCTTCGTCTTCCTCACCGCGCAATACCGTGATGGTAACGAGAGACCCTTCGCGGCCGCGCATGCGCGCGATGGTTTGCTGCAGCCCTTCGTTCGCTACGGTTGTGCCATCGATGGCGACGATAACATCGCCGGCCAGGATACCGGCACGATGCGCGGGTGAACCGTCAATCGGCGAAACGATCAGGATCTCGCCATCGACGATGCTGACTTCGAGCCCGATTCCGGAGTATCTGCCAGTGGTACTGATGCGTATGTCTTCGTATTCATCAGCGTCGAGAAACTCCGAATGCGCATCGAGATTTGCGACCATGCCACGCATAGCGCTTTCCAGTAACTCGGCATCATCGACCGGATCGACATAATCCTGCTTGACCCGCTCCATGACTTCGGCAAAAAGTCGTGCCTGTTCCCAGGACATGTCGGCCAGATCAGGCGGAGCGGGGCTCTTCAGATAATGGCCGCCAACGGACAGCGCTAGCCCGACTATGGCGCCAATCGTCAGGACCAGGGCGGCTCTGGCTTTAAATGACATATCGATATTCTCCTGGCGGACAATTAAGGTGACAGTAACCTTAATTGACTACAAATAACTGCTTCGAGCGACAGTAAGTCTAATCAATTACGGTTACTGTCACCTTAATTGTGGTCTGACCTTGATTGACGACAATTTCAGGAACGCGGGTTGCGTGTAATCCAGCGGCGCGGGTTGACCGGCGTTGTACCCTGGCGAATCTCGAAGTACAGGCCCGCCTGCGACTGACCCCCTGAATCGCCGACCGTGGCGATGACATCGCCGGGCGCGACCCAGTCGCCGGTCGCTTTCAGCAAGGTCTCGTTATATCCGTAAAGTGTCATGAACCCCTCACCATGATCCACAATGACCAGCAGTCCCATGCCTGAGAGCCAGTCGGCAAACACCACTCGTCCGTGATAGACGGCCCTGACTTCGCGTCCGCGCGGTGCAGTCAATACGACTCCGTTCCACTTTAGGCCGCCTGCGCGCGGTTGACCAAAATCGTGGACCAGCCCTCCTGCGACTGGCCAGGTCAGCCGGCCTTTCAGTTCACTAAAGGGTTCTTCCGAGCGAATCGGATAATCCGCGAGGATGCTGCCGAGCTCGGCGATCAGCCGTGACAGGTCCTGTTCCTGCGCCGCCAGTCGCTGGATTTCCGACCCTTCCTCGGTGATACGTGACTTCAGGCTGGCCAGCAGTTTTTGGCGCTTTTCCTGTGCCGAGCCAAGCTCCGTCAGCTCGACGTAACGCGCTCGCGTAAGTTCCGCTAAACGATTCTCTTCCTCGGCCACTGCCGCTCGGAGCTGCCGAAGCTCGTCGATGTGCGCATTGACCGCCTCAATGTTCTTGCTGCGAAACTCGCTGAAATAGCGGTAATACGCCAGCTGTCGGCCCAGCGCAGCGGGGTCGAGCTGATTCAGCATCAGCTTGATTCGTTCCTGGCCGCCGCTGGAGTAGGCTGCGAAAACCTGGTCGCCGAGCATCTCTGTTTCTGCCTTGAGCTCTTCTTCTCTGACTTTGAGTTTCTCGTCCAGGCCCGCCTTGTTCTTCTCGCTGGCGCGCCGCTGTTTCTCCAGGTCCTGCAGGAGCATTCGCTTCGCGGAAATGAGCACCTCTGCCGCCTGCAGTTCACCGGTAATCCGGTCCCTTTCGGCTGCGCGGTCGTCCATGCTTTGTTTCAACTCACTGATTCGCTCTCGAACCTCTTCGAGTTCCTGCTCCTTGATCTTCGTCATTTCCAAGTTGTCGTCCTGCGCCCAGGCCGGTGCCACGAACAGGCCTAAAAAGAGCACGAGAGCGGGTCGGAAATTCATGCTTTGCGAGTCCGGAGCCTGTCGGCGTCGATGTTAACGGGCGCACCCGGAATCGCCCGGTGGGGCCATCTCCCGGTGGGAGATGGCCCCACCGGGAGATGGCCCCACCGGGCGATTCCGGATTTCGGCTGGTATAATGCCGCACTTTTCGGCAAAGCGATCGTAACTTTTCATGGACCAATACCTGGAGTTCGCAGCGAACCACACGCTGCTGATGGCGGCACTTCTGTTCAGCTTTTTCTTGCTGATATTCACAGAGCTTCGCCGCAGGGCCGGCGGTCTGGTCAACGTCGAACCGCAGGATGCGGTGAAACTCATCAATAACGATGCGGTTGTGCTGGACTTGCGCAGCCCCGAGGCTTTTGCCAAGGGCCACATCGTCAACGCGAAAAACATACCGTTCGATGAGCTCGACGCAAAAAATGAAAGGCTCGAGGGCTTTCGCTCGAGGCCTATCGTCGCTGTTTGCGACTCCGGCGTAACCTCGACACGCGCCGTGACAACGAGAGCTGCGGCTACTGCGGCGCTGCGCGCATGTTGCTGAAGAAGAGGGGTGCCGGCTTTGAGGATGTGCTTGTGACCAGCAATCCGGTATTGCGCGAGGAAATGCAGCAGCGGAGCGGCCGTCGCTCGGTGCCGCAGATATTTATTGACGATCGGGCCATTGGCGGATTTGAGGAACTGTACGCCCTCGACAAGTCCGGCGAGCTCGACCGGATTCTGGGTATTCATGCAACTGCCGATCAGGCCAGTTAAAAAATCAGGAAAGAGAAAATGACAGAACCAGCAGCAACCACTACTGAAAAACAGATCGGCATTCAGAAAATCTACATCAAGGACTTTTCCTTCGAATCACCGAGTGCGCCGGAGGTCTTTTCTACCGGTGACTGGACGCCGAAGACCAATCTCAATTTGCGCAGCTCGCACAGCAAATCAGTCGGCAACAACCATGAGATCATATTGACGGTCACTGTCGAAACCAAGCACGCCGACAAGACTCTTTTCCTGGTTGAACTGCAGCAGGCCGGGCTGTTTCATATCACTGGCTACAATGGTGAAGAGTTTGCGGCTATCGTCGGCAGTTTCTGTCCCAACGTGCTATTTCCCTACGCGCGCGAAACCATCGCCACGGCAATCTCCAAAGGCGGATTCCCCGAGTTCCTGTTGCAGCCAATCAATTTCGACGCGCTTTACGCACAATCGCGACAACAGGCAGCCAAATCCCAGTCGGGCGGCGATGGATCCAACGGGGGCGCTCACTGACCACGCCGGTCAATTCTGCAATGGCGCCGGTCGCCGTCATCGGGGCCGGCTCCTGGGGCACTGCGCTCGCATTGCAGTTCGCGCGCAAGGGCCGGGAGGTTCGCCTCTGGGGCCGGAACCGTGATGACGTGAAGCGGATTGCAAGAGCACGGGAGAATCAGAAGTACCTTCCCGGCATCGCGTTTCCCGACAACCTGCACGTCGAGCCAGAACTCAGGAAAGCCCTTGGCGCCGTTTCCGATATCCTGATTGCGGTGCCGAGTCACGGGCTGCGCGAAACGCTGCTGCAACTCAAACCGCTGCTTGGAAAAAATGCACGGATCTGCTGGGCGACGAAAGGCTTCGAGCTCACGACCGGCAAGCTGCCGCACCAGGTGGCGGCAGAGGTGCTGGGAGATAACCTGCCAATGGCGGTACTGTCCGGTCCGACCTTCGCAAAAGAGGTTGGCGCGGGCTTGCCGACCGCCATGACCATTGCTGCGAACGACGATACTTTTGCCAGCGATCTGGCCAGCAGCCTGTCCGGCGAAAAATTTCGCGCCTACACTTCCTCCGACATGATCGGTGTCGAGGTCGGCGGTGCGATCAAGAACGTGCTGGCCATCGGCGCCGGCATTTCCGATGGCCTCGGCTTCGGTGCAAACACGCGTATTGCGCTCATCAGTCGTGGCCTGGTCGAGATGACCCGGCTCGGGCTCGCCCTGGGTGCCAAACAGGATACGTTCATGGGCCTCGCCGGTATGGGGGACCTGGTCCTCACCTGCACTGACAATCTGTCACGCAACCGGCGTATGGGCCTGGCGCTGGCCAGCGGCAAGACCATCGACGAAGCGCAGGCGGAAATCCAGCAGGTAGTGGAGGGCGTGCTCGCAGCGAAAGCCGTGCACACCGTCGCCGAGCGTTTGCACGTGGAGATGCCGATCTGCCAGCAGATCTATCGTGTTCTTTATGAAGGCGCGCCACCCCGGGAAGCGGTGGCCGCACTCATGAACAGGACGTTGAAGCCGGAATAAGCGGTCGGCGGTGCTTGCTAGGTCTCTGTGTCCCGGCACCGGTAGGGTATTTGAAGCTCAACGTGAGGCTCAATCCCCTGGTCTGCCAGCATCGCCATCAGGTTCGGAAAACGCGTCGCATCGAAAGTCCCGTAACCGTAAAACGCCCACATCGAGCGCATATCCTTGTTGTCATCGTAAGGCCTGACGTATTCATAGGCTTTGTCGTTCTGGCCTGCGATCATGTGCGAGAGCCACATGATAGAACGCCGATCCTCGTACAGGCGTTCGGCCGTCTCCAGCAGCCGCATAGCGTCAGCCCGCCGATTCTCTGCGCAGGCCTGGCGCATCGCGACCAGCAGCTTGTTGTCCTCGGCGAGCTGGCTGGTCTCAATCTGTGTGACGAGCCGACTGGCCTCATCGACTTTTCCCAACCACAGAAGTGCCCTGTGTGCCTGGTAGACGACGTTGATGTTGCCGGCAAACCGTCTGAGGTTCTGCCGGGTGATTTCCTCGAGCGCCGTATCGTCGCCGCTGTATAACAATGCGAGAATCAAGCTGTTCGCTACAATCGGATCGAAACCCTCCTGTTCAAAATACTCGAACACCGCCTGCTTGGCTTCTGGCCAGTGGCCGAGTGTCGAGAGCATCGCCAACTGATTGATCTGAGCATCGCGATCGTAGGGTCGCTGCTCGAGATATTCGGTGTTCAGTCGCAGCGCTTCGGCGAAACGCAGCTCGTTCATGTCCTGATCGGCACGATAGCTGATCTTTCTGACAGGATCCTGCTCCAGGCGTATGGCCGCCGCCATGGCCTCGCGGTAGCCGACCAACAGGCTGGCATCAGGGTCACCCGTAGTCGGCGAGTAGATGTTCGTCGGCTCAATCTGTATGGCCCAGTACGCCGCGAGGTTGCGATACGCAAGCGCAAACTCCGGATCGAGTTCGATTGCGCGCTCGAAGGCATCGCGCGCCTGGTGAAATTCGTATTCGTCGCCCGAATCAGTCGAGCTGTTGAGTAACGCCGTGCCCTCGAGATAGGCCTCATAGGCGGCGACCGACGCCGTGCCAGCAGACATCATGCGGGCCAGCGCCTCCGGATCCATGGCCGTCTTCAAGGCTCGCGCAATCTGAATCGCCAGGTCTTCCTGAATTTCGATCACGTCGTCGGGCTTCCGATCATAAGTCTGCGACCAGAGATGAAAACCATCGCCGGCGCGTATGAGCTGGGCCGTGACACGAATCCGCTCTTTGCTGCGTCTTACCGAACCTTCCAGGACATGGGCAACACCCAATGCTTGCGCAATCACGCGAACGTCCTCGCTTGAGCCTTTATATCCGAACGACGACGTGCGGGATGCAACCAGGAGGTCCGGCGTTCGTGCCAGCGAGTTCAGAACTTCTTCGGTCAGGCCATCGGCAAACCACTGCTGTTCTTCGTCCGACGACATGTTCAAAAACGGCAATACTGCAATCGAGCGCTCGATTGGTCCGGATTTGTCGGCCTGTTGCCCGACGGCACCGTCCGTTGCGGCGGCCGTTTCAGGTGTTTCCCTGGTCAGGTTCTGCCGGTCCCAGATGAAATACCCGAGTGCCACGACGAGCGCCGCAATGATAATGAAATCGAGCTTCCGGCCTGTCGAGTGCGTGAGTGAAACTGACTGATCGACCTCGCGGGTTTTCTTCACGCCCTCCGGCGTCAGCTCAAAGGCCCATGCGAACAGCAAGGCGAATGGGAACCCGAGCGCGAGCAAAGCGATGAATACTTTCAGCACCCATATGGGCGCGCCGAAGGTCGGGAAGATCGTTTCCGCGATCTGCAGCGCCAGCCAGCCGACGACGAGATAAGCGATACCTACGCGTACTACGTTGCGGCGCTTGAGCTCGGCAAAGACCTTTCTCACCGTCTTGTTTATCCCTGTCCGGTTTGAAGTGGCAGCAAGAGTTTGCCAGAACCACCATTATAAATCACTGAAACATAATGCTTTTACCGATCATCAGCGACCCCGACACCGCCCTTGAAACCCTGCTGCCGCCAGGCCTCGTAAATAACGACGGCGGCGCTGTTCGAAAGATTCAGACTGCGGCTTCCGGCTTGCATCGGCAGGCGGAGCCTTTGCGCTGCCGGCAGGCTCTCGAGGATCGCCGCCGGCAAGCCACGCGTTTCAGGTCCGAAAAGAAACGCATCGCCTGGCCGGAATTGCTCATCGGCATAGCAAGTCCGGTTGCGCGTGCTGAGCGCGAATACGCGGGGCTGTTGCAGTTTTTCGAGGCAGGCATCGAGATTGTCGTGTACAACCACATCCGCGAACTCCCGGTAATCGAGTCCCGCACGTTTCAGGCGCGGTTCGTCGAGCTCGAATCCGAGTGGCTCGATAAGATGCAGCTGCGTTCCGGTATTGGCGCATAGCCGGATGATGTTCCCGGTGTTGGGCGGAATTTCCGGTTGATAAAGGATCAGGCTGAACATGCTGGACGGCGCAAAATTGTCGTTATACCGGTAAACTGCATGATCGCATGTGGACCCTCCCCCGCAGAAACAATTGCCGATGGCCGTAGCCAGAAAATCGCATCCCAATCCTCTGCACGTGGACTTCTGCGGATTGTCGCTCGATTCGCCCATTGTCCTGCTCTCTGGCTGCGTCGGCTTCGGCGAGGAATACACGCGGATTGAGGGGTTTTCCAACCGCGATGTCGGTGCCATCGTGCTGAAAGGAACTACCCGCGAACCGCGGCTTGGCAATGCACCACATCGCGTTTGCGAGACGCCAGCCGGCATGCTGAATGCCATTGGCCTGCAGAATCCCGGCATGGACAAAGTCGTCGGTGAGATCCTGCCGCAACTCGACTTCAGCGAAACGCGCTTCATTGCCAACGTCTGCGGATCGACCATCGAGGACTATGCCGCGGTTACGCGTCGATTCGACGATTCGCCGATCGACGCGATTGAGATCAATATCTCATGCCCGAATATCAAGGAAGGCGGCTTGTCGTTCGGCAACTATCCGGACATGTCGGCCAAAGTGGTTGCGGCCTGCCGCAGAGAAACAAGCAAGCCGATAATAGCCAAGCTGTCGCCGAACCAGACCGACATAAAAGAGAACGCACGACTCTGCATCGAGGCTGGTGCAGACGCACTGGCTGTTATCAACACCATCAC
>JAHKKM010000205.1 GCA_020027645.1 Pseudomonadota bacterium
GCCCATGTTGTTGCTTCTTCAAGCGACGGAAAATCTACGACGACGAGGCTTCCTGTAAAACCGGCGGCACCCGGGTCCTCGGCATCGATAGCAGGGTGTGGTCCCGCTATCAGTACACGGCCGTCCGCGGCGAGAGCCTTGAGCCGGGCAATGTGTGCGTCACGCGACCTCAGGCGCATCGGCAGGCTGTCGGCGACATCTTCACTGATTACGGCATACCACATTCTATTTCTCCAGATCGTTATTTTCTGGACTTGCCTTATCGATTTTCGAGACAACCCAGAACGTCTGCGCCGTCATGAATATGAGCGTCAGGCCAAGCAGGCCAAAGACTTTGAAGCGCACCCAATCCGGCTCATCGAAGTTGTAAGCGACATAAATATTCAGCAGCCCCAACGACAAAAAAAACACAACCCAAACAAAATTCAATTTCCGCCATTGCTCCGGTGACATGTGATCGGTTTTCAATTCACCGACCAGGCCAAAAAACTTCTGTACGAGCGGCTTCTCGCCGATCCATTGACTGAGGAAAAAGGCCAGCGCCAGCGCCCAATAGAATGCGGTGGGCTTCCAGTACAGAAAAGCCGGATTGCGCAGATACACGGTTGCGCCGCCGAGCACCAGCAGAAAAATCGTGGACCATAGGTAAATGCGGTCGATCTTCTTGCTGACGAAGTACTTGATAAGTACACCGAGCGGCATGGCAATCATGAGTATGATCACCGCGAAATAGATGTCTTTGTAAAAGTACGCCGCAAGAAACAGGATCAGCGGCAGAAAATCGGCAAGAAAAAGCACGGTTTGCTCGTGGGCTCTCGGAAGAAGTGGCGCATGATAGCCCAAATCCGGCCTTGGTCGAAGCGCAGACATTGTTGGAGCGATAACGGTCCGGCCCCGGTACAATCCGTGCGTGGCAACCCTGATCGAAGTTCACCCAACGCACCCTCAACCACGGCGCATCGCCGAGATTGTCGAGGAAATTCGTCGTGGAGGATTGATCGCGTATCCGACCGACTCAAGTTACGCTTTCGGCTGCCATATTGGCGACAAGCATGCCATCGACCGAATCCGCAGCATTCGAAAGACCGACAAGCACCACAATTTCACGCTGGTGTGCAGTGACCTGTCGGAAATCAGTACCTACGCGCGTGTCGACAATTGGGCCTATCGATTGCTCAGATCGTTGACCCCCGGACCTTACACCTTCATATTGCAAGCCACCCGCCTGGTGCCGAAGCGCTTGCAGAACCCGAAGCGGAGAACTATTGGCCTCAGGGTTCCAGACCATCCTGTCGTGCAGGCCATTCTCAAAGAGCTCGGTGAGCCCATTATGAGCTCCACGCTGATGTTGCCGGGGGCCGACCTGCCATTGAATGACGCCTTCGAAATCGAGGAGAAAATCGGCGATCGTATCGAAATGATCGTTGATGCCGGACCGGCCGGCATCGAGCCTACCAGCGTGATCGACCTGTCCGGTGGCTCTGTCAGGATACTGCGCGAGGGGCGCGGTGATGTCAGCTCACTGCGTTGAAACGAATTGCAGATTGGCTGCCGAATTACGCTAAAATATGCCGTCCTCGCGTGGAATTTCAATGAAACCCGAACTCAGAGTGCTGACCAGCAAAGATGCGCCAAAACACGTCGCGGACGGTGATGGCGCGCCGGCACAGGCTGAAATGCCGTTCGCCATCGTGGACGGCGAGCCCGTCACCGAGTTGCCGCAAGACCTCTACATACCTCCGTACGCCCTCAAGGTGTTTCTTGAAGCATTCGAAGGCCCCCTCGATCTGCTGCTGTACCTGATTCGACGGCAAAACATCGACATCCTGGACATCCCGATTGCGGAAATAACCCGCCAGTACGTCGAGTACATCGAGTTGATGAAGGAAATGGAGCTTGAGCTGGTCGGTGAATATCTGCTGATGGCCGCGATGCTTGCTGAGATCAAGTCGCGCATGCTGCTGCCACGCATGCCAAGTGAAGAGGCCGAGGAGGACGATCCGAGGGCAGAACTGGTCCGGCGGCTTCAGGAATATGAAAGATTCAAGAAGGCTGCCGAGGATCTGGACGCTCTGCCGAGACTCGAGCGCGATGTCATGATGGTTGAGATCGAAGCGCCGGATCGCAAGGTGACAACCAAACTGCCAGACGTGACTCTGAAAGAATTGCTGGTAGCATTTCACGATGTCCTGAAGCGTGCGGAGATGTTTTCCAACCTGCATATGCAGCGTGAACCCCTGTCCGTGCGCCAGCGCATGTCAGAGATACTTAGCCGAATCAAGTCAAACTCGTTCACTTCGTTTGCGGATCTTTTCGACCCCGAGGAGGGGAGAATGGGGGTAGCGGTAACGTTTATCGCCATTCTCGAATTATTGCGTGAGTCAACCATTGAAGTGGTTCAGGCAGAGGCATTTGCGCCGTTACACATACGAGCGGCCTCGTCGGTGCGACTCGTTTCAAATCAAGACGATATGGTCCCTGGGGACTTAGAGAAAATATCCTGATGGATGACACAGAGATAAAGTATTTTGTCGAGGCAGCACTCCTTGCTGCCGGGCGACCATTGAGCGTTGATCAGTTGCATGCTTTGTTCGACGCTGGTTCGGCGCCCGAGAAATCGGAGATCCGGCGTGCGCTGCATGAGCTGAATCAGGAATTCGAACGTCGCGGTATTGCTATCGTTGAGGTGGCGTCCGGCTTTCGTGTGCAAATAAAGCCGGGCATGGTCGAGAGGTTGCAAAGATTGTGGGAGGAGCGGCCTCCGCGATACTCACGCGCTTTGTTCGAGACGTTGGCCCTGATCGCCTATCGTCAGCCGATTACGCGCGGTGAAATTGAAGAGATCCGAGGTGTTGCAGTCAGCAGCAACATCATTCGGTCCATGCTCGAGAGAGACTGGATTCGCGTTTTAGGCCATCGCGATGTGCCGGGCCGGCCAGCAATGTTTGGCACCACCAGGACATTTCTTGACTATTTTGGTTTGAAAAAACTCGACGACCTTCCACCGCTCGCGGATCTATCGGATTGGGAGAGTTTGCGGGTCCAGCTCAACCTGCCGGAAGTCAGTCCGGACGATGGGTCGGACGAGATGGGTGAAGTAACAGAATTCCCTGTCCTGTACCCGGAGGTGGCCTTCGACAGCGAAATCGAGGCGGACCTTCCGGACATCGAGATGGTGCTCTCTGATAACAGTGACGAATCCGACCGCGCATTTACAAGAATTGCCGCCAAGCCCTGGCCGGCGCCAAAAGATTCGGACATCGACGATCTAGACGACGAGATCGAGGCGGAGCAGGGTGCAGATGCTTCAGTGTCACGCAGCTAGTGAGATCCGGTTTGGCGGAGCGCGTGCAAAAATTTCTGGCAGCTGCAGGTCACGGATCGCGACGCGAAATCGAGGACTGGATCCGGGACGGGCGACTGCACATCGACGGCAAGATGGCCACGCTCGGGCAAGCGGTATCCGGCACGGAGTTATTCGAAATCGACGGTCGGCGATTGCCGATTCGCAACGCGCGCCCATCCCACCAGTACCTCATGTATCACAAAAACGAGGGCGAGGTTAGCAGCCACAACGACGAGGAGGGGCGTCCGCTGGTGTTCGATGCATTGCCCCGCCTTGAGGGTGCGAGATGGATTTCCGTTGGCCGCCTCGACATCAACACGACCGGTTTGCTGCTCTTTACTACGGATGGGCAGCTGGCCAATGCCTTGATGCACCCGTCCTCGCAAATACTGCGTACTTACGCTGTAAGGGTTCATGGCCAGCCGACCGACGATGAATTGCAGGCCCTGCTGGACGGAATCGAACTGGAAGACGGGCCGGCGGCCTTCGACTCCGTCACGCCGGCCGGCGGCGAAGGCTCCAATCGCTGGTTCGAGGTCACCATTCGCGAGGGCCGGAACCGTGAGGTCAGGAGACTCTGGGAAGCGCTAGGTTACCGTGTAAGCCGTTTGACGCGAACCGCCTACGGTCCGATCCAGATGCCGCGCGACTTGCGCCGGGGACGCTTCGCGGCGCTGACGCCCGCGGAAATTCGGTCCCTGTACGAAAGTGTCGGCATGGTCCCGGTGATTTCCAGGATTACATCGAATATTCGAAAGAAAAAACGACGAAAAAACAAATAGATAGAAGATATCTTTAGTGTAAAACCTTACTGCGCATCGAGGCTTTCACCGGTTACGCCGCGACTGTCAGGTCCCAGGAGATAAATGTACACAGGCAATACCTCTTCCGGTGTTTTCAGCCGACTGCGATCCTCGGCAGGATAGGCCTGCAGGCGCATGTTGGTGCGGGTGGCGCCCGGATTCACGCAATTTACTTTCAGTGGCGTGTGCCGATTCTCGTCTGCCAGGATTTGCGCCAGTGCCTCGGTACCGAATTTCGATACGGAATAGGCTCCCCAAAATGCACGGCCGACCCGCCCGACACCGCTGCTGGTGAAGATGAGCGACGGGTCTTCAGACTGGCGCAAAA
>JAHKKM010000206.1 GCA_020027645.1 Pseudomonadota bacterium
GGCAGCGCCAAGAGCCGGAACCTGCACAAAATTGAAGTAGTAAAGCAAGCCGATCCACGCAATACCTGCGAGTACGTGCAGCCAGATAATCAGGGAACTTGCGGCAGGTGCCGACACGAGGTGTTCGCCAAGTGTTGCAAGCACGAGCAGTATCGCGAGAACGAAACCCGCGACAAGGGTACCGGCAATAGTATTCAAAGGATTCATCTCGTTTTCTCCCCAGATTTTTCAGGCATGTCGTTGTTGGTTTTGTTGCCGGCTGCCGTACAGTGCGCCCGGCGGCAGGCCGACCCCGATTCAGCGCGGGCCTTGACGTATTATAGTGTCTGGGCGCGACAAAATCAGGACGGCTATTGCTCCCGGAGTGTCGGCCTGCTATTCCGTGCACAGCGCGGTGCTGATACCTAAGTAGCTGACAAAGATGAAAATTAGACGATTTATGGCTGGGCATTCATGAACCGGGTACCGACCGGCACGGCGCGCCCGGGCTACCCTGAATCTCCCTGTATCCGGCAGTGCGTGCTCGATGACCGCAAAGTGTGCATTGGTTGCAAGCGCAGCATCGAAGAAATCATAGCCTGGTCAACGATGAGCGCTGCCGAACAATGGGCGCTGGTCCGCCAGTTGCCAAACCGTTAGCCAAAATGGGCATTTTCATACCTGCCACCGGTGTTCTCGCCGACATGCTCACGTACAATTGGCGACAGCCGTGCCGCTCGGTGTAGACTCGTTTATGAAAAAACCAATTTTGATTGTATTCCTGTCCCTGTTTCTGTGCCTGACGATGAGCGCCTGTTCCTCAATGCTGATGGGTGGCTCTGCGTCCGGCACAACGAGTCTTGGTACAGACAAACGAACAGCACAGCAAGTGAGTGACGACAATGCGATAACGGCGACGATCAGAAGCCGTTATGCGCAGGATTCCACAATCGGTGCTGCAAACCTGTCCGTGGAAACGTACGCGGCGACAGTTACGCTGAAAGGCACAGTGACAAGTTTCGCCGGACGTGATCGTGCCGTGAGTATCGCACGAAACACCGACAAGGTTCGCAGTGTCAACAATCAAATCTCGGTGAATACCAATAACAAACAATGACGTGGTTTTTTTCGGGACTGCAGAGTGAGTGAGCCAAAGTGAACGTAAACGAAAGAATCGAACAGCAATTGAAAACGAACCCGGTCATCCTCTACATGAAGGGAACACCGGATTTTCCTCAATGCGGGTTTTCAGGGCAGACGGTTAATGCGCTCAAGGCAATCGGCCAGCCGTTTGCATACGTCAATATCTTTGAAGATCCCGAGATTCGTGAGGGACTCAAGATCTATTCGAACTGGCCGACATTTCCGCAACTTTACGTGCGAGGCGAGTTGATCGGAGGCTGTGACATCGTGGTGGACATGTTTCACTCCGGTGAATTGCAGAAACTGCTGGCAGACGACGCCGCCTGATCGGATAGTTAACAAGGCGTCCTTATTGGGCGCCGGGATTTCCCGGCTCATTCGAACCCGCGCACTTGACATAATCGCTTCGCAGCGGGCGACTCTGGTCGTTTGCGCCCAGACTGTCTCCAATCAGCATCGACATCCGCGTTTCTGCCAGAGAGCAGCCGGATCTCGTGAAACCCATATGCTCCGCGCATTTGAGACGCGTATCACTGCGTCAAATCCACTCATTGTTATATTGCTCTGACGCATGCAACAAGGGCGGCGAGCGCCGCTGTTTGCAAGCATTTCGATCAACGGCGGAGCTCCAGCAAATGCCAAGTCCAGTCCGAATCCGCAGACTCCGGTGGTCGCTGCCGGCAGGCGTGCTGTTGTTGATGATAACCGGTTGCAGCCTGCTTCGCCCGGACACGGAGCCACGCGTTATCGAGGAACCCGACCTGCCTCCTGCCGTAGGCAGCCAGGCACAGATCGAAGTTGAAATTGTTCATCCGCCGATCGTGGTCGTACCAGCTCCTGAACCGGAACCCGAGCCGCTGCCGCCCGCCGTCTATTCACACCGCGTAGCGATCGTGCTGAGCGGACGCCAGCCAAGCTACGAAAGCGTCGCACACGAACTGGAACAGGTGCTCGAGGACTACTCTCTGTACGACCTGTCAGACCGCAGTCAAACCGTTCGCAACGTGTTCAGCAGTATTGCTGATGAAAAGGCAACCGCGGTCGTTGCCATTGGATTGCGCGCAGCGCTGTCGGCGAGGGCGCTGTCCGAGGTGCCAGTGGTTTTTTGCCAGGTATTCAACGTCAACGAAAACGATCTGATTACCGATACGGTCAAAGGGGTGTCGGCGATTCCGCCGCTGAGTCTTCAGCTCAAGGCATGGAAGGAACTCGATCCGCAACTGCAAAACGTCGGTGCCATTGTCGGTGAGGGGCATGAAGATTTGATTGAGGAAGCCACCCAGGCTGCCGAAGAGCTGGGTCTTGGCATGCACATCAAGGTTGCGGGATCCGACAAGGAGACCCTCTATCTGTTCAATCGCCTGGTTCCGGATATCGATGGCTTCCTGTTGTTTCCGGATAACCGGATTCTCAGCCGCACTGTGCTCGATGAGATACTCGGGTACGCGTCCCGACACCATGTGCAGATTGCCGTTTTCAATGAATCCCTTCTCGCCATGGGGGCGACACTCAGTGCAAGTTCTGTGGATGCCGACATCGCATCCACAATCGTGCGCGTGCTTGATCGATTCGAAAACAACAAGGGTGGCCTCCTGCCAGCAATTACGCCGCTGACTGCAATCCAGATTCGAACCAACAAGGCGCTGGTTCAACAGTATGGACTGGATGAAGCTGGAACAAGCCCGGAATCGATTGCGGGTGCACTGTGACGATTGCCGATATCCAGAATCTTGGAAACAGATTAAAAGCATACATCACGCAGTGGCGCGCGGCGCGACGTGGCAAGCGTGCGCTGGTGCGGGAAATCCTGTCTCTTCAAATCATGATTACCGCCGTTATCGGCAGCCTGGCCGTTGCGGCGCTCTACTGGGGTGGTCAGTGGGTACTTCAGGACAACTACGGTCGTTGGGCCTTGCAGTGGACCGAGGAATTGAACGAGCTCGGCGCGCCGCTTTACCTGACCAACGACAATGATGCGCTACTGCGGCTTGAGAGCTTTATCGACAAGTACTCGGAAATCGAGCGCGTAACCTACTACAAGAATGACGGCGTCGTACTTTTCTCCATCTCGAACAAGGATGAGGAAAGCAAACCGGCGCATGATCTGACGGGGGCGATGCTGCGTAACGCAAGTGAACTCGCCGGCGGTGAGAAGCCGTATGTCATGAAAAGCAGCTTCATCAATGCCCGGGCATTTGAAATTCTGGCACCGGTATGGACCGAGTCCATCACCAGTGACGGACTCTTCGACTTCGACCCGGCCCAGACTGCGGAATCCAGCGCCATCGACCTGATCGGATTCGTCGGACTTGAGCTTGACTTCATGCTCTTCCACGACAGGCTTTTGAAGAACATAAAAATTGCAATCTCGGTACTTGTGTTTGTCCTGATCGCCTCCGGAATTATCGGACGTGCAACTTTGCGCAAAGCCTTGTCGTCGATATCCGATTTGCAGGAGCCCATTTCGGAGCTGGCCAAAGGCAATCTCAGGGTGCAATTCAAGCCGGCGGAGCATAAGGAGATATCCGACATTGTCGAAGCTCTGGAATCGACCGCGACGGCTCTTGGCGAACGCGATGCACGTTTGCTCCAACTTGCAAATCACGACGTTCTGACTGGTTTGTTTAACAGGCGTCGGTTTGTAGAGGAGCTGAAGAAGGAAATCGACAATGTCAATGTCAATGACAAGGTTGCCGCGCTGATGTTTGTCGATCTCGACCAATTCAAATACGTCAATGACACCTGCGGCCATCCAGCCGGAGATCGAATGTTGCGCAAAGTTGCGGATCAGCTCATCAGATCGATAGGTGACAATGGGCAGGTCGCCCGTTTCGGCGGCGACGAATTCGCGATACTGGTACCGGACACGTCGAAAGCGGCGGCGACCACGCTCGCAGAAGCGGTTCTTGATGACATGCGCCGGCTTGCACATATAGAGAGCGAGAACGTATTTCATGTGCACTGCAGTATCGGCATAACGATGATCGATTCGTCGCGATTCGATCATGATGATCTGATTGCACAAGTCGACATTGCCTGCCGCGAAGCCAAGGCGAGTGGCAGAAACCGGCTGCAATTCTTCAGCATGTCCGAGCGTGAAGCTGAGAAGATGGTGGCTGACGTAGGCTGGATGTCCAAATTGCGATCCGCCATTGATAGCAATTCCTTTGTTTTGCGCTACCAGCCCATTGTTGATATCGCGAGTGGCGAAACGACCCACCACGAGGTTTTGCTGCGCATGCGCGCCGAGGACGGGAAGCTCGTTGGGCCGGACGCGTTCCTGCCGGCGGCCATGCGTTTCGGCCTGATGGCCGAGATAGATACCTGGATGATTGAAAATTCCATAGCGG
>JAHKKM010000207.1 GCA_020027645.1 Pseudomonadota bacterium
CGCGTGATGGTCGGAGTGACGCTCCAGATGGAACAGAACCAGGTTGCTGTAAAGGTGATTGCTGTTCCATGAGTGTAACGGCAGGCATCGCTCGTAACGGCCGTTCGCATCCGTTTTTCGCAGCAAGCCGTAATGTTCGATGTAATTTGCGCTGGTCAGCTGCCACCAGGCAAACACGTTGTGAATCAGAAGAAAAATAATCATCGGCCAGCCAAAGGCGATGACCAGCCCCAGTTGCAGAATCGCTGCCAGAGACAACGACTGCAGGATTTCATTGTCCCGGTTCCATGGCGAGCGCTTGCTTCGGCCGAGTCTATCCTTTTCGATCGCCCAGGCGCGTCGAAATGCACCGGGTATTTCCCGCCAGGCGAAACGATATATCGACTCGCCCATGCGGGCACTGGCAGGATCCTCGGGGGTCGCCACGTCGCGATGGTGGCCTCGGTTGTGCTCGATCCAGAAATGTCCGTAAGCCGGAACCGCAAGCACGACTTTCGCCAGGGTTCGCTCCAGTGCTGATTTCTTGTGACCCAGCTCATGCCCGGTATTGATGCCCAACCCACTGGCCAGCCCGGCAACCGCCGCAAGACCGGCGAATGCCCACCAGGAAAGCTCTTGTGTGCCCGCCCACGCGGCTGCCGTAATCAGGCTGATGAAATGCATCGGCACAACGGCGTAAGTGAGGTAACGGTAATAACGATCCTGATCCAGTTGCGGCACGATGGCCTCCGGCGGATTGGTCGGATCCTCACCGATCAGGAAATCCAGCAGCGGGCCCAATAGATAGCCAAACGCCAGCGGCAAGAGCAGCCACGCCTGTTGGCCGGTGCCGGCATGCAGGGCGATGCCGAGGCACGGCAGCAATGGATAGAGTACCGACATCGACCAAAGCCAGCGTTTGCGATCGACGTATTGGACCGCCGCACCGGAGGGCAATGTGGTTGTGTAAGCCACCATTGGATGAATCTCTGGAATGTGTGGATAAGCCTAACAATCTGTCGGGAAATTATACAGACCCGATTGGCAGGTATTGGTAAGTTCGATGCCTGCAATTGTAAAACAGCGATATAGTCGGGTGCAGGTCACGGCCAGGGACTGGACGCAGGAATTCGGTATTTTCGAATCGCCATGGAGCAGCAGATAAAACGTAATCACGACCGCCGTCATTTCGCTTGCCTGCTTGCCGTGCTGGTCTCCGCTTGTAATTCCGAGAACAGCAACTACCTATCCGATACAAATGCCGGGGCCGTGCCGGATTCGGCGGCTTTCGCTGAACAGATCGTATTGTCGAACCGCGACTATCTTGAACAGGATGCGTACGCCGTAGCAGACAGGGAGTGGGGCGAACGACTGGCTATGCAGTGCCGGGCATGTCATGCGCTGGAAAAAAATGGTCCAACCCTGCTGGGTCCCACACTCTACGGGGTGTTCGGCAGAGACGCGGGCAGCTTGCCCGGATTCGATTACTCGCCGGTACTGGCATCGGCCACGTTCGTCTGGACACCGGCTGCGCTCGATGCCTGGCTCGCGGCGCCATCGCGATTCCTGCCAGGCAACCGGATGGCATTTGCCGGTATCCAGAACGATGTCGACAGGGATGCCCTGATCGCCTACCTGTTGCAGACCGGCGATGTGTCTAACGATGTCGGCACGGCAGACGCTCAATGAAAATCCCGGCTGACAGGCCAGACGCAACCAGGTCGCCGGTATCCAGGCATGTGACGTTGCTGCAGGCAGGATGAGCGCAGCAGCGGACTAGGGGGAATGATGGCACTGTTCGAACGACTGATTCCGGAAACAGACCAGCGCGACACGCTGGAGCGACGCGCCTTTGGCTGGCGTACGGTGGCTCATGGTTTTCTGCGATCGCGGCGACGCAATACACGCCGCATCCTGGAGGGCCAGCCTGTGTACTCGGACTGGCATCACCCATGGCTGTTTTTCCTGGCAGTCGGGACCATGCTGTTCAGCAGTATCGATGCATTTCTTACTCTGCAGTTACTGGATCGCGGATTCTACGAAGCGAATCCGGTCATGGCGGGCATGATGGGCCACGGGACACTGACCTTCTCGGTTGCCAAGATGATGCTGACCGGCTTCGGCGTACTGACCCTGGTGTTTCTGTCACGGCATCGCTTTCTGAACCGCTTCCGTACCGGGCTTGTCCTGACATCGATTTTCAGTTTCTACGCCTGCCTGGTCTGTTACGAATTTGTCTGGCTCATCCGCGACTTATAGCAAGCAGCACGCGATCAACGGCATTCCCTCTACCTTGGGCATAGGCTAAACTAGCGCCCCTTTTTCGGCCGCGTTTGTTGCGGCACAGAAATCGCGCGGCCCCGGCCGCAAGCCGGCATTGCCAATGAGCACCTCAGTCAAGGAACAACTCGCCAGTACCGCGCTGTTTGGCAGCAATGCCAGTGACGTGGAGGCGTTGTACGAAAAATATGTAGAGAATCCGGACACCGTTCCGGAGGGCTGGCGGCGCTATTTCAGAACGCTGGCAGATGGCAGCGACCGTCGCGAGGAATCGCACTCGGCAATCCGGCAACGACTCGCCACCGCATCGCAAATCGAGGCGCGAACCGAGCCTCGCGCGCGCCGGGTCAACGGCAAAGCGGCCGTCCGTATTCAGTCAGCCAGCGGCTCGATCGAGAAGCAGGCGGCTGTTTCGCGGCTTATCCAGGTACACAGCTTGCGTGGTCACCTCATTGCCGACATCGATCCGCTCGGACTGATGGAGCGGCCTGTGCCGGGCGTGCTCAAACCGGATTACCTGGGACTGACCGAAGTCGATATGGATTTGGAGTTCTATACCGGTGGACTGGCGGGGACCGGCGACCAGCGCATGAAGCTCCGCGATATCCTGGCTTTGCTGCGAAAAATTTACAGCGGCAAGATCGGTGCCGAATTCGCCCATGTATCGCGATCCCGCGAACGGCTGTGGTTGCGCAAGCACTTTGAACTCGGAGTCGTGTCACCCGGGCTGAGTGACACGGAGCGGCGCGGCATTCTCGACCAGCTGACTTGTGCCGAAGGGATCGAAAGATATCTGCACACACGTTTCGTCGGGCAAAAGCGTTTCTCGCTGGAGGGGGGCGAGAGTCTCATTCCGATGCTGGACGACCTGATCCAGCAGGGCGGGGCGTCCGGCGTGAAAGAGCTGGTGATCGGCATGGCCCACCGCGGCCGGATCAACGTGCTGGTCAACGTGCTTGGCAAGGCACCGGACGAGCTGTTCGAAGAGTTCGAGGGCAATGTCGATCCGGCCGAGATGAAAGGGTCGGGCGACGTCAAGTATCACAAGGGCTTTTCGGCCGACATGACGACGCCAGGCGGCAACATGCACATTGCTTTGGCCTTCAATCCATCGCATCTCGAAATCGTCAACCCGGTGGTCGAGGGATCGGTTCGGGCCCGGCAGCAGCGGCGCGGCGACACCGAGAGACAAGAGGTGATGCCGGTGCTGATTCATGGCGATGCGGCTTTTTCGGCACAGGGTGTCGTCACCGAAACATTTCAGATGTCGCAGACCAACGGCTTTCGAACTGGCGGCACAATTCACATCGTTGTAAACAACCAGATCGGTTTTACGATCAGCAGGCCGAGCGACGCGCGATCAACTACGTATTGCAGCGACGTAGCAAAAATGATCGAAGCGCCGATCTTCCATGTCAACGCCGATGACCCGGAGGCCGTGATATTTGTGACGCGGCTTGCACTCCGTTATCGGCGGAAGTTTTGCAAGGATGTCGTGATCGACCTGGTCTGCTATCGGCGCCACGGACACAATGAAGCCGACGAACCCAGCGCAACCCAGCCGGTCATGTACGCGCGAATCAGGAATCACCTGACGACCCGGGAACTCTACGCGGCGAGGCTGGTGGCTTCCGGGGTTATCGATGAGGTTGGCGTGGCGACCATGCAGGAAGAATACCGCGACCGGCTGGACCGCGGCGAACCGGTGCCTCGTTCGACCCTTGGGCTGATTGGCAACGAATTTACGGTCGACTGGACTCCTTATATTGATGCCGAATGGCATGAGGAGGTTGACACCACCCTGAGCCCCGCGAAGGTGGCAGCGTTAGGCGAAAAGATTTCACGGATCCCGGCCGGCATGACCCTGCACGGACGGGTGCAAAGAATCATGAGCGAGCGCCAGCGCATGGCATCGGGCGAAATCGATATGGATTGGGGTTTCGCCGAGACCATGGCGTACGCCGGACTCCTGGACCAGGGATTTGCCTGTCGTATCACGGGACAGGACAGTGGACGGGGTACGTTCTTTCACCGGCACGCGGTACTGCACGACCAGAACAATCGTCAGGAATACATCCCTCTGCAGACCATCAGCGAACGTCCTGACGGCTTTCTTGTGATCGATTCGCTGCTTTCCGAGGAAGCGGTGCTCGGATTCGAATACGGCTATGCGACCACCGATCCAGGGACACTG
>JAHKKM010000208.1 GCA_020027645.1 Pseudomonadota bacterium
AGCACCGCCATCAGCCCGCCCGTGTGGTCGAAGTGCAAATGGCTCAGGAATACGCCGCGGACCTTTAACAGGAGCAGCCCGGCCTTCGCCAGCTGGCCCGCGGCGCCGTCACCGACGTCGACCAGGTAAATATCCGGGCCGATGAGCAGGGCATTTGCCGGTTGCGATCGGCCGGCATTCGCAATCGGCCCGCCAGAGGTACCCAGGGTGATAAACCCACTCGCCGGCCCAGCTTCTTGTGCTTTCGCGGCACACTGGAGCAAAAGCGCCACGATGGCGATGAGGCGAATTACCGCTCGGCCCGTCGCAGATCGCCGCCTTGAAATTGGGTTGCCCATGCCTGGTCAGAATTCAGAAGTTGACCATCAGTCGAAGCCCGTAGGTACGCGGCGGCCGGTTCTGGTTGTAAATGGTACCCGGCTTGACCGGGCTCTGCAGCGAGTTGGAGAAAACGCGCTCGTCTTCCAGATTGTTGGCGAACGCCGCAACGGTGTAGCGCTCGCTGGCAGGTGTGTAGCTCAGCCGGGCATTCGACATCATGTAGGAGTCCTGTTCGCCCAGCTCCAGGAAGTCTATGGACAAATAGCGGGACGACTCGAGCAACGTGCCAAGATGCAAATCAATTCGACTGCCGCCACTTAAGTCAAAGGCATGGTCATAACTGATGTTGGTCGACCATTCGGGCGCATTCACCAGCGGCTTTCCTGAGCAGTCGACGGCGTAGATCGCTGCTATGGGTGTTGCGCCCACGAGCGTTGTTGGCGTTACGTCGCAGTTGATGACCGGCGCCGGTCCGCTGGTCGAATAGGCAAGGTACTGGAAGTCATCGTATTCAGTATCAAGATACTGCAGGTTGACGGACAACAGGCCATGGTCCGACACCTGCGCCACCAGGTCGACCTCGAGTCCGAGAATTGTTGCCTGACCGGCATTCTCTGTGAGAAAGACGGGGCCGAAGATCGGTCCGCCCGGTGTACTTGCCACCTGCGTGGGACCCAGGTGCGAGATCTGCTGGTCCTCGTAATCCCAGTAGAATGCTTCAAGGTTTAGTTGCAGCCGGTTATCCAGGAAGCGGTTCTTGGATCCGATTGTGTACGCCGTCAGCAATTCCGGCTCGGAATAGTTCTGGCCACTGCCGCCAAAAAGAATGCCCGACTTGAAGCCAGTCGAGACTGAGGCGTACAGAAGGGAGTCCTCTGCGGCGTCGTATTCGATACCGGCTTTCCAGGTGACTTCGTCGAAGTCGACATCGGTTATCGCAACGGTCGGAATCGTCAGGATAATCGGAATGAAGTCGGGTGGGCCGGGTGGCACAAAGCCGACGAAAGGTCGCGACTCCAGGTACGAATCCTGTACCTTGTTGTCCCGGGTGGAACGGAGGCCAGCAACCAGCCGAAACTGATCCGTCAACGCGTAGGTCAGCTGACCGAAAGCGGCAAAACTCTCGGTCGCAAGATCGCTGATAATGAGCGTCGCATTCGATGCCTGGTCGAAGAACTGATTCGCTTCAGTCGATTCATCGAAATAGTAGAGGCCTGCGGTCCAGGTCGTCAGTTCGGTCTCGCCGCCCAGGCGCGCTTCGATCGAGGTTTGCTCGGAAACCTCGACAACGTCGACCAGGAAGCTGGCGGCGTACCCTACGAAATCGAGATCGGTCTTTCGGTATGCCGGTATGACAGTGAGCATAGCGAAGCCGAGATCGATATTGGCCTCTGCAATCGCGCCGAAGAAGTCGTTGTCCTGGTAGCCGTCGTCCTGCGCAATAATCTGTGGCACCGGCGGCGTTGGCGGGCGCGTCAGGTACTCGGCGATGGTTCTGGGATCGCTTGGCCCGATGTACTCGCTGGTGCTGAGTAGCGGCATGATGCTGCCACCGGAACCCGCACCGCCGACGTTGGCGAAATCGGCGCTCAACGTGATGCTGGTGTTCGACTGATTGTCAAAGCCCAGTTGGCCACGCAGCGCCCAGGTTTCCTCGTCGTCGTAGCCGTCGCTCAGAAAACCGTCCCGCTCCACATACTGCCCGGACAGGCGCATCGCGAACTGCTCACTCAATGGCGCGTTCAGTGCCGCCGAGGTTTTGAATGCATTGTTGTCGCCGACCTCGGCATTGAAGTAGCCGCCAAGACCCTCGAAGTCCGGTTTTGCCGTAATGACATTGAGCGCGCCGCCGCTTGCGTTGCGTCCGTAGAGCGTTCCTTGCGGACCCTTGAGCACTTCGATGCGCTCCAGGTCGTAGAACAGACCGGCAGGCGCGGCCGGGCGCGACAGGTAGACGCCGTCGAGATTGAAAGCGACACCCTGCTCCGCCCACGCGTTAGCTCCGAAAGTGCCGACACCGCGCAAGTAGATTTGGGTAAACGATGAAGCCGGTGCAACCTGGATCGACGGCACCAGTCGGGTCAGGTCGGTTGCCTGCGAGACACTTTCGTCCACCAGCCGTTGACCGGAGATGGCGCTGACGGCCAGCGCGGCGTTCTGCAGCGTTTCTTCGCGTCGTTGTGCGGTAACAATTATCTCCTCCAGACCACCTTGTTCGGGTGCCTGCGCGTACGAAAGATCTGACGCGACGAGCAAACTGAGCGTCGCGCTCAAAACAATAGCAATCTTCATGTTCCCCCCCATTTGGGCACCAGAAATGCGGTCCAAGCCGATCGACCGCGCCAGTCCATGGAAGCAGGACCATTGCAATTAGTCGAATTGTTTGTTTTGATAAAAAATCATCCATCGTTGTAATAGGTCAAACGGTGCGGTTCAAGGGCCTCGATCTGAACCTGCTCGTTGCGCTGGACGTGCTGCTGGAGGAACGCAGCGTCTCCCGCGCCGCGAAAAGGCTGCACCTGAGCCAGCCAGCGGCGAGCGCTGCGCTGGGCAGGCTGAGGGAGTTTTTCCGCGACGACATTCTGATTCTTCACGGCAAGCGGATGATTCCGACCTCGTACGCCGACAGTCTCGTACCTGAAGTCAAGCGGGTACTGGGGCAGCTCGACTTCATAGTATCGATGTCTTCAGAATTCGACGCGGCGCGATCCGAGCGGGTGTTTCGCCTGATGGCCTCCGACTATGTTGCGTCGGTCCTCATCGGCCCGGCGATTCAGCGATTCGAAGACATAGCGCCGGGCATACAACTCGACATACGACTGCCCAACGAACAGGTTGCCCTGGAGTTTGAACGAGGCGAGATAGACCTGGTGCTGACGCCGGAAGAATATGTGTCGCCAAATCATCCCGCCGAGCTTCTGTTCGAGGAGCAGCACGTGGTGGTCGGCTGGGCAGAGAATCCACTGATGGATCGACCGTTGCGCCGCGCAGAGTTTGAGCGTAGTGCTCACGTAGCCGTGACTATCGGACCGAATCGGCAGCTGACTTACGCGGAACGGCATCTGCAGAACGTGGCGCCAGACAGGCAAGTAGAGATTTTTGCGCCGTCGTTCTCGGTCGTTCCCTGGCTCGTCATAGGCACCGGAAGACTTACCGTGATGCATGAACGTCTCGCGCAAGTCTTTTCAAAGGACTTGCCGTTGAAGATTCAGCCACTGCCGGTCGACGTGCCGCCGATGCGTGAGATGATTCAGCACCATGCGGCGCGGGCGCACGATCCGGGCGTCGGCTGGCTCCGTCGTCTACTTCATGAGATGGCAGTAGCGATAGATGCATAAACACAGAGAATGGATAATCATAAAAATAAGCGATTCGATTGATGGTTGAGCCCGCTGTAGCCTTGCAGAACATCGCGACCTCCGGGGGACATCGTGAAGCCTGAGTCCGTCCTTATTATCGGCGGTGGTATTGCCGGCCTGACCTCGGCCATTGCGCTGCGCAGGCGCGGCTTTGCCGTCGAAGTCATAGAAAAGGACCCGGGCTGGTCGGTCTACGGGGTCGGCATCATCCAGCAGGCCAACGTTGTGCGGGCGGTCGCCGAGCTCGGCATCATCGACGACTACCTCGATGCCGGTTTCGGTTTCAATTTCGTCGAGGTCTACAAACCCGATGGCACGCTTGCGGCAAGAATTCCGGTCCCGCCGCTGGTTGCGAAGTATCCGGCTAACGTAGGCATCGCGCGTCCGGCGCTGCACAAAGTGCTGGGTGACCGCGCAATCGCTGCCGGTGCACGCGTGCGACTCGGCATTACTGCCGATGCGATCGATGACGATGGCGCAAAGGTAGCGGTCGAGTATTCTGATGGCACGCGGGGCAACTACGATGTCGTACTGGGCGCAGACGGCGTGTTCTCGAAAACGCGCACGATGCTGTTCCCCGGCGCAGCAGAGCCGAGGTTCGTTGGCCAATCCGTATGGCGCTACAATTTTCCCAAGCCGCAGGAACTCGATGCGGTGCGAGCCTACGAAGGCCCGGTTACCGCGGGACTGGTGCCGCTTTCCCGCGACCTGATGTACATGTTC